>NZ_JBFUIL010000004.1:0-374192 GCF_056401895.1 Sphingomonas sp. P4_D12 | reverse complement strand
TCGACGATGTAGGTGTCGTCGCCGCCACCGCCATAGAGCGTGTCGGCCCCGCCAGCACCGTTGAGCGTGTTCGCAGCGCTATTGCCGTGAATGACATTGGCGCCGGCATTGCCGGTGCCGTCGATCGCCAGACCGCCGGTCAGGGTCAGGTTCTCGACATTGGCGCCCAAAGTATAGCTGATCGAGGACTCGACCGTGTCGGTGCCCTCATTGGCGTTCTCGATCACCTGGTCGCCGGCATTGTCGACGACATAGGTGTCGTTGCCCACGCCACCGGTCATCTGGTCGACGCCCTGGCCGCCATCGAGCCGGTCGTCGCCGGCATAGCCGAACAGGCTGTCATTGCCGGTGCCGCCGGTCAGGACGTTCACGCCGGCGTTGCCCTGGATCAAATGCGAATATGCATTGCCGGTCAGGTTGAGCGCGGTCGTCGCATTGGCATCCGATGCCGCCAGCCGCTCGACCTGCGCTGCCGCGCCGAGCGTGTAGCTCACGCTCGCCAGCACGGTATCGGCCGTGCCTTCACCCGCACCCTCGACGATCACATCGCCTGCGTTGCGGACGTAATAGACGTCGTTGCCAGCACCGCCCTGCAAGGTGTCGCCACCGCCACCGCCATCGAGCGTGTTGCTCCCGGCATTGCCGGTGATCATATTCTGGCCGCTATTGCCATAGCCGTTGATGTTGCCGGTGCCGGTCAGCACCAGGTTCTCGACATTGGCGCCCAGCGTATAGCTGACCGACGAGCGCACCGTGTCGGTGCCCTCGTTGACGTTCTCGAAGACCTGCACACCTGCATTGTTGACGATGTAAATGTCGTCGCCCGCACCGCCGTACAATTTGTCAGCCCCGCCGCCGCCGTCGAGCGTATTCGCCGCGGAATTGCCGCGGATCACATTGGCATTGGCATCGCCCGTGCCGTTGATCGCAGCATTGCCGGTCAAGGTCAGGTTCTCGATATTGGCAAAGGTCGCCAGCGATGTGGTGGTGGCGCTTTCGATCGTGTCATTGCCTTCGCCGGCATTCTCGACGATCGTGTCAGCGCCGTTCAGGACATAGGTGTCGTCGCCGGTGCCGCCGATCAGCGTATCGGCGGCCGCGCTGCCCTCCAGGCGATCGTTACCGCCAAGTCCATACAGCGCGGTCCCGGGAGCGCCGGTCAGCCAATTGTCGCCGCTATTGCCGAAGAGGCTTCCTGAACCCACCAAGATGCCGTGCTCGACATTGTCCGCCAGCACGAAGCTCACCGACCCTATCTCGGTGTCATAGCCTTCATTGGCGTTTTCGCGGACGGTGTCGTTGGACGTGTCGACATAATAGGTATCGTCACCAAGCCCGCCGGCCATGTCATCGAAACTGCCACCGCCGTCGAGCACGTCATTGCCGTTCCCGCCGGTCAGATAGTCGGCGCCGCCGCCGCCATAGATCGTGTCGTTGCCGCCGCCTCCGTTCAAGCTGTCATTGAGGTCGGTACCATAGATGGTGTCGTTGCCGATATTGCCGTTGATCGTAAGCGCGCCGTCGCCCTGCGCCCCTAGGGAACGGACGGCGTTGAACACAGTATCGACCGGCGCAAGGTTGATCACGGTATTGTACAACGGCGTGATGAACACGCTCCCGGTGATCGTTCCACCGTTGGCGAGCGTAATCGTCGATCCTGTGATCGAACCGAATTGCACGAATTGCGCACCGGCCAGCTTCACGCTGCCCCCCGTGAGGTCGCTGAACGACGTGACGGTAGCGGTGGAGAGATCAACCTGCGTCGATGCGGTGATCTGCAATTGCCCGCCATCGGGCCCGGCATCATAAACCTCGCCCGCGACGAAATCGCCATCGCCGATGCGAATGTAATCGTAGCCGGCACCGCCATGGATGATGTCGAGGCCCGCGCCGCCAATGATCGTATCGTTCCCGGCGCCGCCATCGATCGTGTCGTTTCCGGCGCCGCCATCGAGCGTGTTATCTGCCGAATTGCCGTGGATCACGTTGTCGAGCGCATTACCGGTGCCGTTGATCGCGGCCGTTCCGGTCAGTGTCAGATTCTCGACATTATCCGGAAGCGTATAGGTGATCGAGGATTCGACCGTGTCGTTGCCTTCGTTGGGGTTCTCGACCACCTGGTCGCCGGGATCGTCAACGACATAGGTGTCGTCACCGGTGCCCCCGGCCATATGATCGGCGCCCGTTCCGCCATCGAGCCGATCGTTGCCGTCCCCACCGTCGAGCTGGTCGGCGCCGGCATGGCCGAACAACTTGTCGTTGCCGCCCATGCCGAAGAGCTGGTCAATGCCGGCACCGCCGACCAGCGACTGGCTGGCGACGGTACCGATACGCGTGATGGGCGAGGTCGCCTCGACGCCGTAATAGATGTAGGTCTTGCCCTCGAAATTCGGGCCGCCGCCGCTGCCCACCACGAGATCGGCTAGGCCGTCGCCATTGATGTCGCCTGCGCCGTCGAATACCTGCCAGAAGGTATTCTTCGCCGTCTGGTCGGTGGGATCCGGCACGGTGAGTGCCACGCCGGTGTATGTGCCAAGGTCGACTGGCCCGAAAGAGGCCGAGCCCGGTATGACGTACATCACACCCTGCACTTCATATTGGCTGAGACTGTCGCTCACGATCAGGTCGTCGAATCCGTCGCCGTTCACATCTCCAGCGCCCGCGACGAAGTTGTTGGAATCTGCGCCGCTTGGCCAGGTGATCTTTACTCCCTGACTCGGCGAGAGATTGGCGAGGTCGACCGTTCCGTAGCCTCCGGCATGGCCAAAGATGACATAGTCCGCCGGCGTCGAGGAAGACTGGCTGAAGATCAGGTCGGTATAACCGTCACCATTGACGTCACCGGCCGCCGCGACCTTGAATCCCGTCCCTCCAACTCCGTTGATCACGAATCCATCGGCAGGGGCTGGTGCAATCACCGTGTGCGACGTCAACCCGCTGGTCTTGCCGAAGTAAACGTAGACGCTGCCCCCGCTGCCGCTGCTGTTTTGGGGAGCACTTATCGCAAAATCGTCGATCCCATCGCCGTTGATGTCACCTAAACCGGCGACATCAAGTCCTGTAAAAGAGCCCAGCGTGCCAGAAAACGTGATCCCCTGACTTGGGGTCATCGTGTTCAAATTCGCGGCAGTGATCCCGGTGGCCGATCCGAACAGAAGAAAGGCGCTTCCCGCGTTCTGACCGCCCTGCCCCGCAGCAGGCGCCCCGATAAGTACATCATCGTAGCCATCACCGTTGACGTCGCCAGCAGCGGCGACGGCTTCGCCGAAATGCCAATCGTTGTACGAGGGGGATTGCAGGATCATACCTTGCGTCGCGGTCATGTTGCCGAGATCGACCGCCCCCGACGTCGCATGGCCGTAAACAACATATGCACGCCCCGTGAAGGGAATGAACGGCCCATAATATGGCGCGCCAATGACGATATCATCGTAGCCATCGCCGTTAATATCGCCTGCGGACGTGCCCACCATATAAGGTCCGGCATTTGCCGCATATTCGCCGAGGATCTGGAAACCTTGTGAAGGTGCTAGAGCACTGAAATTAATTGATCCGATGCCACCGACCTGGCCATAAATGACGTACGCTCCGCCTTGCTGCCCCGAACCGCCCCCGCCGACGATGAAATCGTCGATCCCATCGCCATTCACATCGCCCGCTGACGACACAAAAGACCCTATACGGGAATCAGGTGCAGACCCTGTGAGTATAAACGGCTGCGTGACCGCCAGACCCGGCATCGAATATACGGATGGCACGCTATTATTCCCCCCCAGCAACCGGCTTTCCCGACCGGCCCGAAAGATTATGAATAGCGAATCAGCTTCCCGCAAGACGCGAAAAATAGGGCCGAAAACGCGCTATTTTGTGCACGGCCCCGGCGTTTCTACCACGCGTATCCGGAATTATTGCCGACCAACTTAAAGCCGGCCGAACAAGCTCGCGAATGCCTGCATCAATGCTTGAACAGCGTCTCCGCCGTATGCACCACCGGAGCCGCCTCGCCCTCACCCTCGGTCGCAGCAGCTTCGGCATCGCGCACGGCCTGGTCGCGCTCGGCGCGGAGCTGTTCGATCAGTGCTTCACGATCACCCTCGAGCCTCGTGTCGACCGGCGCTTCGATGCCGTGCGCCTTGGCCGCCTTGGTCACCGCGGCGTCGAGTTCGCGCTGCGTGGTGAGGCCGAGCGTCACCGGATCCTTGGGGGTGATATTGGCGATGTTCCAATGCGTGCGGTCGCGGATCGCCGCGATCGTCGTGCGCGTCGTGCCGATCAAATTGGAAATCTGGCCGTCGGAGATTTCCGGGTGATTGCGGATGATCCAGGCGATGCCGTCGGGCTTGTCCTGGCGCTTCGACACCGGCGTGTAGCGCGGGCCCTTGGTGCGGCGGATCTGGTCGGGACCCTTCGACATCTTGAGGACGTAGTTCGGGTCCTTCTGGCCCTTGTCGATCTCGTCCTGGGTCAGCTCATGCGCGCGCACCGGGTCACGACCGGTCAGCTTGGTCGCGGCGGTGTCGTCGGCGATCGCCTGGATTTCCAGGATGTGCAGACCACAGAATTCGGCGATCTGCTCGAAGCTGAGCGAGGTATTGTCGACCAGCCAGGAAGCGGTCGCATGGGGCATGAGCGGCTGAGCCACGAAATTCTCCGTCAGAAATAAATAGGGCCGCCCCTCGCGGAGCGGCCTGTTGTTGAAGCGGACTTAATCCGATTGGCCGCGCGGGGCAAGCGTTACGCCGCCAGCGCCTCGTCCCCGCCGACCGGGACCAGCGCATGGAGGAACTGATACGCGCTCTTGGCCCAGGTGAAACCCTGGCCATAGGCACGGCACGCCGCGCGGTCGCGAGTCAGCGCCTCGGCGATCGCCTGGTCGAGATCGTCGTTCATCGCGCCGGTCTCGGGGGTCAGAACGTCGATCGGGCCCGTCACCGGATAAGCGGCCACCGGCGTGCCGCAGGCAAGCGCTTCGATCATCACCAGCCCGAACGTGTCGGTCTTGCTGGGGAAGACGAAGACGTCGGCGGCGGCATAAGCGGCGGCGAGATCGGTGCCGAATTTGGGTCCGAGGAAATGCGCGTCGGGATATTTGGCCTTGAGCGAGGCGAGCGCCGGACCGTCGCCGACAATCACTTTCGTCCCCGGATGCGTCGCGGTCAGGAACGCCTCGATATTCTTCTCGATCGCGACGCGGCCGACATAGAGCTGGATCGGCCCCTTGCCATCTTCCGCCAGCGCACGGATCGCGGGATCGGGCACCGGATCGCCGAAGGTCGACAGGTCGACGCCGCGCCCCCAATGGCGGATCTGGGTCAGGCCATGCGCCTTGAGCGTGTCGGCGATCGACGCCGTCGAGGCGAGGATCGACTGCGCGGGCGAATGGAACCAGCGGATATAGCGCCACACCCATTCGGGATTCACGCCGGTACGCGCCGCGACATAATCGGGAAATTGCGTGTGATAGGCGGTGGTGAAGGGGAAATCGCGTGCCAGGCACCAGCGCCGCGCGGCGAGGCAGACCGGCCCCTCGGTCGCGAGATGGATCGCCTGCGGGCTGAACTCCTCCAGCATGCGGCCGACCGAGCCGGTCGACGCGAAGGCCAGCCGGATTTCCGGATAGGTCGGGCACGGCATCGAATAGAATAGATCTGGCGATACGATCAGCACGTCATGGCCCTGGCGCACCAGTTCGTCGCGCACCGACTGCAAGGTGCGCACGACACCGTTGACCTGCGGGCTCCAGGCATCGGTGACGATCGCGATCCGCACGTTCGTCAGGCCGCCGCTAGCGTCAAGCAGGGGGTTGTCCCCTGTCTTCCTTCGATCTCGTCGGCCCAGTGCAACACCTCCATCCGACCATCGAAATGCTCGACCAATGCGGTGCAGCCTTCGACCCAATCGCCGTCGTTATAATACTGAACGCCGTGGATTTCACGATATTCCGCAGTGTGGATGTGACCGCATACGACACCGTCTACTCCGCGATGCGCCGCGGCCTGTGCGACGACGTCTTCATATTGCGAGATGAACTCGACTGCGTTCTTGACCTTAGCCTTGGCATGTTTCGACAGCGACCAATAGGGCAGGTTCCAGAAGCGCCGCCAGCGATTGACCAGCCGGTTGAGCGCCATCATCGCCTCGTACGCCGCGTCGCCGACATGCGCGAGCCAGCGGTGGGAGAGCGTGATCGCGTCGAATTCGTCGCCATGCAGCACCAACAACCGACGCCCGTCGGCGGTTTCATGGATCGCGTTCCGTCGAATCGCGACCCCGCCGAAATCGAGCCCGCAGAACTGGCGCACGACCTCGTCATGGTTGCCGGGGATGTAGATCACCTCGGCGCCGCGCTTGGCGCGCTTGAGCAACCGCCACACCACGTCGTTATGCGCGGCGGGCCAGTAGAATTTCTTCTTGAGCCGCCAGCCATCGATGATGTCGCCGACCAGATACATCTTCTCGCTGTCGACATGGTCGAGGAAGTCGATCAGCATCTCGGCATTACAGCCCTTCGTCCCCAAATGGACGTCGCTGATCCAGATGGTCCGGTACTGACGACGGCTATGCGTCGCCCGTTCCGGAATAGCGGGCTTCGAATTCGCGAAGTCCGACAGGTCGGCGATACTGCCGCCCTGTAACAATTTCGTCATTTCATTCATGCGTCACAAGCCCCGACGGATGACGTTGCCGGGCCTATGACGAAGTTTTGTTACAAACAGAATCGCAATGACTTGAAAAAATGCCAGCGGATCAGCGAGCTTTCGACAATATTGGCATGGCGAGCGAAATGACGAGGGTCGACAGGATCATCACCAGGATGGTCGCTGACACATGGTCGTCGATGATCGCCGCAAGCCAGACCTCCAGGCCGATCAGCAGGGCCGAGATCGGCAGTAGCGCCGCGGCGCGGACAAAAGCGCGTTTCACCAGGCTCGTCATGGGGAGATGGTCCTTGTTTCTGGCTAGCCCTGTTGCCCCGCTGGTCTCGATCACCGGCTGGCGCGCCGGGGAGGTCGGGTCGCGCAAGCCGGCCGGGCCGCCCCTTCCGGCTTGCGGATTGGGAGTCTGAGGGACGGCCGCAGGCGAAATCAGAAGTTCTGGCGAATCCCCAGCATGGCCGACAGCGACCGCAGCTTCGGTTGGTAGCTGGTGGCGGCGCCGTCGCTCTGACCGGCGAATTTGAGACCGCTGGTCTGCGTGTAACGCCCGCCTAGTTCGACTGTCGTCTTGCGGGCGACGCGCACGCCGATGCCGGCGTCGGCATGCCATTGCAGGCCCCAATCCTTGCCCGAATAGCTGCTGCCGGTGCCGGTCGCGTTATCCACATGCGATAAATTGGCGTCGACGCGCGCCGCGCCGATCCCGGCACCCAGATAAGGCGTGATCATCCGACCCATGGGGATGTCGACATAGCCCGAGACGCCGACCGTAAAGGTGCGGGTGCGGCCCGACGCGGCAAATCCGCCCCGTTGGGCATCCTGCACGTTGAGGCTGTTGCTGGTATAACCCGCCGTCTGCTCGATCCGGAACATGCCGAAATCATAGCCGCCGCCGAGTTCGCCGGTGACACCGGTCTTGTATTTGGTCTTCTCGTCGAAGGTCGACCCGGCGGGAGCGCTGTCGGGATCGAGCTTGCTTTGCGGGCTGATCGAGGCACCCACGCGCGCAACGCCGTAAAAGCCCTTATTGTCGTCTTCCTGCGCATGGGCGGACGTGGCGGCGGTCAGCGCCGCGGCGCCGAGCAGGGTATAGCCAAGGATGGTACGAATCATGCGAAGCCTTTCAGCAAATGCCGGCCACAGCGACCGGCGTCGGAAGGGCTGATGGCGGTGCTGGATGAAGCCTTGTCGTGGGATCGATGGAGGATCGATGGAGGTCGATCTCCATCGATCCTCCATGTCTCGCGACGAAAGAGGGAAGCATGACCAACCATATTCTCCTCGTTGAGGATGAACGGGAGATCGCCGAGTTGCTGGCCGCCTATCTCGAACGCGGCGGCTTCGAGGTGGCGCGCGCGAGCAATGTCCAGGAAGCGATCCGCGCGCATGCCCAATTGCATCCCGATCTCGTGCTGCTCGACATCGGCCTGCCCGGTGGCGACGGACTCGAAGCGCTGGTCGCCATCCGTCGCCGCATGGACACGCCGATCATCATGGTGACCGCGCTCGACGACGAGGTGACGAAGCTCTCTTCGCTGCGAATGGGCGCTGACGATTATGTCACCAAGCCGTTCAACCCTTCCGAAGTCGTCGAGCGCGTCCGTGCGGTCCTGCGCCGGGTGCATGGGGCACTCGGGCGACAGACGCTGTCGGTCGGCAAGCTGGTGATCGAACTCGATGCGCGCGTGGTGAGCTGTCGCAACGACAAGGATGCGACGCTCGCGCGGATCGCGCTGACGCCGACCGAGTTCGAAATCCTGGCGCACATGGCGAAGCAGCCGCGGCGCGCCTTCTCGCGCAGCGAACTCCTCGACGCCGCCTCGCCCGACAGCGATGCCTATGATCGCGTCGTCGACAGCCATTTGTCGAAATTACGTCAGAAACTGGCAGCGGCCGGCTGCGCGCAGATGATCGAGCCGGTGCGCGGATTGGGATATCGACTATGGCCCGAATCCTGAACCGTATCGTCACGCGGATGCTACTACTGGCAGCAGCGATGACCGTGATCACGATGGTCGTCGGCCTGGCTGCCTACCGCACCTCGCTTTATTACCAGTTCGACCTGGCTACCAGACACATGCCGCCCGCGGCACGCGCCGAATTGAGTGTGCTGGCCGCGAAGCATCAGCGCAACAGCGACCGCTATTTCCAGCTCTACGAACGGTATGGCGGCGACGTTCTCGACCTTACCGACCTGAGGTTCATCCTGGCCATCGGCACGGTATCGGTGATCGTCGGCGGTGCGGTGGCGATGATCTTCGCGCGCCGCATCAGCCGGCCGATCACCGCGGTTGCGCAAGCCGCCGCCCAGGTTTCGGCGGGCAACCGGTCGATCCGCGTGATCAAGGGTACGACCTCGGGCGAAACCGGCGAACTGGTCGACAGCTTCAACAAGATGGCGGCCGATATCGAGGCGTACGAACGCGAGCGGACCGTGCTTACCGCCGGTATCGCGCATGAATTGCGCACGCCGCTCACTATTCTGAAGGGACGCCTGCACGGTCTGAGCGACGGCGTCATCGATCCGGCAACGGGCGAAGCGGACCGGTTGCTGCGCCAGGTCGAACACCTTTCGCACATCGTGGAGGACCTGCGGACGCTCGCCCATGCCGATGCCGGCGAGCTTGCCCTCGATCGGCGGCAGATCGATCTCGAAGCGGTGTTGCGCGCGGCGGTCGTGGATCTGCGGCCCTCGGCGGCGGAACGCGGCGTGTCGTTGGTCGAATCCTACGAGGCCGTGCGGATCTGGGGCGATCCGGTCCGCCTGACCCAGGTGTTCACCAACATCCTCACCAACGCGATCAAACATGCGCCCGATCGAAGCCGGGTGGACGTCCGCCTGACAATGTCGGGCGGATTCGCCGTCGCCAGCGTGATCGACGAAGGACGCGGGTTTCAGCCAGAGGACGGGCCGCTTTTATTCACGCCGTTCTGGCGAGCGGGAGCGGACCGCCGTGCCGGACGGCCAGGAAGCGGCATCGGCCTCACGCTCGCCGCGAAACTTGCCGAGGCGCATGGTGGCTGGATCGTCCCCGACAATCGCGCCGACCGTTCGGGCGCGTGTTTCTCGGTATGGCTACCTACCGGATCGCCGGCGTCTTCCGACTAAGCCAGATCAGTCGGTGATGGCGATATGCCCCGGCAATGCGGCAACTCGTTCAATCCAGGTCTGGACTGCCGGATAACGGTGCAGCTCGAACCCACCCTCTTCGCAGACATGGGTATAAGCATAGAGCGCGATGTCGGCGAGGCTGAAGCGGCCGCCGGCAAGGAAAGGCGTCTGCGCCAGATGCTCGTCCATCAGGGTTAGCGCGGCATCCCCCGCCGCGCGCTTGACCGGCAATTGGGCGCGCTGGAGGTCAGTCAGATTGTCTTCCCCGATCAGGGTCATCCAGAATCGGATCGTAGCGATGTTGGGCTCATGATTATATTGCTCCCAGAACATCCAGCGCAGCATGTCGGCGCGGTCGAAGCGATCGGCCGGGATCAGCGCCGATCCGTCGGCAAGGTAGAAGCATGCCGCGCTGCTTTCGGGCAGGAAGTCATCGCCGACCTGGAGCACCGGAATGCGGCCATTGGCGTTGACTCCCGACAGGAACGCGTCGGACCGCGTCTCACCTTTCATGATGTCATATTCGCGCCGGTCGAGCTTGAGCCCGAGATGCGCCGCGGTCAGCCGGATCTTGTAGCAATTTCCGGACGCCGAATATTCGTGCAGGATCAGATTGGCCATCGCGCTCCCCCTCTGGCTAGCAGCTGCGAGAAAAAGCGCGAGCCGACGCCCAAGTCCAACCAAAAACGTCCGCGTGGTGATCAGCCGGGCTTATATGATTCCCAGCGCCGCGCGACGGCGTTCGCGCCGACGGTAGTGCAGCCAGCCCCAGACGCCGCCGAGCAGCAGCGGCACCCAGCCCCAGAAATGCGCCCAGAACGGGAAAATCCAGCCGCTGCCGACATCGGACGCGGTTTCCTTGCGCAACAGGTCGAGTCCCTCGGAACCGATCGGTGCGGCGAGCAGAAAGGAACCGTCGCTGTCCCAATCGTCGAAATAGAGCACGTAGCCTGCCTCCTTATAGGCGAAGAACGGCATGCCGAACGCATCGACCTCACGCGCCGAATAGCCGACGCGCACCGGCGGTCGCGAAGAATCGGGAGCAGCCGTCAGGAAGCGGGCGATCGCCCGCGCGGCGTTGAGCGCATTGGGGCGCTTCAGCTTGGGAATCATGTACGTCGCGTTCGAGATATAGGTAGCGTAGCGATCGCGATCGGCCTTGGGCGGCAACGGCGCGACATCGGCGACGACCGGACGATTGACGAATCCGATCGGCCGGTCGGATACGAATTGCGCGCCGATGAAGATCAGGAGCGCCCCTACCAGCAACGCGTCATGCCAGATCGACCGCGGCTCCTGCGGCACGCTGGGGTCATCCCAATCGCCCATCTATTCCCCCTTTTTCGTCCTATCCGATTTCAAGGACGATCTTGCCCACATGATTGCCCGATTCCATCAACCGGTGCGCGTCGGGCGCCCGATCGAACGCGAACACGGTGTCGATCACCGGCTTCAACTCGCCCGCCTCGACATGCGGCCACACCGTGCGGGCGAGCTCGTCGGCGACCGCGGTCTTGAATGCCACCGAACGCGGGCGCAGCGTCGATCCGGTCAGCGTCAGCCGGCGGCGCATGATCTCGAAGATCGGGATCGTCGCCTGTCCGCCGCCCTGCACCGCGATCGAAACATGGCGGCCGTCATCGCCAAGGCATTGCATGTTGCGCGGGACATAGTCCCCGCCGACCATGTCGAGCACCACCGCTACCCCCTTGCCGCCGGTGATCGCCTTCACCCGCTCGACGAAATCCTCGGTCTTGTAGTTGATCGCATGATCGGCGCCGACCGCCTTGGCCGCCGCGCATTTCTCGTCCGATCCGGCGGTGACGATCACTTCCACGCCGAACAGATTGCACAATCGGATCGCCATCGTGCCGATACCGCTGGTGCCGCCATGGGCCAGGACGGTGTCACCCTCGGCCGCGTAACCGCGCTCGAACAAATTGGTCCACACGGTGAACAGCGTCTCAGGGATCGCCGCGGCTTCGATCATGGTCAGCGCCTCCGGCACCGGGAGGCATTGGCCATAAGGCGCGACCGCATATTGGGCGTAGCCGCCGCCGGCGATCAGCGCACAGACCGGCTGGCCGACCAGGTCGCGCTCCACGCCGGCGCCGATCGCGACGATCGTGCCGGCGACTTCCAGCCCCGGGATAGACGGCGCGCCCGGCGGCGGCGGATAGGCACCCATCCGTTGCAGCACTTCGGGTCGGTTGATTCCGGCGGCAGCGACGCGGATCAATACCTCACCCTCGCCGGGTGTCGGTACCGGACGCTCGACGATCCGCAGCACCTCGGGTCCGCCTGGTTGTTCCGGATCGATCGCGCGCATCACGGTCGGTATCGCGTCCATTCGCACCCCTTCGTCGGAAACCTTCTCGGGTTATTGACATCGCCCGGCCCAGGGTCAACGTTCACGGTCATGGATTCCGAAGAGAATCTTCCGCGCCCTGGCGACGCGATCGCGCTCCTGGTAAAACAGGACCTCGATCCACTGTCGGTGGCCGAGCTCGAGGAGCGGATCGCTCTCCTCGAAGGCGAAATCGCCCGCGTCAAAAAACATATGCAACGCGCCGTTAACCATCGTGCAAGCGCTGACTCGCTATTCAAGCGATGAGCGCGAATCGCATCTTCGCGCCGGCCAGGCTTTTTTCGGGAATTGGCCGACCTGACGATGCGAAGAATGGCCGGCGCTTGATGCGGGGCCCTCCCGTCCCGACATTAGGGAAAAGGGCCGTGCGTCCATGCGGCCCGTCAGGAGTAATAGTCTAATGCCGAGTTTCGCCTCCGCGCTCGAAACCACCCTTCACAAGGCGCTCGAAGCCGCTTCGTCGCGCCGCCACGAATATGCGACGCTCGAGCATTTGCTGCTTGCGCTGGTCGATGACGAACATGCCTCCAAGGTGATGGCATCGTGCGGCGTCGATCTCGACGAGCTCAAGATGACCGTCGCGCAATATCTCGACACCGAGCTCGATGCGCTCAAGGTCGACAAGGCCACCGACCCGTCGCCGACCAGCGGGTTCCAGCGCGTCGTCCAGCGCGCGATCCTCCACGTCCAGTCGTCGGGCCGCGACGAAGTGACCGGCGCCAACGTGCTGGTCGCTCTGTTCAGCGAGCGCGAATCCTACGCGGTCTATTTCCTGCAGCAGCAGGATATGAGCCGTCTCGACGCGGTCAGCTTCATCTCGCACGGCGTCGGCAAGGGCGGCGCGCCCGTCGAAGCCTCGACTCCCAAGGGCGCCGAGGAAGAGAAGTCGACCAAGAGCGACAAGGGCAAGAACGAAAGCGCGCTCAAGCAATTCACCGTCGACCTCAACGAAAAGGCCAAGAACGGCAAGGTCGACCCGCTGATCGGCCGCAACGCCGAGGTCGATCGCACGGTGCAGATCCTGTGCCGCCGGTCGAAGAACAATCCGCTCTATGTCGGCGATCCCGGCGTCGGCAAGACCGCGATCGCCGAAGGCCTGGCGCGCAAGATCATCGAGGGCGACGTGCCCGACGTGCTCAAGCCTGCCGTCATCTATTCGCTCGACATGGGCGCGCTGCTCGCCGGCACGCGCTATCGCGGCGATTTCGAGGAGCGGCTGAAGCAGGTCGTCACCGAGCTCGAGAAGATGCCCGACGCGATCCTGTTCATCGACGAGATCCACACCGTGATCGGCGCCGGCGCGACCAGCGGCGGCGCGATGGACGCGTCGAACCTGCTCAAGCCGGCTCTGTCGGGCGGCACGATCCGTTGCATCGGCTCGACCACCTACAAGGAATTCCGCAACCATTTCGAAAAGGATCGCGCGCTGCTGCGCCGGTTCCAGAAGATCGACGTCAACGAGCCGACGATCGAGGACACGGTGAAGATCCTGGCGGGCCTGCGCTCGGCGTTCGAGGAGCATCACCAGGTCAAATACACACCCGACGCGATCAAAGCGGCGGTCGAATTGTCGGCGCGGTACATCAACGACCGCAAGCTGCCCGACAAGGCGATCGACGTGATCGACGAAGTCGGCGCGATGCAGATGCTGGTGCCGCCGAGCCGCCGTAAGAAGACAATCACCACGCGTGAAATCGAGGCGGTGATCGCGACGATGGCGCGCATCCCGCCGAAATCGGTGTCGAAGGACGATACGCTCGCTCTCGCGACGCTCGACACCGATCTGAAGCGCGTCGTGTTCGGCCAGAATGACGCGATCGAGAAGCTGTCCTCGGCGATCAAGCTGAGCCGTGCCGGCTTGCGCGACCCCGAAAAGCCGATCGGCAATTACCTGTTCACCGGCCCGACCGGCGTCGGCAAGACCGAGGTCGCGCGTCAGCTCGCCTCGATCATGGGCATCCCGCTGCAGCGGTTCGACATGTCCGAATATATGGAGCGTCATTCGGTCAGCCGGCTGATCGGCGCCCCTCCGGGCTATGTCGGGTTCGACCAGGGCGGCCTGTTGACCGATGCGGTCGACCAACAGCCGCATTGCGTGCTGCTGCTCGACGAGATCGAGAAGGCGCATCCGGACCTGTTCAACATCCTGTTGCAGGTGATGGACAATGGGCGGCTCACCGATCAGCACGGCAAGTCGGTCGATTTCCGCAACGTCATCCTGATCATGACCACCAATGCCGGCGCGTCGGACATGGCGCGCGAGACATTGGGCTTCGGCAACCTCACTCGAGAGGGCGAGGACGAGCAGGCGGTCCAGAAGATGTTCACGCCGGAATTCCGCAACCGCCTCGATGCGATCGTGCCGTTCAGCTACTTGCCGACCGAGGTCGTCGCCCGCGTGGTCGAGAAGTTCATCCTGCAGCTCGAACTGCAGCTGGCGGACCGCAACGTCCATATCAGCCTGGATGACGAATCGAAGAAGTGGTTGACCGCCAAGGGCTATGACAAGCTCTACGGCGCGCGTCCGATGGGCCGCTTGATCCAGGAGAAGATCAAGCAGCCGCTCGCCGAGGAATTGCTGTTCGGCAAGCTGGTCCATGGCGGCGAAGTGGTGGTGAAATTGAAGGACAATGCCTTGTCGTTCGAGATCACCCCTGCCGCGCCCAAGAAACCCGGCAAGAAGGGCGGCAAGACCGCCAAGGCCGAAGCGAAATAAGCCGAGGCATCGGCCAAAAACCAGAACGGGCCGGGGAGCGATCCCTGGCCCGTTTCATATTCGAGCTTTGCGGTCTCTTTGTGCTGCAAGCTTTATCGAGCGCGGAGGGCTGGAATTGGGCCGTTTGCGGATGGCCGTTTTTTGAGACGAAGGGCGCGATTGCCGCCGTTCGGAGCGCTCGATGTGGCCGCCATATGATCTAACGCAAACGCCCTTCACGCGTCAGGGAGCAGGCCGACACTCCGGCACCAGCCCTCCAGGCTGCGCGCGACAGCATCCTCGACCCGAGTGCCGCGCGTGAACGCCCACCAGATGAGCGCACCCTGCCAGAGGCTGGCCATTTGCCATCCCAGCCGCTGCGCCTCGGCATGTTCATTGGCAAGGCGTCGCCCAAGCGCCGTCGCGAGCGACGCCCCCCAAGCCGCCCCCCGCGCGCGCAGCGCCGTGTTGCGGAGGTCCTCGCGCAATAGCATCAGCCCGTCGCCAACCGCATAGTCCGCCTCGTCTCCGGGGAGCAGTCGCAGCAGCAGTTCGATGGCCCCTTGCGGGGTCGGCGGCAGCTCCGCGTCGAGCGTCGCCGTCGTCGCAGTTAGGCGATCCCATGCATGCGACAGCACCGCTACGATCATCGCGTCGCGCGTTCCAAACCGCTGGACCAGACTTGCGGGCGACAGCCCTGCCGCGTTTGATGCCTTAGAAAAGGTCAGCCCGGCCGGCCCGTCGTCCCGCAACGCCGGCAGCAGCAGGTCGAGCAGCGCGACGTCCGAAACGGTCTTGCTTCTTCCCATGCCAAATTTATAAACGGCCGTTTGTTTATATACAAGGAGATGTTGGGTGGCGAGGATCTTGGGTTATATAGCGACCAGCCTCGATGGATATATTGCAACTGCGGACGATCGCCTCGACTGGCTGTTCGCGCATGAAGGGCTCGACCTCGGCGAGCACGACTATCGCGCCTTTGTTCAACGTATCAGGACCGTGGTCATGGGGCGCGGCACCTACGACTTCCTCGAGAATGACGATGCGCCATGGGCGTATGGAGACCAGCGTGTCCTCGTGGTTACCTCGCAACCTATCGTCACGCCGAAGGGCCCGCTCGCAGTTCGAGCCGACGTGGATGCGCTTGTCGAAGAACTCCGGGCGCTGAGCGACGGCGACGTCTGGATCCTCGGTGGCGGGCAGTTGCAGATGGCTTTTATCGAGCAAGGCGCGCTGGACGAAATTGAGATCTACATCATGCCAGATCTGATCGGTGGCGGACGCCCATTGTTCCCCGCAACCGGGGTCCGCGCGCACCCGCGGCTGCTGTCCGCCGAGGCCCTCGATCGCGGCTGCGTGCGCCTCCATTATGCCTTTGATCGACACGTCGCTCCTGCGCCCCTCTGAGGAAATGCGCCTCCAGTCTCGTCATCGGATCGCTGCTTTTCGCTGGGGTGGCCGCTTGCGAGCACCACCCGAGCGGAATGAAACGGCCACAATTAGGGCGCAAAGCGGTCTACGCCCAAGTAGCATTCACGAGCTCGACTGATAGGCGCGCTTGCCGTCGGACCGCATTAGGAAACGGGCCGCGAAACCACACGTTGAAGGCTCGCTACGTCGTTGGTTCAGGAACGTACAATCGCGATCTGGCGCAGCCACAGGCTCGTTGAAATAAGCCAAAACATCAGGATCGCAACAAACGCGCGGTTGGTGAGCCCGTAGGGAGCGCCTCTGTGAAGGGTGAAGAATTGGGCGAAGAAGGCGACAATCAAAAGCGCTGAAAATCCCAGCGCGAAGCCCCTTCGACGCTGCCAATATTCGTCACTGCCGTAACTCAGCCCGAACGACACAGCCGACAACAGGATGGCGACGATGTTCACGAAGAAGCTCAGTGCGTGAAGGTCGCCCGTTCGTGTCGATGGGGCGGTTTCGAGATCGGTGGGAAAGATTGCCGTAACGACCAGACCGGCGAAGACGACGATCAAGAGGACTGCGCCGAGCCGGCCGAGCCACGATGGCGGACCCTGTCGGAACATGCCGATTCCCAACAACAGACAGCCGATCGCGAGCGATGTGAAGGCGGTGGTCATGATCCAGCCAAAGCGCCCCACCGCATAATCGCTGATCATGTGGTCGACGACGGTATAGTCTGGCTTCAACACGTGCAGGATCAGGAGTGCGGCAACGAAATAGGAGAAGAGCCCTATCGCTGCTGCGGCAAGCAAGGCGGTGATGTGCTTGCGCGGATCGTTTCCCACCTTAGGCATCGGCACTCCATTTGGTCCGACTCTGCCAACCACCTTAGACGACGAACAAACATCTGCAATCATGAGTGATTCGAGGCGCCTGCAATGTTCGTTTCCGCACGCCTCGCGGACGGTTCTACAAGTGACCCAATGCGGGAACTCCGCCATCAGCGTGCTGGGGAATGAACTTCGGCAATATAGCCGCCTGGGAATCGGACGATCGCTGATTGCCGATCCCCCTCCGCATGTGGCGCGACGAGTTGCTCGACGCCCGTCGTCGCTGCCTTGGCCAGCGTAGCGGACAGGTCAGGCACGGCATATCCCGTCAGTTCGCGCCCGTAGGGCCAAGGCAATGCTCCACCACTGACAAGTATCGCCATCCGCCCATAGCCCGAGGTCAGCCGAATTCGACGGTAAGTCTTGCCGGGTTCGCCAATCTCAACGCCCGGCGCCGCTTTGTCATCTGACACGACGCGGCCGTGCGAAAACCGCACCCAGCTTTTGACGAACATGTCGGCCGCATCCGGCGTCAGGTGGACGCGGTTCTCCGGCACCGTGGCCAGCGGCGCGTAGCTCGGCTTCACGGTGTGCCAGTAGAGCTGCATGTTCACGCCGCCGGGCCATTGGATGAGCACGTCGCGGCCGATCGGATCGGGGAAGGTATCCACCAGGCGAACGGCGCCCGCCTTTCTCGCCGCCGCGACGGCGGCATCGATATCGGTGACGAGATACCCGGTGCGCTCCGACCCGAACGGATAAGGGACCGGCGTCTTGAACCCGAACACCGATACCATTCCGGCTGGCGTCATCGCGACTTGCGAGAGAGTCATGCTGGCCGTCGGCGTGACCTGAAACTCGCCGCGCTTGCTGGCCGTGCCGCCAAACGTGGCGACAAAGCTGGCGATGAAGCGATCGAAGTCTTCCGGCGCGACGTAAACATGGGTCGAATCATATTGCGGGCCGACCGAATAGTCCGCGGTGATGGCAGCGCCGCCTTCGGATCGGGCCGGTTGCGCCAGCGACGCGCTGGACGCCGTGAACAAGATGGCGGCCGCAAGAAAGATCGAGCGCTTCATGATGCAATTCCTCGATAGTGCGAGACCGCGTGGCGCGTTGAATGCGCCACGCGGTTTGCTCGTTCAGCCCTGGATGAAGGCGAGCAGATCGGCGTTGATCTGATCTGCGTGGATCGTCGGCATGCCGTGCGGATAGCCCGGATAGGTCTTCAACTGCGCCCCGGGGATGAGCTTGGCCGACAGCCGACCGGAGATGTCGATCGGCACGATCTGATCGTCTTCCCCGTGCAGCACCAGAGCGGGCACGGTAATCGCTTTCAGATCCTCGGTGAAGTCGGTCTCCGAGAAGGCTGCGATCCCCAGGGTGTGCGCCAGCGCGGCACCCATCATTCCCTGCCGCCACCAGTTGAGGCGCACACCCTCCTTCACCTCCGCGCCATCGCGGTTGAAGCCGTAAAAAGGCATCGTGAAGTCGTAATAATATTGGGCGCGGTTGCCGGCGGTCTGGGCACGGATGTCGTCGAACACGGACATCGGCACACCATTGGGGTTGCTGGGCGTCTGCACCATCTGGGGCGGTACGGCGCTGATCAGCACGACCTTGGCGACGCGGCCCGGCTTGGCCCGCGCGGCATAGCGCGCGGCTTCGCCGCCGCCGGTCGAGTGGCCGATATGGATCGCATTCTTCAGGTCGAGCGCATCGGTCAGCTCAATCACGTCGGCGACATAGGTATCCATGTCGTGACCGGTCGCCGACTGGGTCGAGCGTCCATGTCCGCGCCGGTCGTGGGCGATGACCCGATATCCCTTCTGCACGAAGAACATCATCTGCCCGTCCCAGTCGTCGGAGCTCAACGGCCAGCCGTGATGGAACATGATCGGCTGCCCGTCCTTGGGACCCCAGTCCTTGTAGAAGATCTCGGTGCCGTCCTGCGTGGTGATGGTGGTCATGGTCATTCTCCCTGTGGTCGTGTGATGGGGCGTACGCGGTACAAAAAATCACTCAGGCGGCGTCGACCAGGACGATCTCGGCGTCGTTGATCGCGGTGACGCGGAGCACTGGTTCGTCGGCGATTGCCGCACCATCGCGCGCCTCGAGGCGGATTCCGTTGATCTCGACCGAGCCGCTCGCGGGTACGAGGTAGCCGTGACGACCATCGCCCAGCGGATATTCTGCAGTCTCGCCAGCCTTCAGCGTGGCGCCGACGATGCGGGCGTCGGTACGGATCGGCAGCGCATCGGCGTCATCGGTAAAACCGCTGGCCAGCGTCACGAAACGCCCAGAGCGATCTCCCTTGGGGAAGGGCTTGGCGCCCCAGGACGGGGTTTCACCACGGGTCTTGGGCTCGATCCAGATCTGGAAGATCTTCGTCGTACCGGGTTCGCGGTTATATTCGGAATGGCGGACACCCGATCCGGCGCTCATCACCTGAACGTCGCCGGCTTCGGTGCGTCCGATATTACCGAGACTGTCCTGATGCGTGATCGCGCCTTCACGGACATAGGTGATGATCTCCATGTCTGCGTGGCCATGTGGCGGGAAGCCGGTGCCTGCGGCGATCGTGTCGTCGTTCCACACGCGGATCGGGCCCCAGCCCATCCGGGCAGGATCATAGTAATTGGCGAACGAGAAATGATGCTTGGCGTCGAGCCAGCCGTGATTGGCGCTGCCAAGCTCGGCGAAGGGGCGGCGTTCGATCATCTTGTGTCTCCGGAGGAGCGTCGTTGCTCCGATGACTGCAAGATGCGGTCGAAACCGACTTGACGAAATAGAAACGTTGGCATCACATCATTGCCGAAAATGACAAGACGACTTCCCGACCTCGAAGCTTGGGCGATCTTTGCGAAGGTCGCCGAAATCGGCTCTTTTTCGGGCGCTGCCAACGAACTCGGCTTGTCCAACCCCACCGTGTCGAAGGCGATCGGGCGGCTGGAGAAGCGGTTGGGATTTGCGCTCCTCGCGCGCACATCGCGCCGACTGTCGTTGACGGAAGCGGGCCGCGCCTCGCTCGATCGCGCATCGCGGATCCTCACCGAAGGGGAGGCGGTGGAAGACGAAGCCGCCGATCAGTCGAAAGTACCGCGCGGGCTCGTGCGGGTCAGCGCGCCATTGTCGTTCGGCACCGCCTATCTTGGCGCCGTGTTGCCCGAATTTCTCGACGCTTATCCGGACATCACGCTCGATTTGGCGCTGAGCGACCGGCGGGTTGATCTCGTGGCCGAGGGATTCGATTTCGCGCTGCGCATCGCCAGCCTCGAGGATTCATCGCTTCTGGCACGCAAGCTCTGCACCGTGCGGATTCTGCTGGTCGGGGCACCGGGCTATTTCGACGCGCGCGGGCGTCCGACGCATCCGGCCGAACTCCTGCGTCACGATGCGCTGGTTTATACCGGGAGCACGCAACGCGGCGCCTGGCGGTTCAGCCACCCGCTGTTCGGCGAGGAAGTGGTCGAACCGCCAGTCCGCCTTTGGGCGGATAATGCCGACATGCTCAATCCGTTGTTGCTGGCACGGCAAGGCCTAGCGCTGCAACCCGAGTTCCTGGTGTGGCGGGAACTGCGTAGCGGGGCACTGGAAATCGGCATGCCTGAATGGTTGCCCAAGCCGCTCGGGTTGCACCTCGTCATGCCACCCAACCCGTTACGGCCACAACGCGTCCAACTGCTGATCGACTATCTGTCCAAGGCACTCGCCGATCCGCCCTGGTCGTTCGCATAGAGCGCAACCGACTGTTCAAGCGGCCTGCTCCCGGTCGGCGCCGGATCTGGTGCAGCGGTAAACGGCGGCTTTTGGACTGCGCATCAAGCTCGCCGAATGACCGAAGCGGGGCGCGTAGCCGAATGAAAGTTGAGATCATCGCCGCTAACGGCGCGATCGGCCGGCGAGGAGGTCCAGCTTGGCAAGATCGGTGCGGGTAAGCTCTTTCCACGGTCGCGACTGCCCGCAGCTGAAATTGACCTCGACGACGTTTCTCATACCACGCGGCAGAACTTGGGTCGCCGGGTTGAGGAAGAGGAGATAGTCGTTGGCTCGATCCGGCAAATTAGGGCCCTTATCCAGATAGAAACCGCCGCTGTCGCGATATGTGAACACGCGCATGGCGTGTGTCGACGGGCCTTTGAACCGGTCGAGCACGCGGACCGTATAGAGCGTCCAGCTGTCGCTGTCGGTGCTATGGTAACGGGCGTTAGTCACCCGCGCGCGGACGACCCAGCGTGAATCCCGAAACTCTTGCGGGATGGAGGTGTAGGAACGCGCCTTTCCGGCGTAGAAATCTGCCTTTGTGTAAAAGCACAGCGCATTTGCCGGGGCTGCAGCAAGAAGGGCCGCGATGGAGCCGATCAGGAAAAGAACGCGCATAACACCTTTTATCGCCGCCTAAGATTGGAACGGCAATCAAACATCGCCGACCCAGCTAATCAAATACTCTCTTGATCGAGTTTAGCGACGCCCGGTGTCGCAGGTCCCGAACTCGTACCAGCGAACGACCACCACATCCGCCGATCGCCAACTACGCGATCGTCAGCCGCCCTACTCCACGCAGGCGCGGCGCGGCTTCCAGGCCGGGCGAAACGTCGCCCGGAGCTTCGCAGATCCACCTCCCGGACCCGGAGCGATCAGGCAATCCGAGTCATCCAAGCGACTTGTACTTGAAACGCTTCTGCAACCACTCCGCCGCCGAAACGCAATAGGGCGGGCTTATTGGCGGCCCCGCCGGGGACTACACCCGAGGGGAGAAACTCAAAAATGTCGCGCACTTCACGCCTGCTTCGGGCGACGCTTCCATTTACCTTCGCCGCGTTGGGCATCGCCCAATCCGCGCATGCCCAGACCGTGGCCGCGGGCGCCGACCAAAGCGTGCAGGATGCGCCGGCAGGCTCCGATGAGGATATCGTCGTGACCGGCTCCTATGCGCGGAGCCTCGCCGCAGCGGCCGAGACCAAACGCCAGGCCGCTTATGGTGTCGATTCGATCGCGTCGACCGATATCGGCAAATTCCCCACCCAGAATGTGGCCGAGGCGCTCCAGCTCGTCACGGGCGTGGCGATCACTCGGCCACGCGGCGAGGGACTCTATGTCAGCGTTCGCGGGCTCGGGCCGCAGTTCCAGAGCACGATGCTCAATGGCCGCACGATCGCGATCAACGACCTGATCGAAAATGGCGGCGCCAATGGCCGCCAGTTCCGCTTCGAGATGCTGCCAGCCGAGTTCGTGTCGCAGATCGACGTGGTCAAGACGCCGACCGCCGACATGACCGAAGGCGCGCTGGGCGGGAATATCGACGTCAAAACTTTTCGCCCGCTCGACGTCGGTACCAAGACCACGCTCAATCTGCGCGGTACCTGGACGACGATGACCGACAAGGTGAAGCCGAACGCCACCGCGATCACCAGCTTCAAGAACGGCGACGGCACGTTCGGTATCCTCGCCGGCGCGCAATATTGGGCCAAGTCGGTCCGCAACGACCGCTGGTACAATACGGGCTGGACCCTCGACCGGTTCACGTCGGTGCTTGGCACTGGCTTTTACACGCCGACCCGCACCCGTCCGACGATCGAGACCGAGGACCGCAAGCGCCTCTCGGGGTTGATCTCGGCGCAGTGGCGGCCCTCGCCCGGGCTCGAGACCACGCTCGACGTGCTCGCGACGCGGCTCGACGTCGCCTATGATGAATTCGGCCTCGACATCTATCCCGATGACACCAGCGTCGCGGGACACCGCCCGGTGCTGGTGCCGGGATCGGTCAAGCTCGACGGCAACACCGTCGTCGCCGCGACGATCAACGACGTGCGTTTCATGGCGTCGCGCGAATACAGCCTCAACCGTCACGACCTGCTCAGCATCGGCCTGAAGCAGAGCTGGAAGCCCGACGGCTGGGACATCTCGGCCAATCTCAACTGGTCCTACGCGCATAGCTTCCACCCCAGCTATGCCCAAGGCACCGTGCGCAGCCGCGCGATGTTCTTTGCGCCGCTGACCTATGACGCGTCGGGCGGGTACAAGGTGATCCCGACCTTCACCACGCCGGTCGACCCGACCAATGCCGCGAACTACGTGCTCTATCCGTTCAACATCGCGCCAAAGAACAGCAAGGACTGGGACAGATACGCCCGGTTCGACGTCGGTCACGACATGCATGGCTTTCTCCGCAAGATCACGGCCGGCGGCGAATATCACTCGCGCAAGCGGGATTATTGGCGCCGCGATTTCACCGTCAATCCGGGCCAGATTCCGCTGACCGGCTTCGCGCCGAACGGGTTCGAGCAAATCCCGTTCGACAACTTCCTGAGCGGCGTGCCCGGCAATGCGCCGCGTAGCTGGCTCGTGCCGATCACCAGCGTCTTCTACGACAAATTGTTCACCGACGCCGTGGCCAACGCGCCGCTGTCCGCGAGCGACTTGCGTGCCTCCTATGTGGTGACCGAGAAGACGGCGAGCGCCTATCTGCGCGCCGATTATGCCTTCGCGCTGGGTGGAGTCGATGTGACCGGCAATATCGGCGTGCGCTACGTGCACACCGATCAGGTGGCGAGCGGCACATTGACGATCGGCACCGCGCCGACGCCGGCGAGCTTTCCCAAGACCTTCAACAACTGGTTGCCGAGCTTCAACCTGCGCGCCGAGCTGAGCCCGACCCTGATCGCGCGCCTCGCCGCCAGCCGCGTGCTGACTCGACCCAACGTGACCCAGAGCGCGCCGCAGATCAGCGTGTCCACCGACGCGCCGACCGGAAGCGGCGGCAATCCCGAGCTCGTGCCCTTCCTCGCCACCCAGTTCGACGGTTCGCTCGAATGGTATTTCAATCGCAAGGGCTCGCTCACCGCGGCCCTGTTCTACAAGGCGATGGACAATTACATCACCGCGCAGAACGTCAATGTCGAGATTCCGGGCCGCGGCACGATCCTGCTGAGCACGCAGGTCAATGGCGGCAATGCCAAGGTCTATGGCGCGGAGGCGGCCTACAACCAGGTATTCACCTTCCTGCCCAAGCCGTTCGACGGGCTGGGTATCCAGGCGTCGTACACCCACACGTCGGTGCAGGCGAATTACACGGCCGGCGCGCGGACGATCAAGGATCAGCTGATCGGCCTGTCGAAGAACAGCTTTAACCTGGTCGGCTTCTATGATTACGGCCCGGTGTCGGCGCGGCTTTCCTACACCTGGCGCGACAAGTATCTCTCGGGCACGGGCAGCACCACGCAGACGCCGAGCTATGTCGATGCTTTCGGCTCGCTGGACGGCAACGTCTCCGTCCGGATGATCGGCAAGACGACGCTGAGTGTCGAAGCGATCAACATCGCCGGAGCGAAGCAGTATAGCTATAACGACGATCCCCTGCGCTATAACGAGATCCATTATTGGGGCCGGACGATCCTGTTCGGCGTGCGGACGGAGTTCTGATGCTCAAGGGGCTTCTCACCGCCGCTGCGCTGGCGTTGGCCGGCACGGCGACGCCGCCGCGTGCGATGAACGACATTCAGGTCATCGGTTCGCACAACAGCTTCAAGGCGCGGATTCCGGCGGCCGTCATGGCGCAGATCCGCTCGACGGCGCCGGCGATGGCCGACGGGCTCGATTATTATCATCTGCCGCTGGCCCAGCAACTCGACGCGGGCGTGCGTCAGATCGAGATCGACATCTTCGCCGATCCCGAGGGCGGGCGTTATGCCGACCCAAAGGGGGAGGCCTTGGCGCGGGCAGCCGGGGAGGCGACCGGTTTCGACCGGGCGAAGATGCTCAAGCCCGGCTTCAAGGTGTTCCACATTCCTGATGTGGACTATCTCAGCACCTGCACGACCCTGGTCGAGTGCCTCGGCGAAGTCGATCGCTGGTCACGGGCGCATCCCGACCACTTGCCGATCATGATCACGATCAATGCCGCGGACACGCCTTCGGGGCGGCCGGGAATCACCGTCCCGCTGGCGCTCGACAAGCCCCTGCTCGATGCTTTGGATCGAGAGATCCGTTCCGTGCTCCCCGGCAAGCGGCTGATCACCCCGGACGAGGTGCGCGGGGGCGCGGCGACGCTGCGCGAAGCGGTGCATAGCCGCGGCTGGCCGGCGCTGACGGCCGCGCGGGGGCGTATCTACATCCTGCTCGACGTGCGCGCGGCGGTGTCTGATCTCTATCGCGTCGGACACCCTTCGCTCGCGGGGCGGGCGATGTTCGGCTGGTATCCCGACGATCAGCCCGAATCGGCGGTGCAGATCGTCCAGGACCCGCTTGTCGACGGCGCGAAGATCCGCAAATGGGTGCGCGAGGGCTTGATCGTGCGGACCCGCACCGACGCCAATACGGTCGAGGCGCGCAGCCGTGACTATTCCAAGGCCAAGGCCGCGATGGCGAGCGGGGCGCAAGCGGTGAGCACGGACTATTACCCGGGCGCTCCCGATCCGCTCAATCTCGGCTTCGTGGTGACGCTACCCGAGCGCGCGATGGCGCGATGCAGTCCGGCGCGGGTGTCCGCCAGCTGCCGGCTCCGGCCCTGACTGGTATTGTACTGCCCTGCCGGTCGCCCGCGCCATCATACTGAAGGCGCTCGACGTCCTGCAGCGCTCGTCCAAGGCACATCTGCTCGTTGTCGAACGGGACGCGCGCACCGATTAACCAATACGTGATCGTCGACCGCCTCTACTCCACACAGGCGCAGCGCGGTTTCCAGGCCGGGCGGAACGTTGCCGGCGGCGTGCGATAGGTCAGCATGATGGTCGTCGTCTTGGTCGTGGTCGTGGTGATCTTGGTCGTCTTCGACACGAGTTGCGCCGGTGGCGCGGGGATCGGCAGATAGGCGATCCTGGGCAGTGGCTGGACCACGACCAGTGGCGGTGGCGGCGGTGCGAAACGCCGCATCCGGTAATAGCGCCGATCGGCTTCGCGCTCGAACGCGATGCGGCGGCGCCATTGGTCGCGGGTGACCGCGCGGGCGACTTGCCAGTCGGCGCTCAGCCACGCCTCGTCGCGGCAATCCTCATCCCAGCCGCACATATCGTCGATCCGGCCGCGCAGCCGTTTGATCAGCCGGTCCATGCCCCAGCCGGTCGACAAATCGAGATCGGCAACGCTGATCACCGTCGTCTGGATATCGCGATCGTAATAGTCGGAGGCGGCGGCTGCCGGCGCGATCAGCGCAGCGGCCGACATGACGGCCGGCAAGCCGACGAACACAAGCGATCGGGTCATCACGCCCTCATCCGTTAACCACGTTCCGATCGCATAACGACCCCGATGGTTCCGCGAGTCAAGCAAGCTGCCCGTCGGGTTCGTCCAATCTGGGGACTCGGCTATCATGCTATCCGGCTGCACAACCAGAGCGGGGGTGTATCCATGCGACGCCATTTGATTCCGTTAGCGGCCGGTGCCGCGGCAATCGCGACGATCGTGAGCATCGGCTATTCGGCGCCGCCGTCGGCACCGCCAAAGGCACGCTATCAGATGGATGTCGCGACCACGTCGGGCTTCGGCGCGGGCGGCGCCAATCCGATGAAAATGATGTTCGGCGGCGGGCGTGGCGGCGGTTCGGTCGCGCACACGCTGATCTTGCGCCTGGGCTCGACGCTCGCGCCGGCCGGCAGCACGCCGCAGGCCGATCACTTCATGCCCGCTGGCATGCAGCTTGGCCCGTCGGTCCCGCTGACCTCGCCCCAGTCGACCCCGACCGAAGGAATGCCGGGCGAGATGCGCCGACCGAAGGGCCGTTTGCTGATCTTCTGGGGCTGCGGCGCGCATGTCGGCCCGGGCCAGCCAGTGGTCGTCGACTTTGCCAAATTGGGCCAACAGCAATTCCCGCCGGGCCTGTTCACCGCCGATGTGCCGGTCGACCGCGGCCCCACCGCGAGCACATCGCGCACCTATGGTGAATGGCCGAATGCCAAATCGGGCAAGTCGGCCAAACCCGGGTCCTCGCTGATCGGCGATCATCGCGTCGCGGGCAATTATTCGCCCGAGATCAAGTTCGCGCTCGATCAGGATTTCATGGCGCCGTTGAACGCGCGTGGCAGCGAGCAATCCGACGGATCGCAGATGCTGAACTGGAATTCCGTCCCGCTGGCGACCGGCTATTATGCCTGGCTGATCGGCGCCCAGGGTTCAGGTGGCGAGGATGCAGACATGGTGTGGTGGACGTCCGCCAGCGGCAAGCAGTTCGGCGGCGGGCTGGCCGACTGGATCGCGCCCGACATGGTTTCCGGCCTGATCGCCCGAAAGATCGTGATGCCGCCTAGCCAGACGAGCTGCCAGATCCCGACCGAAGTGAAACGCGCAGCGGGCGGCTTCATGATGACCCAGCTTTATGCCTATGGTCCCGAACGCAATTTCGCCTATCCGCCGCGCCCGGCCAATGCGCGGTTGCCATGGAAGCCCGACTGGACCGCCAAGGTTCGCTATCGCTCCAATACCACGGTCATGCTCGGCATGCCGGGAATGGATGACATGGGCGATAATGACGGCGGTGCTGCCAACGGCAATAGCGGCAACGAGCCGCCGAAAAAGAAGTGCAAGCCGCGGATCACGCTGGGCGGGTTCAAGCCCTGCTGAATAAAAGGATAAATCACCATATTATGCGTGCGATTTACCAATAATTTGCGGTCGAGGGATTAGGTCGGCGGCATGCGCTTTGCCGGCCTTCCCACCTTGCTGATGACGGCCCTGCTGCTGGCTATATCCTCGCTATGGGCGTTTCCCGCTCGGGCGCGCGGTGCCGTCGTCGGTGCGCCGCTGTCGACCTGCGTCGCCTCGGCACGCGCGGGCGACCAGCCGGCCGCCATGTTCGGCGCTACCGCGCGATACGATTGCACGCATCGCCAGACCTGGTTCGGCGCGGGCGATTACTGGGTGATTTCTCAGCCGCTGACCAACGTTCCCGACGTGGGGAACCGAACGCACGTACGCATCGGGAGCCTTTGGCAGGAGGCCGTGACGCTCTATGCCCTCTATCCCGACGGCAAGATCCGCGGCTGGCGGTTCGACGGGCACCAGGCGAGCAACCACCTCCAATTGGGCGCGATGATCGAATGGCCGCTCCCGGCCGCCATTGGGCCGCCAGTCAGATTGATGTGGCATGTCGAGGGATCGGCCAATTTGCGCGGAATCCTCATCGCGCCGACGATCGCTACCCCTGCTGAATCGGACCGGGCGAACCTCGCGATGGCGGCGATCTATGCCGGGTTCGGCGGGCTGTGCCTGGCCTTGCTGGTATACAATCTCGCCATGTGGGGCGCGCTGCGTCATCCCTTCCAGCTCGCTTATTGCGCGATGGTCGCGGCGTTGATGCTCTACGCGCTGAGTTCGTCGGGAGCGCTCGCGTGGCTCAACCCGACCATGCTCAACAACGATCGCTTGCGGCTCAATTACGTCCTGCTGTCTACGGCGGCGGCGACCGCGTTGATCTTCGCGCGCTATTTCTTCGTGCCCGCGGTAACCGCTGGCTGGGTGGGTAAGGCGGTCAACGCGATCATCGCCGCATCGGTGGTCGCGACCGCGTTCGTTGCTTTATTCGCACCCTGGCACATCCAACTGCTCGACACCGCCTTTTCGCTGACCTTCGCAGCGATCGTCGTCGTCGTCTTCCCGATCATTCGCCGCGCTCGCGCCGAAGGCAGCCCCTATCTCTGGCTGTTCGCGGTCGCCTGGGCGGCGCCGATCCTGTTCGCGGCACTGCGCCTGTTGGGTAATCTGGCGCTGATCCCCTGGAGCTTCTGGCTCGACAATTCGACTATATTGTCGATGGCGTTCGAGGCAGTCATCTCGACCCTGGCAATTGCCTATCGCATCCGCTTGCTCTCGCTCGAACGCGACGAGGCGATCGAACGCGAAATCATCGCAGCACGGCTGGCCGATACCGATCCGTTGACCGGCCTCCTCAACCGCCGCGCCTTTCTGCGCCAGGCGATCGGCCGCGAGACCAATCAGGCGCTGATGTTGACCGATATCGACCATTTCAAGCGGATCAACGAGACCTTGGGTCATGATGGCGGCGACGAGGTGCTGCGCGTCTTCGCCCGCGTGCTGCGCCAGGCCGCGCCGGGTGCGTTGATCGCGCGGATGGGGGGCGAGGAATTCGCCATCCTGTGTCCCGCCGACCGCGCAGTCACACCCGATGCCGTGCTCGCCAAATTGCGATCGGCGCGCATGCCGTTCGACCTGACCGTCACCGCGAGTATCGGCGCCTGCACCGGGCCGCTCGTCACCGAAGCCGACTGGAAAGCGATGTATCGACGCGCCGACCGCGCGCTGTTCGATGCCAAGCAGAGCGGCCGCGATCGCGCGCTCCCCCACCCGACCTCCCATAGAATACCCTGATTGGGAGGTCGGGTGGGGGAGCGGGCCGGCACCGCAACCGTTTCAGCAAAGCTGAAACAGACTCCAACACCGTTTCGGCTGCGAAATCGCGACGGATGGCCGCCGCTTTGGCTTGTCGCTCGCCCTCCGGGGCTTTATAGGAAGCGGCTGGAGGCGCGGGGTATGCGTAAGCGTAAGGCGATGGTCGCGTTAGGGGCATTGCTCGTGCTGGTCGCGGTTGTGCGCCATCCGACCGCCGATATCGAGATCCTGACGCATCGTGACGGCGATCCGACACCGCACCGTATCCAGGCGGCAGTCGATCTGGGCGTGGTCGCGGTCAAGTTCCTGCTGACCTGGACCAGCGGAAACGCGGTCAGTCGCTAAGTCCGCTTGCCGCCGCACCGGCGGCGCGCTTACATCAATGTCAATGAGACAAGACGCGGAGAGCCTATGGCGCGGCAGCGCCTATCGTCACCCCACGCCGTGGGCGACTGATTTTCCGCCTCTGTCGCTGGTCGACATGTTCGAGGCCACTGCGCGAACCTATCCCGAGCGGCCGTTGCTCGACTTCCTCGGTCGCCGTTATTCCTATGCCGAAGTGGTGGGTGGCGCGGCGCGCGTCGCCACCGGACTGGCGCGGATGGGCTATGGGCCGGGCGACCGGATCGGCTTGTTCCTGCCAAACGTTCCGCATTACCTCGCCGCTTATTACGGCGTGCTCAAGCTGGGTGCGACCGTCGTCAATTTCTCGCCGCTCTACACGGCTGACGAACTGGCGCATCAGGTCGAGGATTCGGGGACCAGGCTGCTCTTCACGCTCTCGGCGAGCGCGCTGCTGCCGACCGCGCTCAAGGTGCTCGACCAGAGCGGGCTCGAACGGCTGGTGGTGGGTTCGGTGGCGGGCGCCCTGCCCGCAACCAAGTCGCTTTTCTATCGCCTGTTCCGCGGCAGGGAAGTGACGAAGCGCCCCGACGATGCCCGCATCACCGCCTTTTCCGCGCTGATCGCCAATGACGGTGTCAACGATTTCCCGGCGATCGACCCCGCAACCCAGCTCGCGCTGATCCAATATACCGGCGGCACCACCGGCACGCCTAAAGGCGCGATGCTGACCCACCAGAATCTGTCGGCCAATGCCCGCCAGGTCGAGGGGCTGGATCCGCATCCCGGCGAGGAGGATCGGATCATCGGCGTGCTGCCGCTGTTCCACGTCTTCGCCAATACCTGTGTGATGAACCGCACCGTCGCCAATGGCGGCATGATCGTGCTGCTGCCGCGCTTCGATGGCGCGCAGGTGCTGGCGGCAATCGAGCGGACCAAGGCGACCGCGCTGCCCGGCGTGCCGACCATGTACCAGGCACTGCTCGACCATCCCAAGCTGGCGTCGGCCGATCTCTCCAGCCTCAAATATTGCATCTCGGGCGGCGCCCCGCTCCCGGCCGAGGTCAAGGCGAAGTTCGAAGCCGCGACGGGCGCGCGCGTGATCGAGGGCTATGGCCTGTCGGAGAGTTCGGGCGTCGTATCGTGCAACCCCTATGAGGCCGAAGGCAAATTGGGCACGATCGGCCAACCGATCCCGGCGACCGAGGTGCGGCTGGCCGATAAAGAGGATGCATCGCGTCCCGCCCCCGACGGGCAACCCGGCGAAATCCTGGTGCGCGGGCCGCAGATCATGAAGGGCTATTGGAACCGGCCCGACGCCGATGCCGGGGTGTTCGTTCCCGACGAAGGGGGAGCCTGGCTGCGCACCGGCGATGTCGGCACGATCGACGCGGACGGCTTCATCCATGTCGTCGACCGGTTGAAGGACATGATCGCGGTCAGCGGGTTCAAGGTCTTTCCGAGCCAGATCGAAGCCGTGCTCTATCGCCATCCCGCGGTGAAGGAGGCGCTCGTGATCGGCGTCCCCGACACCTATCGCGGCGAGCAGCCACGCGCTTACGTGACGCTCAACGACGGCGCCACGGCGGCCGGCGACGAGATCAAGGCGTGGCTCAATCCTCAACTCGGCCATCACGAACGCGTCGATCAGGTGGTCGTGCGGCTCGCCTTGCCCAAGACATTGGTCGGCAAGCTCAGTCGCAAGGAACTGGTGGCCGAAGTACAAGCAGAGATGCGCGATCCGAACGTCACTGTTCCAGATCGTTGAGAATCGAGATTGCCGGGCGGCCGACCATTGCCGTCGCGGTCTTGGGCATGCGGGCTTCGAGCGGGGCCAGCCATTTGCCGACACCGCTGCCGATCGAGATTTGCGGCTGCGACGGGGTGACGTGGCCCTGTTTCTCCCATTGCGCTATCAGCGCGCGCGCGTCCTCGCCGGCCTTGGCGAGCGGCACCGGCTGGCGCAGCGCATGGTTGATCATCGCATCGCCGAAAAAGGTCCAGTCGCGGTCGGCCGAACACCCGAACGAGGTGCGGTCAGCCGAGGCTGCGGTTAACAGCGCCGTCGTCTCGCTGGCCATCGCCGGCACGAACACGCCCGAATAACAGGCCGACAGGATCAACAGGCGGTTCCTGATCCCAAGCTCTTCGAACATTCGCGCCATCCGCGCGGGCGAAATGATGCCGAATCCCTCGTCACCGTCATGATAGGCCAGCCCGACCGGCGCGCCGTGCCCGGCGGTGTAGAGGACCAGCACGTCCTCTTTGCGGTCCATCAGTTCGGCGATCCGCGCTAGCGTCAGCGCGAACGCCCGGGGCGTGCCGTTGGGCAAGTCGCTCGGGCCGGACCCGTCGGTGCCGGCAAGCACGATCGTGTGTCCGACCGCATTGTAGCGGCGCGACAGCACCCTGCCCGCCTCGCGCGCTTCGCGCCCGAAGATCGGATCGCTGTCGAGCCCGACCACCACCACATAGGCATCGACCACGCCTTTCTTCTGCGGCTGGAGCGCGGCGAGCGCCTTGTCGAGCCGGCGCTGGTCGGCCAACATCCAGATCGGTGACCGGTCGCGCTCGAGTTCAGGGCCAAGCTCGAGCGACGCTTCCGCCGCCCCCTGATCGTCGCCGGTACCAAGGCCCGGCCAGCCGGTGGTGTGCTGGGGTGCGACATAGGAACCGGTCGCCTGTCCAATTGCCGAACTCGCCAGCGACAGGCTGACGGAAAGCGCCGCTGCCAGCGCGACGAAGCGACGGACAAACTGGTGACGCATGCGACCGGGCCCCCGTTATCGTCCGCATCACGTGGCGTTGTGACGCTCGAAGTCAAGCGGCCCGGTCGTGATATGCGCGAAACCTAGAGTTCGAACACGCGCACTACTTCATAGAGGCCAGGATGCGCGGTGCCGACCCCAGCGTTACGCGCGATCATGCCGGCGTCGCGCAACCGAGCGATGATCGCTTCCGCTGCGGCGAGATCGGTGCTTTGCGCATAATTGACCACCCGAGTCCCATCGAGGCTGCGGTGCAGGCTGGCAGACAACCAGCCCGGCTCTTGGCGCGCAATGGCTACGCCACGTTCGAGTTGTGCGATCATGGCATCCTGTCCGCCCGGCTTGACCGTGAAGACATTGATCTGGGTAACGACTCCCTGGTCGCTGACGATGATCGGCATCTTGCTTGCTCCTTCGCTCACAGGCCGGCGGCGGACTGTCCCCACGCGCAGGCCCCGCGCTGTCGCGCGTCCTGCCGGGGGTTCCGCCACGAATGGCGGAAACGGAGCGTGCATCCCGGGGTGAGATGCAAGGGAGCGGGCTTACCGATATGCCACTCGCGGGTCCTTTTCGACCGGCAAAGGCTAGCAGCGGGCGCCGTGAGTGGCCAGCGACCAATCGAGTGCGATTCAATCGCGGCGGTATTGCTCGTCGGTGACCTTCTCCAGCCAGTCGACCGCCTTGCCGTCGAGCCGCTCCTGGATCGCGATATGCGTCATCGCATTGGTCGGCGTCGCGCCGTGCCAATGCTTCTCGCCGGGCTCGAACCAGATCACGTCACCGGGACGGATTTCCTCCACCGGACCGCCGTCGCGCTGGACCCAACCAAGGCCGGAAGTGACAATCAGTGTCTGGCCGAGGGGATGGGTGTGCCAGGCGGTGCGCGCGCCGGGCTCGAACGTCACGCTGGCACTGGCGATGCGCGCGGGATCTGGCGCCGTGATTAGCGGGTCGATCCTGACCGTGCCGGTGAACCAGTCCGTCGGGCCCTTGCCCGATGGCTGCGACCCGCTGCGCTTGATGTCCATGGCGTCCGTTCCTTTTGGCGACCGCTAGCTTGCCGTCTGCAACGCGCGTCGCAACGGCAATATCCGGTCAGCCGCCGACCAGCGCCTGATCGCGCAGGCCGCGCCAGACTTTCAGCGCCTGCACCGTCTCCGGCACGTCATGGACGCGGAGCAATTGAACGCCGGCTTCCGCCCCTTTGAGCGCGAGCGTGATCGAGCCGCCTAGGCGTTCGTCGGCGGGTGCTTCGTTCGACAACGCGCCGATCATCCGCTTGCGGCTGGCGCCGAGCATGATCGGGCAGCCGAAGCCATGGAACATGGCGAGTCCGTTGAGCAGCGAGAGATTGTCCTGGAGCGACTTGCCGAAGCCGATGCCGGGATCGACGATGATCTTGGCGCGATCGACTCCGCCCGCGACGACTGCCGCGATCCGCGCCTCTAGCCAGTCATAAACCTCGATCAGCGCGTTGCCATAGCCGCTGCCGCCATGCGGCCCTTTGGCGGGATCGGGCGAGTGCATGAGGATGACGGGGCAGCCTGCCTTTGCCACCACGTCCAGCGCGCGATCATCCCATAACAGCGCCGCGACGTCGTTGACGATGCTCGCGCCGGCGGCGAGCGCGGCCTCCATCACCATCGCCTTGCGCGTGTCGACCGAAACCAGCGTCCCCGCGCGCACCAGCCCGCGCACGACCGGCTCGACGCGTTTCTTCTCATCCTCTTCCCAGACGAGCTCGGCGCCGGGTCGGGTCGATTCGCCGCCGACATCGATCAGCGCCGCGCCGGCCGCGGCCATTGCCACGCCGGCGGCGACCGGATCGTCCTGCTCGCCGCCATCGGAAAAGCTGTCGGGCGTGACGTTGAGGATGCCGGCGACCGCCGGCTGATCGAAACGCAGGATGCGCTCGCCAAGCGTCAGCGGTGGGCGGGGCCGGGTCATCGTCGCGTGGAGTTCGGCGGCGCGTTCGTCGCTGACGCACAAAGTGCGGCCGAATTCGGCGATCGACACGGTCCGCTTGGTATCGCCCTCGATCACTTCATAGGCGGCGAACCACTGCATTCCGCCGGCCAGCCGCGCGACCTCGCCGTCGCGGCCGATCGGGGTGTCTACGAACTGGACGGGGCGGAGGTGGAGTGGCGCGGGCATCAGCTCTCCTTCGTCATGCCGGGCTCGTCCCGGCATCCACCGTGCGGCGAGAACCCCGCGTCCCGGGTTTGCTGCACAGTGGACCCCGGGACAAGCCCGGGTGACGCATTTCCGGAATTGGGCCTTAAGGCTGCGTCGCGAGCAGGTAATTCTGGCGCAGCGCGTCGATCGGCTTCAACCCGTCCACCGCCTCATAATGCCAGAAAGTCCAGCCGTTGCAGGCCGGCGCGTTCTGCAAGGTCGCACCCAGCTTGTGGATCGACCCGGCCTGACCGCAATCGCTCTTGAGCGAACCGTCGGCGCCGACGGTCGCTTTCCAGCGCCGCTTGGTGTCGGTCAGCATTGTGCCCGGCGCCAGCATGCCGTTCTCGATCAGCGCACCGAAGGCGACGCGCGGCGCCGCCTTGGGGCTTTGCATCGTCGTCAGCGCCGATTCGTCGAGCGGCAAGGCGGCGGCGATGCGTTCCTCTGCCGCCTCGATATAGACCGGCTCGCGCTCGATCCCGATCCAGTGCCGGCCGAGCCGCTTGGCGACCGCTCCAGTGGTGCCGGTGCCGAAGAACGGATCGAGCACGACATCGCCTGGCTTCGAGCAGGCGAGCAGGATGCGGTAGAGCAACGCCTCGGGCTTCTGGGTCGGGTGAACCTTGACGCCGTTCTTCTTGAGCCGCTCCGGACCGCCGCAGATCGGGAATTCCCAGTCCGAGCGCATCTGCAGCTCGTCGTTGAGCGTCTTCATGCTGCGATAGTTGAACGTGTATTTCGCGCCCTCGCCGGTCGATGCCCAGATCAGCGTCTCGTGCGCGTTGGTGAAGCGCGTGCCCTTGAAATTGGGCATCGGATTGGCCTTGCGCCAGACGATGTCGTTAAGGATCCAATAGCCCAGATCCTGGATCGCCGACCCGACCTTGAAGATGTTGTGATAGCTGCCGATCACCCAGATCGTGCCGTTATCCTTGAGGATGCGTTTCGCCTCGCCCAGCCATTCGCGAGTGAAGCGGTCATAGATCGCCAGGCTGTCGAACTTGTCCCAGTCGTCGGTCACCGCATCGACATGGCTGCCGTCGGGACGCGACAGGTCACCGCCGAGCTGAAGGTTGTAGGGCGGATCGGCGAAGATCAGGTCGACCGACTTGGCCGGCAGCGCGCGCATCGTCTCGATGCAATCGCCCATGACGATGCGGTCGAGCGGGAGTTCGCCCGGCACGAGCACCGACGGCGCGATACGCGCACTGACCTTCTCGATGACCCCCATCGGCAACCACTCCCCGCAATGACACGCGCACGAAAACCGAGCGCGCGGACTCCGGTCAAGCGAAGTTTAGTTAACGACTTGGGTTAGCAAATGGTTAAGCGAGCGGAACATTTTACGACCCTTACCGGATATTGAGTCCGAAGTTATCCACAGCCCCAATTTATGGGGTGTGGCACAAAAGACTCTTAAAACGGCAGAACCGCTTGGGCGACCGGTGCGAAGCTCCGGCGATGCAGCGGACACGGCCCGTGCTCGCGCAACGCGCGCAGATGTTCGGGCGCGCCATAGCCCTTGTTCGAGTGCCAGCCGTAATGCGGATATGATTCGGCATGGGCGATCATGATCGTGTCGCGGGTGTGCTTGGCGACGATCGACGCGGCGGCGATTGACATGCTGATCCCGTCGCCACCGACGATCGCGCTCGCCTGATATGTCCAGCGCGGCAGGCGATTGCCGTCGACCAGTACGTGTCCGGGCGGGCAGCCCAATGCTTCCACCGCGAGCGTCATCGCCTTCATCGTCGCCCAATAGATATTGAGCGTGTCGATCTCTTCGGCCTCGCAAATGCCGATGCCGACCATCGCGCAGTCCATCAGCCGCCCGTGCAGGCGCGCACGCTCGGTGGCGCTCAGCTTTTTCGAATCGTCGAGCCCGCGCGGGATACCCTTGGCCGGCAGGATCACTGCCGCAGCCACCACCGGTCCCGCGAGCGGCCCGCGGCCGGCTTCGTCGACCCCCGCGACCGGGGCGAGGCAGAGCTTTTCGTGTTTGAGGCCGGGCATCAGCTAAGCCGCCAAGGCGGATAGCGCCGGTTCTCGCCGGCTTGGTACAGGCATAGGGCATTACCCGACGGATCGGTCAGGCGCGCTTCACGCCAAAGCCAGGGCTGATCAGTTGGCAACCGGTCGAACACGATGCCGTCTTTTTGCAGCCATTCGACTGTTCCGTCGAGATCGTCGACTTCGAGAAATACGGTCGGCTGCGCACCGGTTTCGATCGACAAGGTCATCCCGCCCGGCGCTTCGAAACGGGCATAATGCGCATCGTCAGTGCCGACGATCTGCCGCAACCCCAATCGCTCGTAGAATGAGCAGGTCTCGGCATAGTCGGTTGCCGCAATCGTCACCTGATTGAGGCAAGCACCCGGGCCGATCGAAACATCGAGCCGAACCGCTTGATGGCCCATCGGGCCGTGACCATCACCGAGTTGCGGCGCTCCCTTGATCGCGAGCCTGACGAATTGGCGGGCGCGTTCGATCGCGGTTTCAAGCGAATGCCCCGCCGCCAGCATCGTCGCGATCGCCGATGCCAAGGTGCACCCGGTGCCATGAGTAGCGTTGCTGTCGATGCGCTCGCTGCGCCATTCCGTCGGCCGCCCGTCCATCGGGTCGACATAGACAAGGCGATCGACGATCTCTCGACCACGACCGTGCCCGCCCTTGGCCAGCACTGCGCAACGGTGCCGAACGGCGATCGTCTGCGCCGCCGCATAGACCGCCTCGCTGTCGTCGACGGGCATGCCGGACAGCGCTTTCAGCTCCGGAAGATTGGGCGTCGTTACCTCGGAAACACGCATCAATCGCTCGAAGGCAGCGATCGTCTCGTCGTCCGCCAGGACCGACCCACTGGTCGCGACCATCACCGGATCGAACACGATCGGCACCGACAAATGCTCGAGCACATCCGCTACCGCATGCGCGGTCGCAGCCGAGCCGATCATCCCGATCTTCACCGCGTCGACGCCGATGTCGGTGACCACCGAGTTGATCTGCGCGATCACCATGTCGGTCGGCACCGGCAACACCGCCTGGACACCGAGCGTATTCTGCGCGGTGATCGCGGTGATCGCGGTCATGGCGTGGCCGCCGAGCATCGTCACCGTCTTGATATCGGCCTGGATCCCGGCGCCGCCGCCCGAATCGGATCCGGCGATGATCAGGACGCGCGGGGTCATCCCCGTTTCCGCGCCTGCGGATAGCTGCCCAGCACCCGCATCCATTTTGAGTGGAAGCCCAGTTCTTCCAACGCGCGATCCAGATTCTCATCCCCCGGCCGGCCCTCGACATCGGCGAAGAAGTCGGTCGCGGCAAAGCTGCCGCCGCGCTGATAGCTTTCGAGCTTGGTCATGTTGACGCCGTTAGTCGCGAACCCGCCCATCGCCTTGTAGAGCGCGGCGGGGACGTTCTTCACCTCGAAGATGATCGTCGTCATGAACGGCCCCTCACCCGTCAGCGGACGGCTGCCCCGCGCCAGGGTCACGAAGCGCGTGGTATTATGCTCGGCATCGGCGATGTCGCTCGCCAGCGTCTCCAACCCGTAGATCTTGGCCGCGGGCGGCGGCGCGAGCGCGGCGACCTTGGGATCGTTGATTTCGGCGACCAAGGCGGCGGCACCGGCGGTGTCGGGATAGGCGATCGGGGTGATGCCGTGCGCCTTCAGCCAATGGCGGCATTGGCCCAGCGCCTGGGGATGGCTCATCGCTTCCTTGACGCCGTCGAGCGGGCCGACGCCCATCAAGGCGTAGCGGATCGGCAGGAAATGCTCGCCGGTGATCACCAGCCCCGATTCGGGCAGCAGGAAATGGATGTCGGCGACGCGGCCATGGAGCGAATTTTCGATCGGAATGACTGCGCAATCGGCGCGCCCTTCCTTCACCGCATCGATCGCGTCGTCGAAGCTGAAGCAGGGTAGCGGCAGTCCGTCGGGAAACGTCTCTTCGACCGCGACATGGCTGTTGGCGCCCGGCGCGCCCTGGAACGCCACCGCGCGCTCGGGCTCGCGGGCAGCGGCTTCGGTCATCGCGGCAACGATGGGCTGGGCGGGGGCGGCGAAGTTCTCCATGGCGGCGGCGATTAGAGGCGGGCATCATCTGTAGCAACCCGAGCTTTGTTTGACGCGCTCACGCGCGTGTACGGCACCAGCCCACTCCCCCACCCGACCACCCATAGCATATCCTGATTGGGCGGTCGGGTGGGGGAGTGGGCTGGTGCCGCTCGCGACCGCAGGTCGCCAAACAACAGCCACCTTGCCCCCTGCGAATACGCTTACTAAAGGGCTGCTACTCAATTCAGGGGCGTACGCGAAAAATCATGTCCGACAAGACCAACACGATCGCTGGCTGGACCCTCGCAGGGTGCTTTGTCGCGCTTGGCGCCACGATCGTTGGCGGGATGATGTTCCACAGCGGCGAACCCAAGAAGGAAGGCTATCCGGTCGAGGCCGTGGACGAAGGCGGCGACAGCGGCGCCGCGGCCGAAGTGCCGATCGCGTCTCTGCTCCCGACCGCCGATGCCGCCAAGGGCGCCGAGGTCTTCAAGAAGTGCGCGGCGTGCCACACGGTCAACCAGGGCGGCGCCAACGGCATCGGTCCGAATCTCTACGCCACGGTCGGCGAAGCGGTAGCCCAGGGCAAGGGCGGCTTCGCTTTCTCCGATGCGCTGAAGGCCAAGGGCGGCAAGTGGGATTTCGATTCGCTCAACGCCTGGCTGACCAGCCCGCGTAAGTTTGCGCCGGGTACCAAGATGACCTTCGCCGGCCTGTCGAACCCCAAGGATCGTGCCGACGTGATCCTGTACCTCAACCAGCAGGGCTCGAACCTGCCGCTGCCGGCTGCACCGGCCGCTGCCCCGGCGGGCAAGGATGCCAAGGCAGCCGAGGGTAACAGCGCGGCGCCGGCTACGGGCAATGCCGCGGCGCCTGCCGCGGGCAACACCGCCGCGCCGGCTGCCAAGAAGTAAGCTTCAAGATTAATTCCTCCCCATTTCCGGCAGGGCAATCGCCTATGAGATGTTTGGTCAGGAGGGGAGCGGTGCGCTCTTCGTCCCATTGCCGCGACTGGCCAGCAAATACCGCGCCTGAGGGACTTTAAGCCATTTTACCCTACGTCACCCCGGCCTTGTGCCGGGGTCCACCGGGAGGCAGGCTGAGGGCTCGATGCTCAAGCTTCGCGCCAACAGGCTTGGTGGATGCCGGCACGAAGCCGGCATGACGGTTCGGGCCGTTGATTATACCCTCCCGCTCCATATGCGATTACCCTCCCCGATAGCGGGAGGATTTTAGAGATTACCGCGACGTGTCGGCCTGTGCGGCGATCTCTTCCGCGGCGTGCTGCTCCGCTTCGGCGAGACCGGCATCCAGCGAACGGTTCTGGTAGAAGCGCTGGACGCACTCCCAGCCCTCTTCCGCCGTCTCGCAATAGGTGAAGATGTCGAGGTCCTTGGCGCTGACCACGCCTTCTTCGACCAAAGCCTCGAAATTGACCACGCGCTGCCAGAATTCCCTGCCGTAGAGCAGCACCGGGATCGGTTGGATCTTGCCGGTCTGGATCAAGGTCAGCAGTTCGAACAATTCGTCGAACGTGCCAAAACCGCCCGGAAACGCAGCGAGCGCGCGCGCGTGAAGCAGGAAGTGCATCTTGCGCAGCGCGAAATAGTGGAATTGCAGGCTGAGCCGCGGTGTTACGTACGGGTTCGGCGCCTGTTCGTGGGGAAGCACGATGTTGAGCCCGATCGATTCGGCGCCGACATCGCACGCGCCGCGATTGGCCGCTTCCATGATCGACGGACCGCCGCCCGAACAGACGACGAAGTGGCGGCGCCCGTCGGTATCAACCGGGAAGCTCGATGCCAGCCGACCGAGTTCGCGCGCGACCTCGTAATATTTGGACTTGGCGACCAGCCGTTCGGCGATCTTGCGCGAGGCGCCATCGGTCGCCGCCTCCAGCAAGGCTTGCGCTTTGTCGGGCGCCGGGATGCGCGCCGATCCATACATCACGAAGGTTGAGGCAATCCCCGCTTCGTCGATCACCAATTCCGGCTTGAGCAATTCCAGCTGGAAGCGGACCGGACGCAGATCCTCGCGGAGCAGGAAGTCCATGTCCTGGAAAGCAAGCCGATAGGCCGGATCCTGGGTCTGCGGGGTAGAAACGCCGCCCTTGGCGCGGTCGGCTTCCTGTTTCGCGCGCGGAAAGACGCGCGACGGTACTCGGGTATCAGTCATCCCAGCGCGTTAGAGCAAAGTTGTGACGGATTGAAGGGGATGTTCTTCCGCGGCGGCGCTTCTAGCCCTCTCCCGCTTGCGGGAGAGGGAGGGGCCCGCCGCCGAAGGCGGTGGGAGGGTGAGGGTCTTCTTTCTTCTTTTTGGCACCAGCCGCTTGGAAGAAGAAAGAAGACCCTCGCCCAACCCTCTCCCGTAAACGGGAGAGGGCTATAGCGTCAGCGGCAGAAGCTTTTGTGGTCGTCCTCCAGATGGAGGTGGTTATGGTGCGCGGAATTATAATCCGGGCTGAGTACCGTCCCGAACCGCTTGCAGGCCGAGGTATGGATCACCTCGAGAAAGTGCCGCACGTCGTCATTGTCCGATCGCCAGTCACCCTCGATCGAGATGCGACGCCCATCCGCCAGCATGAACGCCGAGACGTCGACCGCGTTCGCCAGCGCATGGCCCGACAGTCGCTCGGTCGGAGCACCGATCGTATTGCGGCAGGCATAGGTGCCGAACGTCTCGATCTTGACCAGCCGGCTGCCCAGTATCTGAAAGGCTGCGGGCGCGACCGCGTTGCGCGTCCAGCCGATGAATTCCTCGGCGAGGCCGCAGCGCATTGCCTTCAACCCGGTGACCGGAACGCCGATATCGATCAGCTGCACCGTGCCGATGACGGTGCACCCGCCGCCATAATCGCGGTCGGGCAGCGGCGAATAGCGCACTTCCTCGCGCGACAGATCGGCATAACATTGCTGCGTTTCGCGGCTGGTCGGCAAGTTGAGCGTGATCGGCGGCGAACCGGCCGGACGGTGCGGCGGCGGCGGCAAACGGTCATTGCCCCCTCCGCCAAACAGGCAACCCGACAGGACAAAGCCGAGCAAGGGAACGAGGCGCTTCACGCGCATCGATGTGCGCGAACATGGTTAACGAATCGCTAATCCTGCGACGGCGCGTGCTGTCAGTCAGGCGAAGGTTTCGGCGTAGCCCGGCCCGTGCTTCTGGAGCTCGTTGAAGCGGCGGATCATCATGATCAATGCGACGGTCAGCGGTACGTCGACGAAGAACGATGCCACGTCCAACCAACTCGCTGCAATCAGCGTCCCGACGTCATTGGCGTTGAGCGAGAGCCGGAAGGAAATGTTGCCGATGATGCTGGTCGCCAGCCACAATCCCCACCACCAGCGCATCAATGCCGGTACCGGGACCGACCCTGGATCATGAGGACTGACGCTCGCTTGCCATGCTTCGCGCAGCCCCTGGAACGGCTTCCACAGGGTCGCCACCGGGACGAAGAACCAGCCGACATTCCATCCGGGCGTGATGGTCATCGAATCGGACAGCGAATGCGCATTTGCGTTGACGCGCATGATCCAGCGGGAAACGAAGACGATCGAGATCAGCATTGCCACCAGCATGGCGATGCTGGTGATACCCGCGACGGCGTCGGCGGTTTCGGGCGCGGGCCCTGTTCCCGATCCCAGCGAGTTCAGCGTGGCAATCATCAGTCCGCTGCTGATCGTAAAGGCAAAATCCGCCGCCAACCAAACCAGAACGGCGATGATCGCTACGCGTCCACGCCCGTTCGGATCGCGAAATTCATACATTCGCCCGCTCCCCCTGCTCTGGCGCAGACTGCCGCATGTTCGCTTTGCCGTCCACCGCAAGCTCCTTGACGCAGCGCACAATATCTTTAGGGCGGCCGACGGGCCACGCGGTCCCAACGCCGCGCGCGCTCTCTGCGAGGAGAGACTATATGACTGAAACTACCGTTGCCGACGCCACCATTGCGTCCATTGCGAAGCCCGCCACCAAGCCGGCCCGCCCCCATTTTTCCTCCGGTCCCTGCGCCAAGCCTCCGGGCTGGGACGCGTCGAAGCTCGCGGTCGAGGTACTCGGCCGGTCGCACCGCTCGAAGCTCGGCAAGGCGCGGCTGCAATATGCCATCGACCTGATGCGCGAACTGCTCAAACTCCCCGATACCCACCGCATCGGCATCGTCCCCGGCTCCGACACCGGCGCATTCGAGATGGCGATGTGGACGATGCTCGGCGCGCGTGAGGTCACTGCGCTCGCCTGGGAAAGCTTCGGCGAAGGCTGGGTGACCGACGCCGTCAAGCAGCTCAAGATCGAACCGACCGTGGTGCGCGCCGATTACGGCCAGTTGCCCGATCTCGATCAGATCGACTGGTCGAACGACGTGCTGTTCACCTGGAACGGCACCACCAGCGGCGTGCGCGTGCCCAATGGCGACTGGATCCCGGCCGACCGCGAAGGGCTGAGCTTCGCCGACGCGACCAGCGCGGTGTTCGCCTATGACCTGCCGTGGGACAAGATCGATGTCGCGACCTTCAGCTGGCAAAAGGTGCTGGGCGGCGAAGGCGGTCACGGTGTCCTGATCCTCGGCCCGCGCGCCGTCGAACGACTGACCGAATACACCCCCGCCTGGCCGCTGCCGAAAGTGTTCCGCCTCGTCTCCAAGGGCGCGCTGACCGAAGGCGTGTTCAAGGGCGAGACGATCAACACGCCGTCGATGCTCGCGGTCGAGGATGCGATCTTCGCGCTCGAATGGGCGAAATCGGTCGGCGGTGCTCAAGGCCTGATCGCGCGGTCGGACGCCAATGCCGCCGCGCTCGACAAGATCGTGGCGGAACGCGACTGGCTCGGCCATCTTGCCATCGACGAAGCGTCGCGGTCGAAGACCAGCGTCTGCCTGACGGTTGGCGGCGCCGATGAAGCGCTGATCAAGGCGATGGCCGCCGCGCTCGAAAAGGAAGGCGCCGCGTTCGACGTCGCCGGCTATCGCGACGCGCCGCCGGGCCTGCGCATCTGGTGCGGCGCGACCGTCGACACCGCCGATATCGAGGCGCTCGGCCCCTGGCTCGACTGGGCTTACGCGACCGCCAAGGCGGCCTGACTCGTCGCCCCGGCGGAGGCCGGGGCCGCTATGTTTCATTCCCAATCCAACGGCCCCGGCCTGCGCCGGGGCGATGGAGACTCACCATGCCCAAAGTACTGATCAGCGACAAAATGGACCCCAAAGCCGCCCAGATCTTCCGCGAACGCGGGGTCGAGGTGGACGAGATCACCGGCAAGACGCCCGAGGAATTGAAGGCGATCATCGGCGATTATGATGGCCTCGCCATCCGCAGTTCGACCAAAGTGACCAAGGACATCCTCGACGCGGCGACCAACCTCAAGGTCGTCGGCCGCGCCGGGATCGGCGTCGACAATGTCGACATCCCCGCCGCCAGCGCCAAGGGCGTAGTGGTGATGAACACCCCGTTCGGCAACTCGATCACCACTGCCGAACACGCTATCGCGTTGATGTTCGCGCTCGCCCGCCAGTTGCCCGAGGCCGATCTGTCGACCCAGGCCGGCAAGTGGGAGAAGAACCGCTTCATGGGGGTCGAGCTGACCTCGAAGACGCTCGGCCTGATCGGCGCGGGCAATATCGGCTCGATCGTCGCCGACCGCGCGCACGGCCTGCGGATGAAGGTGATCGCGTTCGATCCGTTCCTCAGCCCCGAGCGGGCGGTCGAACTGGGTGTCGAAAAGGTCGATCTCGACGACCTGCTCGCGCGCGCCGATTTCATCACCTTGCACACGCCGCTGACCGATCAGACGCGCAACATCCTGAGCCGCGACAATCTGCTCCGCACCAAGAAAGGCGTGCGGATCATCAATTGCGCGCGCGGCGGGTTGATCGATGAGGCCGCGCTCAAGGAAGGGCTCGATTCGGGTCACATCGCCGGCGCCGCGCTCGACGTGTTCGTCGAGGAGCCGGCCAAGGCCAGCCCGTTGTTCGGCACGCCCAATTTCGTCTCGACCCCGCATTTGGGCGCGTCCACGACCGAAGCGCAGGTCAATGTCGCGATCCAGGTCGCCGAACAGATGGCCGATTACCTGGTCTCGGGCGGCGTCACAAACGCACTAAACATGCCGTCGCTGTCGGCCGAGGAAGCGCCGCGGCTCAAGCCGTACATGGCGCTGGCCGAAAAGCTCGGCTCGCTGGTCGGCCAGCTGACGCATGGCGCGATCGGCCGCATTTCGATCCATAGCGAGGGCGCCGCCGCCGAGCTCAACCAGAAGCCGATCGTCTCTGCCGTGCTGGCCGGATTCCTGCGCACCCAGACCGACACGGTGAACATGGTCAACGCGCCGTTGCTCGCCAAGGAGCGCGGGATCGAGGTGCGCGAGGTCCGCACCGAGCGCGAGGCCGATTACCACACGCTGCTGCGCGTCTCGGTCAAGACCGAGGCAGGCGAGCGCTCGGTCGCCGGCACCTTGTTCGGCGATCAGGCTCCGCGCCTGGTCGAATTGTTCGGCATCAAGGTCGAGGCCGACCTCGCCGGCCACATGCTCTACGTCGTCAACGAGGACGCGCCGGGCTTCATCGGCCGACTCGGCACGTTGCTGGGCGAATCGGGCGTCAATATCGGCACCTTCCACCTCGGCCGCCGCTCCGCCGGCGGCGAAGCGATCCTGTTGCTATCGGTCGACGAGGCAGTCGACGCCGATTTGATCGCCCGCGTGCGCCAATTGGCGGGCGTGAAGACGGTGATGGGGCTGTCGTTCTGAGCAGGGCACGCTAAGGGGGCGGACGTGACTCACGCGCTGCTCCCTTCCGGCTTTCACGATCGGTTGCCGCCCGACGCCGATGCGGCGGCGCGGTTGGAGCGGCGTGTGCTCGATGCGGCGCATGCTTATGGCTATGAACGCGTCGATCCGCCGCTCGCCGAATTCGAGGATGCGCTGGCGCATCGGCTGAAAGCCGCGCGCGCGCAGGATGCGGTGCGCTTCGTCGATCCGATCAGCCAGCGTACCTTGGCGATCCGGCCGGACATCACCGCACAGGTCGGGCGCATCGCCGCGACGCGGATGGGGCATCATCCGCGCCCGCTGCGGCTGAGCTATGCCGGATCGGTGCTGCGGCTCCGCGCGTCGGAACTGTCACCGGAGCGCGAGCGGCGCCAGGCCGGCTGCGAATTGATCGGGCTCGATACGATCGCCGCCGCGCAGGAAGTCGTCACCGTCGCGGTCGAGGCGCTCGAGGCCGCCGGGGTCACCGGCATCTCGATCGACTTCACCCTGCCCGATCTGCTGGCGACGCTCGCCGCCGGGCCGCTGCCGCTCGACGGCGTATCGCTCGATGAGCTCGCCGACCGACTCGATGCCAAGGATGCCGGAGCAGTCGCGGCGCTGGCGCCGAACTATCTGCCGATGATCGAGGCAGCCGGACCATTCGAAACCGCGCATGACCGTCTCTGCCGCTTCGATGTCGGGGGTGCGCTGCGGTCGCGGCTCGATGGGCTGTGGAAGGTCGCCGAAGCAGTGAAGGGGCGCGTCGCGCTGACGCTCGATCCGACCGAGCGGCACGGTTTCGAATATCAAACCTGGCTCGGTTACTCGCTGTTCGCCGACGGCGCGCGCGGCGAAATCGGGCGCGGCGGCAGTTATACGATTGTGCATGAGGACGGCAGCGAGGAAACCGCGATCGGCTTCACGCTCTATATCGACGCGATCGTCGGCGCGGGTCTGGCGCAGGACGAGCGGCGCAGGCTGTTCGTACCGCTCGGGACCGATCCCGCGCTCGCCGGCAAGCTGCGCGGCGAAGGCTGGGTGACCGTTGCGGCGCTCGAGGCCGGCGACACGCCAGAGGCGCAATTGTGCACGCATGTTTTGATCGATGGTGAGGTTCGCACGCTCGCCACATAACCCGTCGTCACCCCGGCCTTGTGCCGGGGTCCACCGTGCCGCGCTGCCGAACGGCGCGTGGAGGAGTGGATGCCGGCACAAGGCCGGCATGACGAACTTGAACGAAGGAATGTACGGTGGCCAACGTAGCGGTGATCGGCGCCCAATGGGGCGACGAAGGCAAAGGCAAGATCGTCGACTGGCTGTCGGAGCGCGCCGACGTCGTCGTGCGCTTTCAGGGCGGGCACAATGCCGGCCACACGCTCGTCATCGACGGCAAGACCTATAAGCTCGCGTTGCTGCCCTCGGGCGTGGTGCGGGGCACGTTGAGCGTGATCGGCAATGGCGTCGTGTTCGACCCCTGGCATTTCCGCGACGAGGTCACCCGGATCGCCGAACAGGGCGTCAAGGTCACACCCGAACTGCTCCACGTCGCCGAGACCGCACCGCTGATCCTGCCGCTCCACCGCGATCTCGACGCCCTGCGCGAGGACGCGCTCGACGCCGGCAATTCTGGGCAGAAGATCGGCACTACCCGCCGCGGCATCGGCCCGGCGTACGAGGACAAGGTCGGCCGCCGCGCGATCCGTATCTGCGACCTCGCCCATCTCGACCAATTGGGGCCGCAGATCGATCGGCTCTGCGCGCATCACGACGCCTTGCTTGCCGGGTTCGGCAAGCCGCCGGTCGACCGCGAGGCCTTGCTGGCCGAGCTCAGGGAGATCGCCGACTTCGTATTGCCTTATGCCAAGCCGGTCTGGGTCACGCTCAACGCGGCGGGCGAGCGCGGCAAGCGCATCCTGTTCGAGGGCGCGCAGGGCGTGCTGCTCGATGTCGACCACGGCACCTATCCGTTCGTCACCTCGTCCAACACCGTCGCCGGCACCGCCTCGGCGGGATCGGGCCTGGGTCCGTCGCGGGTCGGGTTCGTGCTGGGGATCGTCAAGGCCTATACGACGCGCGTCGGATCGGGTCCCTTCCCGACCGAGCAGGATAACGAGATCGGCGAGTATCTCGGCACGCGCGGGCGCGAATTCGGGGTCAATACCGGGCGCAAACGGCGTTGCGGCTGGTTCGATGCGGTGCTGGTGCGGCAATCTGCGGCGGTCAGCGGCATTACCGGCATCGCGCTGACCAAGCTCGACATTCTCGACGGGCTCGACGAGATCAAGATTTGCACCGGCTATCGCCTGGGCGACAAGACCTACGACTATCTGCCGCCGCATCCGCTCGACCAGGCGGCAGTCGAGCCGATCTACGAGACGGTACCCGGCTGGTCCGAATCGACCGCCGGCGCGCGCAGCTGGGCGGAACTGCCTGCCGCGGCGATCAAATATATCCGCCGCATCGAAGAACTGATCCGCTGCCCGGTGGCATTGGTGTCGACCAGCCCCGAGCGCAACGACACGATCCTGGTGCGCGATCCGTTCGCGGACTGATCTGCTTCAGGCACGCAACGAGAAAAGCTGAAAAAGGTAGGGCCTGCCCCCGCAGCCGGTGCACGCCAGCACCGACCGCGAGGACAGGCCCATTAGCCCCGACGGCTCGCGCATGATCAGGCACGAGCCGATTGCATGGGGTGGGCTGGGGCTATCAGTGCTTCTTTTTCTTCTTGCCCGTATCCGCCGACGCTGACGTGTCGGTCGTCGCCGTCGAATCCGTCGTAGTCGACGGTGTGGTGGCGGAATCGGGGGTCGAACTCGGCGCCGCCGCGTCTGGCGTAGCCGGGGTGGCAGGGGTGGCGGGCGTTGCAGGTTCCGCCGGGGTGCCCATAGAGCCAGGCGTTGCCGGCGTAGCCGGCGTTGCGGGGGTCGCCGGGGTGGTTTGCGCCACCGCAACTCCCGAGACGCCGATGATCAAGGCGCCCGCAAGCATGACAAGCTTCATTCGATACTCTCCTGTCCTGAATGGACCGAAGAGGAAAAGGCTCAGTAACCAAAAGGCTCCATGGCAATGGATCGTCACGTCCACGGAATCGAACGGCTTACCGGAGATTGAGCCTATCGCGAGATTAACTGACGGAAACTCAGCCGTTTTGTGCGCGATGCAACAGCTTTTGGTCGGCCAGAACCAGCGCCACCATCGCTTCGACCACGGGTACGCCGCGAATGCCGACGCACGGATCGTGGCGACCCTTGGTGCGGATGTCGGTAGGCTCGCCCTCGCGCGTGATCGTCTCGACCGGGGTCAGGATCGAACTGGTGGGCTTGAACGCGACGCGGACGCGGACCGGCTGTCCGGTCGAAATCCCCCCGGCAATCCCGCCGGCATGGTTGGACAGGAAATGTGGCCCGCCGGTCTGGTTGCTGCCCGGCCGCATCGCATCGGCATTTTCCTCGCCGGTCAATGTCGCGGCAGCGAAGCCGTCGCCAATCTCGACGCCCTTGACCGCGTTGATCCCCATACAGGCATGTGCGAGCTCGGCATCGAGCTTGGCGTAGAGCGGCGCCCCCCAGCCCGGCGGCACGCCGGTCGCCTCGCAGGCGATCACCGCACCCAATGACGACCCGGCCTTGCGCGCGTCATCGACCAATTGCTCCCAGCGCCCAGCGGCCTGGGGGTCAGGACAGAAGAACGGATTATTGCCGATCTCGGCCGGATCGAACCGCGTATAATCGATCGCGTCGCCGCCGATCGCTTCGACCCAGGCGAGGATCGAGACGTCCGGAATAACCAGCCGCGCCACCGCCCCCGCCGCGACCCTGCTGGCGGTCTCGCGCGCCGACGAGCGCCCGCCGCCGCGATAATCGCGGAAACCATATTTGGCGTCATAAGCGTAATCGGCATGACCCGGGCGATAGGCCAAAGCGACTTCCGAATAATCCTTCGATCGCTGGTCGACATTCTCGATCATCAGGCTGATCGGCGTGCCCGTCGTGCGTCCTTCGAACACGCCCGACAGGATGCGGACACGGTCCGGCTCCTGACGCTGCGTGGTGAAACGCGACTGGCCCGGACGACGCTGGTCGAGGAATGGCTGGATATCGTCCTCGCTCAGGCTCAGCCCCGGCGGGCAGCCATCGACCATGGCCCCGATCGCTGGACCATGACTCTCCCCCCAGGTCGAGAAGCGGAAGACGTGACCGAAGGTGTTGTAGCTCAACCGAAAAGCCCTCTTCCCTCCGGGGAGAGGGTTGGGAGAGGGGGAGTACGGCATAGGAGCGTCCCCGACTGCCCCTCTCCCCGACCCTCTCCCCGAGGGGAGAGGGAGATTGCATCACACCAATGCGATATCCGGCGCGTCTTCGGCCTTCATGCCGATGACGTGATAGCCGGCATCGACATGGTGAACTTCGCCGGTGACGCCCGACGACAAGTCGCTGAGGAAATAGAGCGCCGATCCGCCCACGTCCTCGATCGTGACGTTGCGCTTGAGCGGCGAGTTCAATTCGTTCCACTTCAGGATCAGACGGAAATCGCCGATCCCGCTCGCCGCCAGCGTCTTGATCGGCCCGGCCGAGATCGCATTGACGCGGATATTGTCGCGGCCGAGGTCAACCGCGAGATATTGCACGCTGGTTTCCAGCGCCGACTTGGCGAGACCCATCACATTGTAATGCGGCACGACCTTCTCGGCGCCGTAATAGCTGAGGGTCAGCAGCGATCCGCCATTGGGCATCATCGCCGCCGCACGCTGCGCCACCGCGGTGAACGAATAGACGCTGATGTTCATCGTCATCAGGAAGTTTTCGAGCGTCGTGTCGGCATAGCGTCCGCGCAGCTCGTTCTTGTCGGAAAAGCCAATCGCATGGACGACGAAGTCGATCGTCGGCCAGCGCTCGGTGAGCGTCGCGAAGGTCTGGTCGAGCGCCGTCATGTCGCTGACGTCGCAATCGATCAGGAAGTCGGAGCCAAGTTCCGCCGCGAGCGGACGCACGCGCCGCTCGAGCGCCTCGCCCTGATAGCTGAACGCCATCTCGGCGCCCGCCTCGCGCAATTTCTTGGCGATACCCCAGGCCAGCGAGCGGTCGTTGGCGAGACCCATGATGAGTCCGCGCTTGCCCTGCATCAGTCCGGTCATGCCGCTTCAAACTCCGTTTCTGTTGTCGGGCTCCCCCTTACGTCCTCCAACGGCGTTTCGGCTAGTGCTGCGTTTAAATGCGCGCCGATCGAAATGCCGAGGCCGACGATCCAGAAGAAGAGCAAGGTGACGATCACCCCTGCCAGGCTGCCATAAGTCAGGTCGTAATTACTGAGCTTCGCCAGGAATACCGGCAGCAACGCGGTCGCGCTGATCCACCACACGGTGGTGAATGCGGCGCCCGGCCAGCGCGGACAGCCCTTTTTGCGATATTTGCCCGGCGTCACCGAGAAGAACAGCATGTAGAGCGCGAAGTACATGATGAGACCGGGGATGATCCGCGACCAGCCAACCCATTGGGCGACCTCGGCGGCCCAGGGGACCAACCGATAGATGAACTGCTGGGTCACGGTCAGCACGCCCTGGATCAGGAAGGCGAGCAAAGCGAGGATGACCGACCCGACGATCACCGCCATCGATCCCAGCCGGTAATGCCAGAACGGTTTTTCAAAGGTCACGCCATAGGCCCTGCGGAAGATGTCGCGGATCGTCTCGACGAAACTGCCGACCGACCACAAGGCGACCAGCCCGCCCAGGATGAGGAGCGAGCCGGTCCGCGCCGCCAGCACGTCGGCGATCGGCTTGCGCAGCAGATCGGCGACGCTGCCGGGAAGCGTCGACAGGAACGAGTCCACCGCACGAAGTGCCTCCGCGCTCTGTCCGAATAGCGAACCGATCGCCGCCGCGAGGATGAAGAAGGGAAAAAGCGTCAGCAGCGCCAGATAGGCGATGTTGCCCGCATACATGAAGCCATTGGCGAAGATGCCGACAAACACGCGCTTGGTGATGATCCAGGCGCGGACCGGTAGCGGTTTTCCCTCTCGCTCGCGATAGCCGCGAAGCCCGCGCGCTTCGGGCGAAAGAGGGGAAAGATGCGACATACAGGACCGTAACCGACGTCAGACGCCGAGGTTGCCGCGCGGATTCCTGTCATTGTCCTTCCAGCCCTGGACGAACTCGACCAGCGCGTCGTCATCGACCGGCAGGTCGACCATCAGGGTGACGAGCTGGTCGCCGCGCCCGCCACCTTTCCGGTGGAAACCCTTGCCCTTCAGCCGCAGCGTCTTGCCTGAGCTCGACCCCTTGGGGACCGTCAACATGACCGCGCCGTCCGCGGTCGGCACACGGACGCTCGCACCGAGTACCGCCTCGGACAGGCTGATCGGCAGGTCTATCCGGATGTCATCGCCGTCGCGGTTGAAGAACCGGTGCGGCTGGATCTCGATCGTGACGATCGCATCGCCATTGCCGCCAGGGCCGGGCTGTCCCTTGCCGCTCAGCCGCATCTGGGTTCCGGATTCGACTCCGGCCGGCAGCTTGAGATCGATCGTCTTGCCGTCGGCGAGCGTGATCCGCTGCGGCGCCAGCGTCGCGGCGTCGGTGAACGGCACGGTCAGGCGATAGGCGACATTGGCGCCCTTCGGCTGCGGTCGACGTCCGAATCCGCCGGCAAAGCCACCGCCGGCGCCACCGGCTCGGCCGCGACCGCCGAACAGCCCTTCGAACAGGTCGCTGAAATCCCCCGCTTGCTCGCCGCCGAAATCGGCGCGGAAACCGCCCTGCGGTCCGCCGCCACCGCCGCCGAAACCGAACGGCGCGGCCGGATTGCCGTCACCGTCGATCTCACCGCGGTCGAAGCGCGCGCGCTTGTCCTTGTCGCTCAGCAGGTCATAGGCCGACGTCACCTGACTGAACTTCTCCGCCGCCTTGGGATTGTCGGTATTGCGGTCGGGATGCAGTTCCTTCGCAAGCTTGCGATAGGCTTTCTTGATATCCGCTTCAGTCGCGGTGCGGGACACGCCCAGCAAGGTATAGGGATCGGCTGCCATCTTGCGGCGCTATTTGGGGGATTGCGCAGCGGAGCGCAACGCGGGCTTTGCCGTAGATGCCATCACCGCATCAGCCGACCGGCGCGACGTCGACCGACACGTCCATCTTCTGCGCGCCCGATCCCAGCACGATGCCGTCGATCGGTGCGATCTCGGCATAGTCGCGGCCGATCGCCATGATGACATGGTCGCTCGCCATCCAGATGCCGTTGGTCGGATCGACTCCGACCCAGCCGCGCGCCGGACCGCACCACAGCATCACCCAGGCATGCGTCGCATCGGCGCCGATCAGCCGCTCCTGTCCGGGCGGCGGGATCGTGCGGATATAGCCGCTGACATAGGCGGCCGGCAGGCCGGCGGCACGCAGGCCGGTGATCATGATCTGGGTCAGATCCTGGCACACGCCGCGGCGTTTCAGGAATGCCTCGCGCGGCGGGGTATCGACCAGGGTCGCGGTCGGATCGAACGCGAAATCGCGCTGGATGCGTTGCGCCAAGGCGATCCCCGCTTCCAGCGCGTTGCGGTCGGGGTCGAGATCCTGCGCGCACCACGCCGCGATATCGGCATCGAGCGGGATCAGCGGCGACGGGTAGAGATAGGCCGAGGGGCCAGCAGCCGAAAGATCGCGATTCGCCCGCGCCAGCGCCGCGACCTCGGCCAGCATCGGGTCGTCGGGCTGCGGCATCGGCACCATGCGGTCGACCGTGACGCGCGAGACGCTTTCGATCGTCAAATTGCGGACGCGTTCAGTGACGACCAGCCGGGTCACGTTGGCGAGGCCGGCTTCGGCCAGCGCCGGTCGCGTCTCACCGGCCGGTGTCACCGCCAATTCGTAATGCTCGACCTGTTGCCCCGACCACAGGATCGGCTTGAGTCGCAAGTTGCAGCGCGCGAAAGCGACCGGCCGACCATAATCGAACCGCGTGACGTGCCGGATATCGTAGATCACGCCCCAAATCTCACGCCAGGATAAGCCCGCCCGCGCGCAACGGTTCCGCGCCTTGCAGGAAATACCGGCGTGCAATGGCGTCGGACAATTGCGCGAGCTGGCGTTCGGCGTCGTCGAGCTGACCCTTGTCGAGCCGCGTGGCGCTCGCCGTCGACAGCAAAGCGCACAGCGCGCGGGCCTCGGCCTGCTGCTCTTCGGGCACGCCGTCGTCATTGAGCACCGGGAGCTCGGCGAGATGCTCGGCGATGCGGTCGGCCTGATAGGCGAGGCTGCGCGGATTGCCCGGATCGAGCGCGACCAGGTCGATCACCGGCACGCGCGCGATCCCGGTCAGATAACGCTGGCGGTAACCTATCTGGCTGTCGGCGAGGTCGAGCAAGGTGGTGAGATCGTCGCTCGAAGCCCCGGTCATGCCGAAAGTGCGGACCAGCCGCGCCACTGCCAGCCCGCGTTCGACGCGGCGGCCGAGATCGTGGAAGCGCCATGCCGCGGTACGGCCCATATGCTCGGCCGACAGGCCCGACAAAGCGGCATAGCGCCGCTGCAATGAGCCGCAGCGATCGAGCATCGATCCCTTGGTCGGATGCGGCGCGTCGAGCAGGCGCACGACATCGGCCGACAGCCGGTCGCGAGACACCTGGGCGATGGTCCGCGCCATGCGGTTGATCGCCGGGATGTTGTTCCAGCCGTCGAGCGCGTCGAGCGCGGTCCGTGCGAGCTGGACGAGGTCGGGGCGCTTGAGGTGCGCGGGATGCGCCGCGGCGCCGGCGGCGACCACCAATCCCGCCATCCGTCCGACCGTGTCGTGGTCGAGCGCGGCACCGGCATCGGCATCGATCGAATTGCCGAGCATCGCGCGGACGATCGCCAGCAAGGCCTCACCGCGTTCGAGATAGCGGCCTAGCCAGTAGAAATTGTCCGCCACCCGACTGGGCAACGTCCCAGGATTGCGCCGGATTTGGGTACTGTCGGGCGCCGGCAGCAGCGAGGTGGGTGGCACCGGATCGGGGCTGTAGATCGCGACATCGGCCGACCAGATCCCCTCGCCCATCACCGCGGCCCGGATATCGGGATGCTCGCCGATCCGCGCAAAACCGCCGGGCATCACCGTCCAGTCGCCGTCGACGCCGCGCGCCGCGAATACGCGCAAGGTAAAGGGCCGCGCTGCCAGTTCGTGATCGGCCACCACCGGCATGGTCGACAGCCGGACCAGTTCCTGACCGACATAATCCTGCGGTCGCCGCGCCATGTCGTCGAGCAGCGCCTGGCGCGCCTCGGCCGACAGTTCGGATCCCTGGACCGCACCATCGGGCAGGCCGAGCGGGTTCACGCCGAACGCCGGCGCGATCATCAAACTGTCGAGCCGCGCCTCCACCGTCGCGCGCGCGACTGCATCGCCGCACCACCAGGTCGCGATATTGGGCAGCTTGAGCTTCTCGCCGATAATCCGCTCGGCCAATGCCGGCAGGAACGCCTGCAGCGCCGGCGCCTCGAGCACGCCGGCGCCTGGCGCATTGGAGATCAGCACATTATGCGCGGCAAACGCATCGATCAGCCCGGCGACGCCGATCGTCGAATGCGAATCGAACGCGAGCGGATCGAGCATGCGCGGATCGGCACGCTGCCACAGCGCATCGACGCGTTTGAGCCCGGCAATGGTGCGGACATAGAGCCGATCCTCGGCCACCGCCAAGTCGGCGCCTTCGACCAGCAGGAAACCGAGATAGCGCGCGAGATGCGCCTGTTCGGCATAGCTGGCGTTCCAGCGGCCGGGGGTGAGCAGGCCGATGCGGGGCTCGGCGCGCTTGCACAAAGCGGCGAGGCCGTCGCGGAACGCGGTGAAGAACGGCGCGTGGCGAAGGATGTTGAGGCGCCCCTGCAACCCGCCGAGAGTCCGCGACGTCGCGAGGCGGTTTTCTAGTGCATAGCCAGCGCCGGCCGGCGCGCGCAGGTGATCGGCGAGCACGCGCCATTCGCCATCGGGACCTCGTCCGAGATCGAACGCGGCGAACTGGAGCTGATAGCCGCCGGGCAGAGTCAGCCCGACCATCGGTCGCAGGAACAGCGGACTGCCGTTGACCAAGGCGGCGGGAATCGCACCGTCGGCGATCAGGGCGCCTTCGCCATAGATATCGGCGAGGATGGTTTCGATCAGCCCGGCGCGCTGCGCGACGCCTTCGGCGATCGCTTTCCATTCGCCTTCGGCAATCAGCAGCGGGACCGGCGAGACCGGCCAGGGCCGCTCGTCCGAGTCGCCGGCGACACGAAACCCCGTACCGATGTCCTCGGCGTGGCGCTGGACTCGTTCCTGGGCGTGCGCGAGGTCGTCGCCCGCAGCGACAGCGAGTTCCTCGAACGCCGCGGTCCAGGCGCTCTGATCCCCGCTGGCGACGACATCGCCCGCGCCATCGCCGACCCGCCCGCGATAGTCCGCCAACCAGCGCGCGGCATGCGCCGCGGCGTCGAACAAACCTTCGCTGAGTGCGTGACTGGCCAATGGGGCCTCCCCTTGGGAAAGGCTAACCACCACAAACCATGCTGCGTGGCAACATGGATTGAGATTGCGCAGACCTCTAATTCGTTATGCCGGGCTCGTCCCGGCATCCAATGTGCAGGTTAGCGAGAAGCTCGACCCGCTTATCTTGCGCTTGCCGCCCGTTGGACCCCGGCACAAGGCCGGGGTGACGGTTGGGGGCGGGTCAAAGGTCGGGCAGCACCTGCCTGGCGATTCCCCACCCCGCCAAATCCTTCGACGAGGCACGCTTCAGCAACTCGTCCTGATCGCCGACATGCCACTTTGCCGGCGTGTCGAGATCGCCTAGCTCCGCCCAGGTCACCGGCACCGCGACCGGTGCCTTGGCGCGCGCCCGCGCCGTATACGGCATCACCGCCGTCGCGCCGCGCTGGTTGCGCAGCCAGTCGAGGAAGATCTTCCCCTTGCGCTTGGCCTTGGACATGGTCGCGGTGAAGCGATCGGGCTCGGCCTGGGCCATCGCTTGGCAGAAGCGATCGGCGAAATCCTTGACCGCCGGCCATTCGGCCTCGGGCGTCAGCGGCACGACGACATGAACGCCCTTGCCCCCCGACACCATCGCGAAACTGACCAGCCCGATCTCGGCGAGATGCGCCTTGATCTCGGCCGCCGACTTCTTGACCTCGGCGAACCCCAGCCCCTCGTCGGGGTCGAGGTCGAACACCAGGCGATCGGGCTTTTCGACATCGGCGACCGACGATCCCCAGCCGTGGAACTCGATCGTTCCCATCTGGACGCATTGCAGCAGCCCGTCAGCGTCATCGACATAAAGATAGGGTTCGACCGACCCATCCTTCTCCTTGATCTTCACGTGCTTGACGTGCTCACCGAACGACCCGGCGTCATGCTTCTGGAAGAAGCAATGCTTGCCGCGCCCTTGCGGGCAGCGAACCAGGCTGATCGGCCGGTTCGCGATCCATTGCAGCGCGACCGGCGCCATCGCTTCGTAGAAAGCGGCGAGATCGCCTTTGGTCACCGTCGAATCGGGAAAGATCAGCCGGTCGGGATGCGTGATCTTGACGCTCGACGCTTTCGGCTTGGGCGCAGGCTTGGCTTTTTCCTCGACCACCTCTTCGGCCTCCTTGTCGCCGCGCAGCCCCAGGAAGCTCGGATGCCGCAGGACCTTGTCGGGCGTCGTTTCGGTATAGGCAATTTCGGCGACGAGCTTGGGCGTGACCCAATGCACGCGCCGGGTCGCCGCGCGCGGCGCTTCGACCGTCGGCGTTTTGCGCGCGAGGCGATCGAGCTTGGCGCGGAGATCGTTCATCGTCTCGACCGAAAAGCCGGTGCCGACCTTACCCGCATAGCGCAGTTTGCCGTCTTCGTTCACCCCGAGCAGCAGCGCGCGAAAGCCGCGCGACTTGTCGCTCTCGGTCCAGCCGACGATGACGAATTCCTGGCGGTGCAGGCATTTGACCTTGAGCCAGCTTTGGGTGCGCCGGCCGGAATAGGGCGCGTCGGCGCGTTTGCAGACGATCCCTTCATAGCCTTCGCGGCACATCGCCTCGAACAATTTCTCGCCTTCGCCGACGATATGCTCGGCATATTGCAGCCGCGCATCGGCACCCTCGAGCAGCGGGCGCAAGCGTTCCTTGCGCTGGACCTGGGGCAATTTGGCGAGGTTTTCGCCGTCGAGTTCGAGCAGGTCGAACGCGAACAAGGTCATCTCGCCGTCGTTGGAGATGGCGTCCTTCAGGGTCGAGAAATCGGGGTGGCCGTCCTTGAACGCGACGATCTCGCCATCGATCAGCGCCGATCCGACCGGCAGCTTGGCTGCCGCATCGGCGATGGCGTGGAACTTGTCGGTCCAGTCGAGGCCGTTACGCGTATAGACCTTGGCCTTACCGCCGCCGATCGCGATCAGCGCGCGATAGCCGTCATATTTGACTTCGTGGATCCAGCCGGCACCGGTGGGGACGGAGTCGACCAGGGTGCAGAGTTGCGGTTCGCGGAATTTGGGCATCTTGGCGTCGCCCCGGCGCAGGCCGGGGCCGCTGCGTTGCGCGGTGGAATCCGAGCCACCCGGCGGCCCCGGCCTCCGCCGGGGCGACGTACTGGCGGAACGCAGCTTCTTCCAACTGGCCAGCTCTTTCGCCTTCTTGCCGCTGGCGATCTCGGCCATCGAGCGGCCGGTCTTGACGCTGGTCACGGCATTTTCGACCAGATCGTCCGAACCGCCGGCATAGTCGTCGTCGATCTTGCGCAACAGCCAGTTGGTATTGCGCTCCTTGCCGCGCGGCTTGAGCCGGATCAGCAGCCATTCGCCCTTCATCCGCTCGCCGTGGAGGATGAAGTGGAGATGCCCCTCCTCCAGATCCTTGGCCGATTTGCCGGGGATCGGTTCCCACCAGCCGTCGTCCCACAGCATCACCGTGCCGCCGCCATATTCGCCTGCGGGGATTGTCCCTTCAAAATCGGCGTAGCTGATCGGATGGTCTTCGGTCTGGACCGCGAGGCGCTTGTCGTCGGGGTTGAGGCTGGGGCCGCGCGTGACCGCCCAGCTCTTCATCACACCATCGACCTCGAGCCGCAGATCCCAGTGCAGCCGCGTTGCGTCGTGCTTCTGGACCATGAAGCGGTGCCCGGTATCGCCGGCGCGCTCGCCCTTGGGCTCCGCGGTCTTCGTGAAGTCGCGCTTGGCGTTATATTTGGCGAGGGGGTCGCGGTCAGCCACGCTCACCTCCCATCGTCATCCCAGCGTAAGAATGTCGGGTCGGATCGTCCCCCGGACGATCCTTGAGCATGCGGGGCATGCTCAACCCGATATTGATCTCTTGCCGCGAGAGCAGGACAGGAGCCTCTTGCGACCCCAGCTTTCGCTGGGGTGACGGACAAGGTTTAGGCACGCTTCTTGGCCGGCGCCGCCCGCGCCGGAGCCTTCTTGTGCGCGGTTTTCTTGGTGGTGGTGACGCTCTCCTTCTGCGCCGGTTTGGCGCTCGGCTTCTCGATCGATTTCTTGAGCGCCGCCATCAGGTCGATGACATTGGATCCCGACCGGCCGGTGCCCTCGTCATCCTTGTCCTCGATGATCTTGCGCCGCGACTTCTGCTTGGCCTTGCGCGCGATCAGGTCTTTCAGCGCATCGACATAATGGTCGTGGAACTTCGCCGGATCGAACTTGGCGGATTTCTTGTCGATCAGCGTGGTCGCGAGGTCGAGCAGATCCTGATCGGGCTCGTCATCCGGGATGTCGCGGAAATAGCCCTGCGCGCGGTTGACCTCGCCGGCATAGCGCAACGTCTCGAGCACCATGCCACGGCCGCACGGCTTGAGGCTGACGACATATTCGCGCCCGCGCATCGCCAGCTGGCCGATTCCGACTTTCTTCGCGCGGCGCAACGCCTCGCGCAGGACGATGAACGCCTCCTCCGCCAGATCGTCGGCAGGCACGACGAAATAGGGCCGTTCGTAATAAAGGACATCAATCTCATCCATGTCGACGAATTGGGTGAGTTCGAGCGTCTTTTTCGATTCGAGCTTCACCGCATCGATCTCGTCCTGGTCGAGCAGGACATATTCGCCTTTCTCATATTCGAATCCCTTGACGATCTCGTCGGGGTCGACCTCACCGATGCCGGGCACGGTCTTCTCGTATTTGATCCTCTTGCCCGAGGGTTCGTGGATCTGGTGGAACGCCACCTGCGCGCCCGATTTGGTCGCGGTGTAGATCTCGACCGGGATCGAGACGAGCGCCAGCCTGATCTGTCCCTGCCAATAGGCCCGTGCGGCCATGAGTCACCTCCGTTGCGAAACCGATTCAATTCCCGGAGCGAGAAGTCGTTCCACCATCATTCCTCCCGGGGCCTGGGAAGGGCACCGACCCGAAGCGGCGGTGGCAATGCCCACTCCCCGTCCCGGGGAGGATCGGCTAAAGGCCCGGTCATGACCACCGACCCCTTCATGCTGTTCGACACCTGGTTCACCGAAGCGCGCGAGAGCGAGCCAAACGATTCGAACGCGATGGCGCTGGCCACTGCGGACGCCGCGGGCCACCCGTCAGTCCGCATGGTGCTGCTCAAGGGACATGGTCGCGACGGTTTCGTCTTCTACACCAACCGCGAAAGCCGCAAGGCAGGGGAGATGGCGGCCAATCCGCACGCCGCCTTGCTGTTCCACTGGAAGTCGCTGCGCCGCCAGATCCGGATCGAGGGCAGCCTGAGCCTTGCGACCGATGCCGAGTCCGACGCCTATTTCGCCAGCCGCGCGCGCGATTCGCAGCTCGGCGCCTGGGCCTCCGACCAGTCGCGCCCGCTCGACGCGCGCGAGACGTTCGAGGCGCGATACGAGCAGGCGAAGGCCCGGTTCGAGGGGCAAGACGTCCCGCGCCCGCCGCATTGGGGTGGTTATCGCCTGACCCCGACCCATATCGAATTCTGGCAGGATCGCGCGCATCGCTTGCACGAACGCCGTGTATTCGACCTTGCTGGCGACGGGACCTGGTCCGAAGGATTGCTCTATCCATGATGACCGAGAGCGAACGCCGCCGCATCATCCCCTTCGCGATCCGTGCCGCGCTGGCCAGCGTGGCGATGGCGCTGTTCCTGCTCGCGCTCAAGAGCTACGCGGCCTGGTCGACCGGATCGGTGGCGATGCTTGGCAGCCTCGCCGATACCGGGCTCGACCTGCTGGCCAGCCTGGTCACGCTCTACGGCGTCAAGATCGCCGCCGAGCCCGCCGATCACGACCATCGTTTCGGCCATGGCAAGGCGGAAGCGCTGGCCGCGCTATTTCAGGTCGGGCTGATCACGCTGTCCGCCGCGGGTATCGCCTGGCGTGCCGTCCTGAAGTTCGGCGACAATAGCCAGACAGCTGAGGCCGAGTTCGGCATTGGCGTGTCGATCGTCGCGATCCTCGCTACTTTTGCTTTGCTCGCTTATCAACGCTCGATCATCCGAAAAACCGGATCGGTCGCGATCATGGCGGACAAGGTCCATTACCAGTCGGACCTGTTCCTCAACCTGTCGGTAATCGCCGCGATCGTGCTCGATCAATATCTGGGCTTGCGCGGCGCCGACCCGATATTCGGCATCATCATCGCCGCCTGGCTCGCCTGGGGCGCGTTCCAGGCGTCGTCCAACGCCATCGACCAGTTGATGGACAAGGAGTGGCCCGAGGATTTGCGCAAGCAATTCATCGAAGTCGCGGCGCGGCAGGAAGGATTGAAGGGTATCCACGATTTCCGCACCCGGCGATCGGGCAGCCACGAATTCGCGCAATTCCATATGGAAGTCGGCCGCGACCTGACCGTCGCGCAATCGCATGAGGTGGTCGAACGCGTCGAGAACGCGCTGCATCGGGCCTTTCCCAGGGTGGAAGTGCTGATCCATGTCGACCCCGAGGGCCATGTCGACACCGACAACCCGCTGGTCGAAGCCGATGTGACGCCGCACTGGTTCGGCAAGCGTGTCTAAGGAGACTGGAAGTGAGGTTACCGATCGCGCAGATCGACGCATTTGCGCGTCATGCCTTTGAGGGCAATCCGGCAGCAGTGATGCCGCTCAACGACTGGCTCGACGACGAATTGCTGCAGAAGATCGCCGCCGAGAACAATCTGTCCGAGACCGCTTTCCTGGTCGCGTCGGACGATGACGGCGTCGATTTCGACCTGCGCTGGTTCACGCCCGCGGTCGAAGTGGTGATGTGCGGCCATGCAACGCTGGCGAGCGGCCATTTCGTGTTGTCGTCGGACCCCGACCGCGAGCGTGTTCGCTTCCGCACGCGCAAGGCTGGAACGCTCGAGGTCGCGCGGGCTGGCGGCAGCTACGAACTGGCGCTGCCCGCCTGGGTACCTTCGCCCAAGCCGCTGCCGGACATCATCGCGGGGCTGGGCATCGACAGAGCGGTCGAGACATTGTGGCATGAGCATCGCTATGCGCTGATCGTGCTGGAGACCGCCGATCAGGTGCGCGCGCTCGCGCCCGATTTCCGCGCGCTGGCGGCGCGCGGCGACCTGCTCACCATCGCGACGGCGCCGGGCGACGGTACCGACATCATCAGCCGCGCCTTCGCGCCCGGCGGCGGGATCGACGAGGATCCGGTGACGGGGTCAGCGCATGCGGTCGCGGTACCCTATTGGGCGAAGCGTCTGGGACGCGACAGGTTCACCGCATACCAGGCCAGTTCCCGGGGCGGGTATCTCGACTGCCGGCTGGAGGGCGATCGGGTGATTCTCGGCGGGAATTGCGTGACGGTGCTCGAAGGCACGTTTCTCTTGGGCTGACAAAAAAAATCCTCCCCGTTTACGGGGAGGGGGACCAAGACGCGCAGCGGCTTGGTGGAGGGGGTGCGCCCCACGCGATGATGTAGGTGTTGAGAACCCCCTCCACCACTCGCTGCGCGAGCGGTCCCCCTCCCCGTCCCGGGGAGGATTTATGCTCCCTCACCCCTCGCGCCCGCTTTCCGTAGCGTCCGTTTATCCCATAGAAAGTTCGCTATTTTTCGCCGCAAGCGCTATATTCCCGGCGTGACCGACCATGCCCTCCCACACGACTTCCCGATCGGCATCGATCCCGCCGACATCGACTTCATGGGGCACGTCAACAATGCCTCCTATCTGAAGTGGGTGCAGGACGCGGTGCTGAGCCATTGGCAGAAGATCGCGCCGGCCGAAGCCGTCGCGAGCCTGCTCTGGGTCGCGCTCAAGCATGAGATCACCTATCGCAAGCCGACCTTCCTCGACGACGAGGTGATCGCCACCGTCCTGCTCGAAAAGGTCCAGGGTGCCCGTGCTTTCTATCAGACGGTCATCCACCGCGGCGAAGAAGTGCTGGCCGAGGTCAAATCGAGCTGGTGCTGCATCGACGCCCAAACGCTGCGCCCCGCGCGGCTGGCGTCGAGTGTGATCGAACGGTTCTTTCCCAAAGCCGAATAGCGGCAATCACGCCGCCAGCGCTGTTTCCACCGCTTGCGTTTCCTCGATCCAGCCGCCGCCGAGCACGCGATCGCCGGCATAGAGCACCGCCGCCTGACCCGGCGCGACGCCATATTCCGGATCGTCGAACAAGACCCGGTCGCCGGCGAGCCGCGCGGGGACCGGCTTGGCGAGGCTGCGCACCTTGGCAGTGATCGGCCCGCTATAATCGCCGCCCAGCCAGTTGATGTCCGACAGCCGCGCCGAGGCGACGCCGAGCGCGGCGCGCGGGCCGACGATCACGCGGCGAGTCGCGGGATCTAAACGAACGACATAGAGCGGCTCGGGGCTGCCGCCGATTTCGAGCCCGCGGCGCTGGCCGATGGTGAAATGGATCAGCCCCTTATGCTCGCCGAGCTTGCGGCCTGCCAGGTCGACGATGTCGCCGCCGGCTTCCGCTTCGGGCCGCAACTTCTTGACCAGGCTCGCATAATCGCCGTCGGGGACGAAGCAGATATCCTGGCTGTCGGGCTTGGCGGCGACGCCCAGACCCAGTTCGGCGGCAAGCTCGCGGACGCGCGGCTTGGGTAGTCCGCCCAAGGGAAAGCGCAGGAAATCGAGCTGATCGCGCGTCGTCGCGAACAGAAAATAGCTCTGGTCACGGGCCGGATCGGCGGCGCGATGGAGTTCGGCACCCTTGGGACCGACGACGCGCCGGACATAATGGCCGGTCGCCAGGCAATCGGCACCGAGATCGCGCGCGAGTCGGAACAGGTCGGTGAATTTGGGACCCATATTGCAGCGGACGCAGGGAATCGGCGTGCGCCCGGCGACATATTCATCGGCGAACTGATCGATTACCGCATCACGAAACGCGCTTTCATGATCATGGACATAATGCGCGATGCCGAGCCGATCGCAGACGGCGCGCGCATCGCGGATGTCGCGCCCGGCGCAACAGCTGCCCGCGCGCCCGACCGCTTCGCCATGATCGTAAAGCTGGAGCGTGATGCCGATCGTCTCCGCGCCCGTGCGCGCGGCGAGCGCGGCCACGACCGACGAATCGACTCCGCCCGACATGGCGACGACGATGCGCTTGCCCGACAGATCGGGGCCTAGTTGGAAGTCGACTTCGGTCATTGCTGTGTGGCGCTCAATAGGGATGCCGGCCCGCTTTGCCTAGGCAAGCCGCAGCCGTGCGAGGTTAAGCTCCCGCGAACACCGTCTTTACCGACCTTTAGGGCAAAATGGGTAGACCCTCGATTCTGTTGAACGCGGGTGAGTAAAAGCGTGGACCTGAGTTATCTGAGATTCGATCACGATGCGTCGGTCGCGGTGTTGCCACCCGACCTGGCCGTGCTCATGGTCGGCATCTCGGCACGCCAGGCAGCAAGCCCGACCGCGCTCATTCAGACTCGCCAATTTCCGCGAGTGATTGAATCCTCGGCCTTCTTCCCACCCTCCGGCGCATTCGACGCGCAAGTCGCGGCGCGGATCGCGGATTGGGGCCAAGCATGAAGGGCGTGTTTACCTAGACGCTTCAATGGATGTTCAAGTCCGGCCGCTAATGGTCGTTTTTAGCCAAAGTGAGTGGGGGCCCCCCGCCCCAATCGAGGTAGTGAATGATTGAGAACCAGAAAATACGCCCTGCCAAGGTGATCGGCCCCCTCGGGGAACCGCTGACTCTCGAGACGCTGCCTCCGGCGGACACGACGCGCTGGGTCGTGCGCCGCAAGGCCGAGGTCGTGGCGGCGGTCAATGGCGGCCTGCTGAGCGTCGATGAAGTGTGCGACCGGTACAATCTGACCGTCGAGGAATTCGCCGGCTGGCAGCGCGCGATCGATCGTTCGGGCATGCCCGGGCTGCGCGTGACGCGTATCCAGCATTACAAGAGCCTGTACGAGCGCCAGCAGAAATACTGACGCGCCGCCCCCGTTTCAAAACGGGGGCGGAACATATATTCCTTCTGAAGAGTCGTAACCCCAAGACCGATCGCATCGGATCGCGTCGAATAGGAGGGTTGCGATGTACTGGATTCTTCTGATCGTTATCGGAGGCGTGATCGGCTGGCTGGCGAGCATCGTCATGCGCACCGACGCCCAGCAGGGCCTCATTCTCAATATCGTCGTCGGCATCGTCGGGTCGTTCATCGGCAATTATCTGCTGGGCCCGCTCTTCCCCGGCAGCGGATCGATCGCCAGTTGGCCGCCGTCGATCGGCGCGCTGGTCGCCGCATTCGTCGGCGCGGTGGCCCTGCTGCTCGTCCTCAACCTTATCAATCGCGGTCGCGCGCGGTAACCGGCGGGAGATCGGCACATGCTTGAGAACATCATCATCTGGCTGGTCGTCGGCGGGCTTGCTGGCTGGCTGGCCAGCCTGGTCGTGCGCGGCGGCGGATCGGGGATCATCGTCAATATCGTCGTTGGGATCATTGGCGCGGTCATCGCCGGTTGGCTGTTCGGCGCCGATATCAACCAGGCGATCACGATCAGGACGTTCATCTATTCGGTAGCCGGCGCGATCATCTTGCTGGCAGTCCTCGCCCTGATCAACCGCGGGCGGTTTCGCTAGAGTCTGTTTCGGTTACGGTGCCGGTCGGCTCAGCGAAGCTGCAAACAACGCGAACAAACGGAGGGGCCGTTCCCATCTTGGGAGCGGCCCCTTTCTCGTCATTTGAGCAGGAAGCGCACCGTGATCGTCACCGTCACGTCGCTCTCGCCCGGCATCACCTGGGTGTCGGCCGCCTTGGCGGCGGCCATGCGATAGACCGGCATCGGCGGCGGCGGTCCGGCGATTTCTCCGCCTTCGGCAATCGTCAGGATGCGCGACACCGATAGGCCGGCCGCCTTGGCATAAAGCTGCGCGCGCGCCTGGGCACGCTTGACCGCATCGACTCGCGCTTCGTCGAGCGCGGCATCGGGCTGGTCGAGCGAGAGATTGGGCCCGTCGATCTGGTTGGCGCCCTGCGCCACCAGCGCGTCGAGAATCGCACCCGATTTGGCGATGTCGCGGAAGCGAATCGAGACATTGTTGGTCGCCTGATAGCCGGTGATGACCGGCGGTTTGTTGTCCTCGTAGCGATATTGCGGCTGCAGCGAGACATTGGCGGTCGCGATGTCGCGCGGCTGGATGCCTGCGCGCTTCAGCGCCGACAGGACCGCGCTCATGCGATTGGCGTTGTCGGACAATGCCGCCGCGGCGGTGGGTGCCTGGGTGACGACACCGGCGCGGATCGTCGCCAGATCGGGAACGCGCGTGGTCTTGCCGGTTGCGGTGACGTCGAGCAGGGTCCCGTCCGGGATCACCGTCGGCGCGACGGGCATCGTCTGAGCGAACGCGGGAGCGACCGCGATCGATGACAGGGTGATGACGGCGGCAGTGGCAAGCAAACGCATATGTCCTCCAGACATGACGGATCATTCCGTCCTCGGCGCCCGTGCCACAGGGCGGACTACACCAACCTGAACGAGGTCGCGGCCTTACGCGAACACGCCATCACGCTCTATACGCGACGACTGACCACCACCCGGTACAAAGCGAGCAGCACGATCGCGCCGGCGGTTGCCGCCGCGTAATTCTGCCAGCCGCCGACCAAGGTCCAGTTCATCGTCTGCGCGACAAAGCCGGCCAGCAATGCGCCGGCGATACCGATCAGGATCGTGACGATGAACCCGCCGGGATCCTTGCCCGGCATGACGAACTTGCCCAACACGCCGGCGACAAGGCCGATCAGCAGCCATCCTAGAATCGATCTTTCGGGCATCGAACTTCCCTCCTTACCGCCTTTTTAATCGGCGGTTCCGCATCGTCCGCCCAAAGCGCCGGCAAATGCAACCGTTTCCGACACGAAATGGCGTTACCGATTGCGATTCGCGGCCGAAAAGGACATTATTGGAGTAGCGCACCGAGCCTCTTGAGGTCGGTGCTTTATTTCTATAATACAGTTCCAACGGAGGCCCTGATGGTGCCTCAATGACAGGGCACATGGGGAACGTGGCTGACATGAATTACGAGTCGAGTGGCATGTACGCGCTCACCGACGAAACCGCGACGCCGCGGCGTCGCTGGCTGGTCCTGGGCGGGATCGGCGCAATCATCGTCGTGCTGATCGCTGCCTTCTTCATGATGCGTCCGGCCGCCAAGCCCGCGGCAGGGACCGGCGGCACGACCGCCAGCGGCGCGCCCGAGGACCAGATGCCGACCGTGTCGGTGGGGTCGCCGGGGAGCAATTCGGTCGACCGCATGGTGTCGGCGACGGGGTCGCTCGCCGCGCGGGTCGATATGCCTGTCGGCGTCGCCGGCGAAGGCGGCCGGGTGACCGCGGTGCTGGTGCAGCCGGGCCAATGGGTTGCCGCCGGCCAGACCCTCGCGACTGTCGACCGCTCGGTCCAGGTGCAGACCGCCAGCAGCCTTGCCGCGTCGATCGCGGTGGCCAAGTCGGACGCCGATATCGCGCTGAGCGAATATAACCGCGCCAAGGCGCTGGTCGACCGCGGTTTCATCTCCAAGGCCGATCTCGAACGCAAGGGAGCGACGCTCGCGGCAGCCAATGCCAGGGTGAAGGTCGCGCAGGCGCAGCTCGCCGAGACGCAGGCGCGCAACGGGCGGCTCGATATCCGGGCGCCCGCCGCCGGCCTGGTGCTGGCGCGCATGGTCGAGCCCGGCCAGATCGTTAGCTCGGGCTCGGGTACGCTGTTCCGCATGGCCAAGGGCGGCGAGATGGAGCTCAGGGCCGAAGTGGCCGAGGGCGACATCAAGGGCATCTCGGTCGGCTCACGCGCCCAAGTGACGCCGGTCGGCGGCAGCCAGTCGTTCGCCGGCCAGGTGTGGCAGCTGCCCCCGGTCATCGATCCGCAGTCCCGCCGCGGCATCGTCCGCATCGCGATCCCGTTCGACGCCACGTTGCGCCCGGGCGGCTTCGCCGCGGCGACGATCTATGGCGGCGCGAACACGTCGCCGATCCTGCCGAACTCGGCGATCCAGACCGACGCGACCGGCAATTTCGTTTATATCCTGGACAAGGATGACAAGGTCGAGCGCCGCGCGATCAAGACCGGCGAAGTGACCGATCGCGGCGTCGCGATCGTTCAGGGCCTGGTCGGTAACGAGCGCGTGGTGTTGTCGGCAGGGGCGTTCCTGAGCCCCGGCCAGAAGGTCAAGCCACAGCTGCGCAAGCTTTGAAGAGGGCGTTCGCATGAGCTTCCGCAACATATCCGCCTGGTCGATCCGCAACCCGGTCCCCAGCCTCGTCCTGTTCTTCATGCTGACGGTGGCCGGCCTGGTCAGCTTCGCGACGATGCAGGTCAACAACGATCCGGATATCGATTTTCCGGTCGTGATCGTTTCGGTCAGCCAACCGGGCGCCGCGCCGACCGAACTCGAGAATCAGGTCACGCAGAAGGTCGAGGCCGCGGTCCGCAGTCTGTCGGGAATCGACGAGATCAACTCGAACGTGACCGAGGGCAGTTCGGTCACCGTCGTCCAGCTCGATATCGGCACGCCGATCGATCGCGCGGTCGAGGACGTGCGCAGCGCGCTGCAACAGATTCGCGGCAACCTGCCCGACGGTATCCTCGAGCCGCAGGTCGAACGCGCCAACACCACCGGCAATGATCTCGCCAATTATGCCGCGATCTCGACCGACATGACGATCGAGCAGCTGAGCTGGTACATCGACAATACCGTCACCAAGGAATTGCAGTCGGTGTCGGGCATGGCGACGGTCGAACGCAATGGCGGCGTCAGCCGTGAGATCCGCGTCAAGCTCGACCCCGACAAGCTGCAATCGCTTGGTCTGACCGCCAGCCAGGTCAACGCCCAGCTGCGCCAGGTCAATATGAACGCCGCGGGCGGCCGCGCCGAGATTGCGGGCTCCGAACAGACCGTGCGCGTGCTCGGCAATGCCAAGGACGCCTATGCGCTCGGCCAGACGCAGATTTCGGCCGGTGGCGGTCGCATGGTGCGCCTGACCGATATCGCCACCGTGGTCGATCAGTTCGCCGAACAAAGGTCGGCGTCGCAGCTCAACGGCGCGCAGGTCATCTCGTTCGACTTCCAGCGCGCCAAGGGCGCGTCGGACGTCACCGTGTTCCATGGCGCCGAGAAGAAGCTCGCCGACCTCGAGAAGAAGAATCCCAAGGTCAAGTTCAAGCTGATCTTCAACAACGTCCAATATGCCGAGATGCAATATCACTCGGCGATGGAAGCGATGTACGAAGGCGCGGGCCTGGCCGTCCTCGTCGTGTTCCTGTTCCTGCGCGACTGGCGCGCGACCGCGATCTCGGCGCTGGCCATCCCGCTATCGGCGATCCCCACCTTCTTCGTGATGCAACAACTCGGCTTCACGCTCAATCAGATGACCTTGCTCGCGTTGAGCCTGGTCGCCGGCGTGCTGGTCGACGACGCGATCGTCGAGATCGAGAACATTGTTCGGCACATGCGCATGGGCAAGACCGCCTATCAGGCGGCGATCGACGCCGCCGACGAGATCGGCCTGGCGGTGCTCGCGACGACCATGTCGATCGTCGCGGTGTTCCTGCCGGTCGGCCTGATGCCGGGCGTGTCGGGCCAGTTCTTCAAGAATTTCGGCCTGACCGTCGTCGCCTCGGTGCTGATGTCGCTGGCCGTCGCGCGTCTGCTGACGCCGATGATCGCGGCCTATTTCCTCAAGGCCAAGGGCCATGCCTCGCATGGCGAAGGCCGGATGATGAACTGGTATATGGCGGCGTTGCGCTGGACGCTGCGCCATCGCTGGTCGTCGATCGTGGCGGGCGCGGTAGCCTTGGCGTTGACGGTGGTCTTCTTCGCCATCCTGCCGCAATCGTTCCAGCCCGATCAGGATCAGGACGCATCGACGGCGAGCATCGAAATGGTGCCCGGTACGACCCTGGCCCAGACTCAAGCGGTGGTCGACAAGGTCGCGGCCCTGCTCAAGAAGCAGCCGCAGGTCGAGGACGTCTATTCACGCGCGTTCGTCGGCAACGGCCGTGTGACCGCGATCTTCAAGAAGGACAAGGATCTAAAGAGCGTCCAGTTCGAGCGCCAACTGGCGCCGACCCTGGCCGCGATCCCCGACGCGCGCGTCTCGTTCCGCTCACAGCAGGGTTGGGGATCGAGCGGGCGCGACATCACCATCGTGCTGGGGGGCGACGACCCGAAATTGCTGACCTCGACCGCGCAGACGATCGTGCAGCAGCTGTCGAAGCTTAAATCGGTCACGGCGCCGCGTATCCAGGGCGATCTGCAACAGCCCGAACTGGTGGTCAGCCCGCGATTCGATCTCGCTGCCAATCTGGGCGTGACGACGCAGGCGCTGTCGAGCGCGGTGCGCCTCGCCACCTTGGGCGATATCGACCAGAACAAGGCAAAATTTTCGCTCAGCGATCGCCAGGTGCCGATCACCGTCGCGCTCGAACAATCGGCGCGCTCGCGGATGGCGACGATCCAGAACATTCCGGTATCGACAATCAATGGCGGATCTGTACCGCTGTCGACCGTTGCCGATATCAGCTTCGGCGCCAGCCCATCGAAGATTCAACGTGTCCAGTTGCAGCGCCAGCTGACGATCGGCGCTGATTTGGGCCTCAATCCCAAGACCGGCAAGCCGTTGGTGTCGAGCCAGGCGTGGAAGGAAATCAACGCGCTGCCGATCATGCAGCATTTGCCCAATGGCGTGCAGCAACTGACGCTCGGTCAGGCCAAATGGCAGGCAGAGATGATCTACAACTTCCTGGTCGCGGTGGTGGCCGGCGTGTTCCTGGTGTTCGCGGTGTTGGTGCTGCTCTATCGCCGCGTCCTGCCGCCGTTCGTCAACATGGGCTCGCTGCTGCTGGCGCCGCTGGGCGGGTTGATCGCCTTGTGGATCGCCGGTCAGCCGATCTCGATGCCGGTCTATATCGGCTTGCTGATGCTGATCGGGATCGTCGCCAAGAACTCGATCCTGCTGATCGACTTCGCGTTGGAAGAGATGAGCAAAGGCGTGCCCAGCCTGGCCGCGATCGAGGATGCCGGTCACAAGCGCGCGCAGCCGATCGTCATGACCACGGTCGCGATGGTGGCGGGCATGGTGCCGACCGCAGTATCGCTGTCGGGCGATGCGTCCTGGCGCGCGCCGATGGGCATCGTCGTGATCGGCGGGTTGATCCTGTCGACCGTGCTGACATTGCTGATCGTGCCGGCCAGCTTCAGCCTGGCGATCGGGATCGAGGAATGGGCCGGGCCGTGGCTGCGCCGCGTGCTGCTGACCTATCGTCCCGGCGACGATAGCCGGCCGATACTCGACCATCCGGATGCACCCAAGCCGATTGGCTATGACCATGGCGAACAGGGGCCGCAACCGGCCGAATGACGACCGGTTGCATAAGGAGGGCTTGAACAATCCCGGCTTTGGGGGATTGTTTCGGGCATGAAGTTGGCGCGACTGTCCGTTCCCGGCCCGACTACCGCGCCTCCTGCCCTCAGGCGGATGCGGCTGGTCGCCACGGCTCTGTTGGTGGCGATGGCGGCGCTCTACCTGGTCGCGCGCGCGCTGGGCGATCGTCACCCCCTTTGGGGATTCGTCCGCGCCTTTGCCGAAGCGGCAATGGTCGGCGGACTGGCCGACTGGTTCGCGGTGACTGCCTTGTTCCGTCACCCGCTCGGCCTGCCCATCCCGCACACCGCGATCGTACCGAGGAACAAGGACCGGATCGGCGACACGCTCGCGCAATTCCTGCGCGATAATTTCCTGATCCCACGCGTCGTCGCCCGGCGCATGCAGGGCGTCGACGTCGCCGGCGCCGCCGGCCGCTGGCTGGCCAGCCCCAAGGGCGCGAGCGAAGGCCGGCTCAGGCGCGGCGCGTCGCGCTTGGCCGCCGACATGCTCGAATCGCTCGACCAGGAACGGCTCGGCGGGATGGTGCGGACGACGCTGGCGCAGCGCCTGCGCTCGCTCGAAATCTCGCCATTGCTGGGCAACGCGCTGAACGCCGCGATTGCCGATAACCGCCACGTGCCCCTGCTCGACGGCATCATCAAATGGGCGGCCAAGGTGCTCTCCGCTAACGAACCGGTGATCCGCGCGATGGTGCATGAGCGCGCCGGATCGCTGATGCGCTGGACCGGGCTCGACGAGACGCTGGCTAACAAGATCATCGCCGGGCTCGACGGCATGATCCAGGACATGGCGTCGCAGCCCGACCACCCGCTGCGCGCCAAGGCTGAGGAAGGTCTGGCGCAGCTCGCGCACGATCTGCAATTCGACCCCGTGATGCGCGAGCGGGTCGAGGGGTTCAAGGCGGAGATGCTCGACAATCCCGCGCTGTCGGACTGGTGGCAGGGCATTTGGGAACAGATGCGCGGCGCGATGCTGAAGATCGCGCGCGATCCCGATGCGATGATGGCCGGGCGGTTCGGTGAGGCGCTCCACCAGCTCGGCGTGACGTTGCAGGAGGATCCCGAGCTCGCCAACACGATCAACCGCTTCGCACGCCGCGCCGCGGTCGGCGCTGCGGCCGATTATGGCGACGCGATCGTGCGATTGGTGTCGGAAACGGTGCGCGGCTGGGACGCGCAGACGATCACGCGGCGGCTGGAGAATGCGGTCGGTCGCGACCTGCAATATATCCGTATCAACGGTACCCTGGTCGGCGGGCTGGTCGGGCTCGTGATCCATGCGGTGGATGTATTGCTTTAGGATTTCGGCTCCCTCCCTGCCAAGGGAGGGGTTGGGGGTGGGTGCGCGCGTCTGCGCGCCCAACAGACTCGTCGGCCGATCGTCAAAAAAGCATCGAACGAGGCTTCGAGCCTCGCTCGATGCTAAACCCACCCCTTAACCCCCTCCCTTTCAGGGAGGGGAAAACCAACCACAATGGCCTGAACCCTACCGCCAGCGTAGGACTGTCCAGCCCTTCTCCGTAGCCAGCGCAAATAACGGGGTGTGCGGATTGACCGCGAAGGCCTCGTCCGCCCAGTCGAGTGTCGGCGCGTCGGACACGTGATCCGAATAGAAGCGGACATGAGCGTCGGCGCGCGCGATCCCCTCGCGTGCCATCCACGCTTCGATCATGCGAAGTTTGGCATCGCCATAGCAATTCTCGCCCGCGATGCGCGGCAGGAGACGGCCGTGTTCGAGCGTCGACGGCGTCGCGATGACGTCGGTGATGCCCAAGGCGGCGGCGATCGGACGGACGTAGAAATCATAGGAGGCGGTCGCCATCACCACGCGATAGCCCGCCGCACGATCGGCCGCGATCCGTGCGCGCGCATCGTCCCACACCGCGCCGCCGACAATTCGGTTTGCGAAACGCGCCGCGGCCTGATCGACCTGGTCAATCGCCGGCCGCCGTCCGATCACCAGCCGCTGCGTCATTTCCTTCAACCGCGCGCGGTCGATGCGCTTGCCGAGATAGAGCGCGGCCGGCGCAACGCTGGCGGCTAGCGCCGCGAACCGCCACGGCCGCCGCCTGGCCCAGGCGCGGAGGAACGGCATCCAGGTCGGCGATCGGGTGATCGTCTTGTCCATGTCGTAGATGGCGAGCCGTTGCATCGCCGCCGCCTTAGCGGGCATTTCGGCAAGCTCAAACGATCAGCCCCCAAGTCGCGCTAAGTGCCCGCCGACGCTCGAACGGGGCTGAGCGACTTACCGCTTGCGATCGTCGCGCACCGAATAGGTTAGGGTCGCCGTGCCGTTCGCCGGAATCACACTCGTCCAGAAGGACGCGCCGTCCTTCCTTCCCAAACGGCTGCTCGATCGCGCGATCTTCTCGTAATCATAGAGGTGGATCTTGGCCTCGTACGTCACCGGCCAGGGCTGATCGTTGGTGACGGTCAGCGCGTAGGCGGTGGTGCGGTCATCGGGACGGCGGCGTGTGCCCACCACTCGCGCCGATACGCTCTGCGGCTGGCCCATGCGGAATTCGACCAGTTCGTCCACGGCTTTGTCGTCGATCGCCGATTCGCCGACCAGCAGCATCTGTCCGTCGACGTCGCTGAGGACCGCGGCCTTGCCCGCCGGCATCGCGGCACCGAGCCCGTTGGCGGTGGTGTTCTTGCCGCGCAGCAGCAAGCCGGTCTGCACGTTCTCGCGCATAATATCGCTGACATAGACCGGCGCGAGTTTGACGCCGGGCTTGTTCATCAGGCCGACCTGCTTCTGCGACTGCGAGGCGACGGTGACGCGGGTCGGGAAGCGATAGAGTTTGAGGTCGCCGAGCGCCTCGACCGTCGCCACTTTCGCGTCGGCCATAAAACCGGCCCGGCTTGCGGAGACCACGAGTTCCATCGGTTCGGGCGGTGGGGGCGGCGGCGGCGGTGCGGGCGCTTCCCGCACAGCGTCGGCGGAATAGCGCTCCTCATTGGACAGATCATATTCCGGCAGCGGCCAGCATTGCAGCGGCAGATAGCTCGACGAGACGAAATTGCGCGGACCGTAATTGCTGTTGGCGGTGCGATTGATCTTGCCCGCGACGACCTGGGTATCGGCATCGACGAAGCTGGTGACGTCGGTCGATGCCAGCGTGATCCATGCGAACAGATCGGCGCTTTGTCCGTCCTTGCGCATCGCGATGACATAGTCCGCCTGCCAATCGAACCCGCCCGACAGATAGGACAAGGTCAGCGTTACCTGGCGTTCGGCTTTCGCGGTCGTCTTCACCGACAATGTCGGCTTGGCCGACAGGCCATCGGGCACACCGTCATAGACGATCGTCTCGGGCAGGCCGGAACATCTCAAATCGCCATAAGCACCGCCGAACTGGAGCACCGCCGCCCCATCGGCCGACGATCGCAAGGTCGCCTGCAGCAACTGCGCCTTGCCCGTCGCAGGGTTGGTGCGGCGAACGAGAACGCGACGGCCTAGCGCGCGATCGAACAGCGAGCGCGGCGACAATAGATTGGCGTCGAGATTCTTCTCCTCGACCCCGTCGGGCAGTCCCGACACCAAAGCACTTTCAGGCAGGATGTTGCCGGCGACACCTTCGAACCGGATCACCGCCGGCCCGGCGGGGATGGTCACCGTGCGCGTTTCGGTGACCAGCGCGAAGCCCTGCGGATAGGACCGGTTGATGGCGCTTTGCGCCCCGCGATTGGGGTCGCGATAGAGCGTCACCGATACCTTGTCGGGGCCGGCAGAGGTGATGACGGTCTGCGCGCGCGCCGGCACGGCGCCGGCCAGCACGAACAGCAACAGCAAGGCGGCGCGCATCGCGCGGATCCCGCCGTCAGTACCGGGTGTCGAACGCGACGGTCAGCACGGTCGATCCGTTGGCCGGCACCGTCACATGCCACAGCCGCTCGTCGAGCGACCGTTGCTCGCCCTTGATCGATTCGCTCGAAACGCGCGTGTCGTGCCAGTAAGTGCGGTCGAGCCCGGCCTGGACCAGGTCGACCGTGACCGGTTCGGGCCGCGCATTGGTGACCGTATAGCTCATCGTCGTGCGCCAATAGGTGACTTCGTCCTCGCGCTCGACGACGGTCGGCTTGCCGCCGTCGACCGAGATGCGGAATTTCTCGGTTCGCTCCCATTCCCCGCTGTTGATCTTTTCGCGCTTCTCGACCGCCGGCTTGATCTTGACGTCGAACGCCTCGCCCGTGCGGATCGCCAGGGTCGACCCCATCGGCGTGTGATCGATGCGATTCTCGCCGATGAATTGCGGCTGGCCCTTGGCGTCGCGGATATAGACGCGGACCGTCCCCGCAGGCAGCGCATCGCCGAGTCCGCCATCTCTAGAACTCGAAAAGCTCAACACCGTGGCGGCGCTCACGGGATCGCTCGACGAGCCGTACCAGGCGTTGCGATATTGATAGAGCTTCTTCGCCGGCACGCCGCCGACCGACAGGAAGCTGACCTGCTTCTGCTGATTGGGCGCGATCGTGATGCGGTGGCCGACCGGGTAGAGATAGAAATCCCCCAGCCGGGCGCGTCCCGAACGCTCGGTACCCGGGAGCGTGCCCGGCGCCATGCCGGCATTGCCGCCGCCCTGCCCCGGCGCGCCCGCGACCAGCATTGTATCGGCATTGGTGAAGGCGACATTGTTGTCGTTCCTCAGCGTCACCCAACCCTGGACATCGATCGTGCTCTTCGCTTCGTCGAACAGCGCGACATAATCGGCATTCCAGCCGAGTCCGGTGGTCAGATAGCTGAGCGTCGCCGGGCGCGTACCACCGCCCGAAGCGTCGAGCGAGATCGACAAGGTCGGCCGCGCGCGCAAATTGGCCGGCAGCGAATCGTAGACCACGCGCACCGGCAGCCCGTCGTCGCGCAGCACCTCGATATTGTTGCCGATCTGGAGCACGACGCCGCCATTGGTCGCCAGCACCTTGGCCCGCTCACGGGTCTCGGCGCCCGTCGCCGGGTTGGTGCGGACCAGCGTGATGGTCTGGCCGACCGCCTTCTGGATCAGCGCGCTCGGCGACAACAAGTCATAGTCGAAATTCTGTTCGACGATCGACGCGCCGTCGACCGACAGACGCACCGTCTCCGGCCGGATGCGGTCGGAGACGTCGGGAAATTCCTGTCGGTTGACGCCGTTCGCCAAGGTCAACCGCCTTGTATCCTGAATCAGCGCCAGGTCGTTATTGTAGATCGTGACCGAGACATCACCCTGCGCCGAGGGCTGGGGCGCCGTCTGCGCCAACGCGACGCCCGGCACCAGCAACAAGACCGAAACCGCCAATCCGCGCATCACCATCCCCTTGTCTTGTTTGAGACAAAGCTAGCGTATTGGCCGGTGAACGGAAGCTGAAAGATCGTGGAAGCTGCAATGTCGTGTCCATTCCGGAGCGATCGAGAGATGAGCTATCGTCCGAGCGTGGCTCAAGATGCCGCTTCGAAACACTAGACGACATGCTGAAACCGAGTTTCGCCAGCGTGCAGGAAACAGGCCTTCGAGAATATGCCTGCCGGTATCGGGTTAGGGAGGCGAACGTCGTCAAGACTAGGCAAAGGATCGCGCTTAGGATCGAACGAACGGTCGATCTGCGAAATGAAGCCAAGGATGACCCCGCTTTTCCTGGCAAATCCGCTCAACACGCGCATCTGTTCCGAAAGCGGTGGCTTGCTTCTTTGCTGATCCAAAATTTGAAGATAGTCGATGAGAGCTACGGTTCCTGTTGGCGAACCGGACAGATATTGTACGATAAGATTTGCGCTTATGTCGCCCGACGTCACGATTTCCGGTGCGTGCCTGACCTCTCCATTATTTACGGATAGGACGAGCTGCATCGCCTCCTCAGCGGCATATTCCAGCGTGAAGAGGACAGCCCGCCTCCCGTCGCGGGCAGCATCAAGCAAAAGCTGTATGCCCAGCAGAGTTTTGCCCTGTCCCGGACGAGCGCCAAGCAAAAGCATATCACCGTCGGCTAGCTTCGGCAGCAATGCGGACGCTGGCGAGTTCGCCGTCATGCATGCGGACAGCGCGCTCCAGGCGCGAAAGCCTTCCTTGCGGGCAATCCGATCCTGCGCTTCATGCAAGGGGACTTTTTCGGCTCGCGCCAATAATTTGGCCCGGCGCTTTAGCTGATAGATCGGTACGGATAGGCGCATCGCAAACCTCCATTCCGAGCCAGAAACGCAATCCCTCCTTATGCGAACGCTCGAACAGATGGTCCGATGACTCTCGTCGCCCCGTATGTGCGATACTTCCCCAATTGGAGGGAGGAGGCGCGGGCCAAGCCTGTTCCGCAAGCTATCCCGGTCACACGAGACGGGCAAGCCTAACGGCAGAAAAGTGTACAAAGAGGCCTTTCTCGAAGGCTGGCGCGAGTGGCCGATATTGGGCCGCAAGCCGTCATTTGCGGAAGCCGTTCAACGCTGGGCTAGGGCACAAAACAAAACGCCCGGGCGGAACGGGTCCGACCGGGCGTTTCATTCTGTCATCCCAGCGAACGCTGGGATCTCAGGCAATCGGGATACGGCACGAGGCCAGCATCGGGTTGACGGCTATTACTCGGCGGCGTCGGCAGCCGGTTCGGTCGCACGCGGCGTGCGGCGGCGGCGTGGCTTGGGAGCGGGCTCTTCCTCGCCTTCGGTGCCGGCCGAAATGCCGAGCGACGGCGGGAGCAGCGACGCGTCGAAGGTCTCACCCTCGCTCGCCTCGACCACGCGCGGTTCGCGGCGCGGACGCAGGCCCCGGCGCGACGGACGCTCGGCGCGTTCCTCGACCGGTGCAGCGACCTCAGCCACCTCGACACTGTTCACCTCGTCGGTGTCGTTCTCGGCATAGCCGTTCACGTTGCCGTTGGCGCCAGCATTGACATTGGCATTGCCGTTGTAGCGGTTGCCGCGATCCTGACGATTGCCACGATCGTCGCGATTGCCACGATCGTCGCGATCCTGGTTGCGGCTCTCCCGGCGCGGTTCGGCCTGGATCTCGCGGCGTGGCTCCTGGCTCTCGCCCTCGGCGCCATCGTCCTCGTAACCCTCATCCTCATCATCGAACGCGTCCTCGCGGCCACGGCGCTGTTGAGCCTGATTCGGATTCTGCTCCTCGAACCGGTTGCGATTCTCGGCAAGCACGCGGAAATAGTGATCCGCGAACTGCAGATAATATTCGGTGTTGACGCGGTCGCCTTGACGCTGCGCCTCAGCGGCGAGCGTCTTGTACTTCTCGAAGAGCTGGTTCGCATTGCCCCGCGCGCGGTTGTCGATGCGGTTCCCGTTGTTTCCGTTGGGATTACCGCCGCCACCCTGGCGCTGGCCACCACGGCCGCGACGGCGGCCGGCCTGACGATTTATGTTCAAAGTCCTGTGGTCCTTGTGTTCAAAACAAACCCGGCCTTGCTCCAAGAGGATGCAAATCCCACGCGCCACCCGCGCCGAACCCGAAACTTGGGTGGAGGCGCGAAAGGCCTGTCATGGCCGCCGGACGAGCGGCCTAATGACGATGGATTGGGCAGGCCCGCGATTTCAACGACTTGTCGATTGAGATCGTCTGCCCCTTCGCGCTCAATAGCGGGTGCGGGGCGTTTGTCCAAGAAGAAATATGTATCCGGAGTGTGTCATTTTCAAGGTGTGGCGATGACGCACCTGTCGCGCCCGGCCAGATCGCGGCGAACCGCGACCTTCAGGCCCTGCGCGATCAGCAAGGCGGAAACCGCTTCGGCCTGGGTCGCGCCGATCTCGATCGCCGCCATGCCGCCCGGCGCGATCAGGCGCGGGAGCTGGATAGCGATGACACGATAGTCGTCCAGACCGTCGGGACCGGCGAACAACGCCGCGCCGGGCTCGTGCTCGCGCACCTCGGCCGGAAGCGATTCGTCGGCGGCGACATAGGGCGGGTTGCAGAGGATCAGGTCGAAATCCCCCGCGACGCCATCGGCCCAGTTGCCTTGGCGGAAGGAGGTGCGATCGGCCAGATTGAGTAACTCGGCATTGCGCCGGGCGTAGGCGAGCGCCTCCGGCGACGCGTCGATCCCCAGGCCATGCGCTTCGGGCCAGTGCGCCAGCGCGGCGAGCAGCAACGTCCCCGGCCCTGTTCCGAGGTCCAATATCCTCAGCGGCGCCTCGGCATCCGGCAGGTGTTCGACCGCCGCCTCGATCAGCGTCTCGCTGTCGGGGCGCGGGATCAGCACGCCGGGGCCGACCGCTAGGCTGATCGTCCAGAAATCGCGCGTGCCGGTGATATAGGCGATTGGCTCATGCGTGAGGCGCCGGTCGATCAGCGCGGCGAAGGTGGCGGGCGTGGGGTCATCCAGGTGCCGCAACAGCAATTGCTCGCGCGTCGTGCCGAGCGCGTGCGCCATCAGCAGTTCGGCATCGAGACGAGGGGTGTCGGAGACGGCCGCGAGGCGCTGTGTCGCAGTGGCAAGCGCTGCCCTAACTCCCCTCCCGCGTGCGCGCGCCGGGTCGGCCATGCCCCCGGCATGGCCTGAACGATGCGGGGCATCGTTCACCCGGTGCGGGGTTGGGGGAGGACGTGTCATGCCCCGCGGGGAGGAAACATGCCCTCCCCTAGCCCCTCCCGCAAGCGGGAGGGGGACTTAGCCATCCAGCGTCGCCAGCCGCTCGGCCTCGTCCTCGGCGATCAGCGCACCGATCAACTCCTCCATATCGCCTTCGAGAATCTCCGGCAGGCGGTGCAAGGTCAGGTTGATGCGGTGATCGGTCACCCGCCCTTGCGGGAAATTATACGTCCGAATGCGTTCCGAGCGGTCGCCCGAGCCGACCATCGCCTTGCGCGTGCCCGACCGCTCGGCGGCGAGCCGCTCGCGCTCCGCTTCGTACAAGCGCGTCCGCAGCACCTTGAGCGCTTTCGCCTTGTTCTTGTGCTGTGATTTCTCGTCTTGCTGGATCACCACCAAACCGGTCGGCAAGTGCGTGATGCGCACCGCGCTGTCGGTCGTGTTGACCGACTGTCCGCCCGGCCCCGACGAGCGATAGACGTCGATCCGCAGATCGCGCGCCTCGTCGATCTGGACGTCGACATCCTCGGCTTCCGGCAGCACCGCGACGGTCGCTGCAGAGGTGTGGATGCGCCCGCCACTTTCGGTCACCGGCACGCGTTGCACGCGGTGCACGCCGCTTTCGAACTTCAATTTGGCGAACACGCCCTTGCCTTCGACCGAGGCGACGACTTCCTTGAAGCCACCGGCTTCGGAGGTGGAGGCGGAGATCAGTTCGACTCGCCAGCCCTGCCCTTCGGCATAACGCTGGTACATGCGGAACAGGTCGCCCGCGAACAGCGACGCCTCGTCACCCCCGGTCCCGGCGCGGATTTCGAGCATCGCCGCGCGTTCGTCGGCGGCGTCGCGCGGCAACAGCGCCAACGCCAGCGAGCGCTCGGCCTCGGGCAGCGCGACGCGGATCTCCTCGATCTCCTCGCGCGCCATCGCCTTCAGCTCACCATCGGCGGCATCGTCCTCGGCCATATGGCTCAAGGTCGAGAGTTCGGCGCGCAACCGGCGCACTTCGCCCGCGGCCTTGGCCACCGGCTCGATCTCGGCATATTCCTTCGACACCTGGACGAAGCGCTCGCCCGACAAATCGCCGGTCGACATCAACGCCGACAATTCGTCGCGCCGCGCCTCGATCTGCGCGATCCGCTCGGGAGAGATGGAGGTCATGCGGCGCCCGTCTCGGCTGTCCACAACCCCTCACGCCACTCCTCGAGCATTTCCTCCAGCACCGAATCGCCTTCGACATCAGCGTCCGCCACACCCGTGGAATAGAGGAACGCCGCATGCAGAAGAGCATCAACATCGCTGCCCGCAATGCTCAATTGCTTGCCCGTACCCAGCACCTTCACCGTCAATGTCCGGTTGGCCACCTCTTCGTCGCCGAGCAATATCGCAAGGGACGCCCCTTGCGCGTTCGCCTTCGACAGACGCCGTTTGAGATTGCCCTTGAACGCCATATCGGCTGACGCGCCCGCCCGGCGAAAGTCCGCCAACACGGATAAGGCGATGGCTTCTGCTTCCTCACCGAAGGGAATGATCGCAACGGCAACGCGTTCCGACTCTTGCTCTTCAAGGAGCATCGCCAACCGCTCGACACCGGCCGCCCAACCCACGCCCGGCGTCGCCGGCCCACCCAGCGACTCGATCAGGCCGTCATACCGCCCGCCCGCGAGCACGGTGCCCTGCGCGCCCAGCCGGTCGGTGACGAACTCGAACGCGGTGTGGCGATAATAGTCCAGCCCACGCACCAGCCGACCGTTGCGCGTCCACGCCACGCCAGCCGCGTCGAGCCCTTTGGTAACCTTCTCGAAGAAAGCTCCCGCCTCACTCGTCAGATGCGCGTCGATGTCCGGCGCGGCGTCGGCAATCGGGCGATCGCGCGGATCCTTGCTGTCGAGGATCCGCATCGGATTCTTGTCGAGCCGGACGAGGCTGTCTTCGGACAGTTCGCCGCGATGCTGCTCGAAATGCGCGACCAATGCCGCGCGCCAGGCATCGCGCGTCTCGGCATCGCCCAATGTATTGAGTTGCAAGGTCACGCCATCGGCAATGCCGAGTTCGTGGAGCAGCTGGTCAGCAAAGGCGAGCAGTTCGACATCCGCCGCCGGCTCGGCCGCGCCGATCACTTCGGTGTCGATCTGGTGGAACTGGCGATAGCGCCCTTTTTGCGGGCGTTCGTAGCGGAACAGCGGCCCCGAGGTGACCAGCTTGAGCGGCGCATATTGCTGCCAGCCCTGCGTCAGATAGGCGCGACACACCCCCGCGGTGAATTCGGGGCGCAGGGTCAGTGAGTCCCCGCCGCGATCCTCGAACGTGTACATTTCCTTGGAAACGACGTCGGTGGTCTCGCCGATCGAGCGCGCGAACACCTGGGTGTCCTCGAACACCGGCAGGTCGACACGCTGAAACGCGTACAATTTGCGGACATGATCGAACGCCTCGAGCACGCGCGCGAAGCGCCGCTGCTCGTCGCCGAAAATGTCCTGGGTGCCTCTGATCGGCCGGGGTGTCTCGATACGCGCCATGTTGGCGGCGCTCTCTAGTAGAGCAACGCCGCCTACGCTAGCGTTTCGTCATGGCGAACATGCATCTCGGTCATCGGCTCGCGCCTCCCCGCTTCATTGCATTCGTCGCGATCTTCGTTGTGGGACTGTTCTTTACAATCCCGGCCCAGGGTTATGGACGGGGCGCGATGATCGCGTTCGATATCGCGGCGGCGATCTTCCTCATCTCGATCATGCCGCTGTTCGCGCGCGGGACGGCCGATCAGATGCGCGCGGCGGCGCAGCGTAATGACGCCAATCGCTCCTTCCTGTTGCTGCTCACTGTCGTGACGTCGATCGTCATCATGGTTTCGGTAGTCACCGAAAAGCTTGAAAAGGCGACGCCCTTCACGATCGTGCTGGTGCTGGTGTCGCTGGTGCTCGCCTGGACCTTTTCGAACATGATCTACGCGCTCCACTACGCGCATCTCTATTATCTGCCGGCAGAGGATAACGAAGACAGCGGTGGGATCGAATTCCCCAATTGCGACGACCCGGATTATTGGGATTTCGTCTATTTCAGCTTCACCCTGGGCATGACCTTCCAGACCAGCGACGTCGACATCAAGAGCCGCCGCGTCCGCCGCGTCGTCACCGGCCATTGCCTGGCCGCGTTCGTCTTCAACCTGGGCGTGCTGGCCTTCACGATCAATTCGATCGGCGGCGGTTAATTCTACTGTTTCCGTAGCGTTAGCTACTGGACGGCGGGTGTATCGCCGTCCTAGGACGGCCGCACATCAAAAAGGGGTTCTGCTCAATGCTCCGTCGCGCCGCTCTTGCTGTCCTGCTCGCCTCCTCTGTCGCCACCGTCGCACTCGCCGAAAATTCGAAGCCGCAGCCGACACCGGTGGAGAACACGATCCCGGTCGCGGTCGACAAGCCGTATCCGGGAACACTGACGCTTGAGGTGGATGCGACCGACACGGCGCGCGGCATCTACGTCATCAAGGAGAATATCCCGGTTTCGGGGAGCGGCGAGATGGTGCTGCTTTATCCCAAATGGGTGCCGGGGGGACACACGCCGCGCAACGAGATCGACAAGGTAGTCGACCTGCATATCACCGCCGCCGGCAAGGCGGTCGCGTGGAAGCGCGATCCGGCCGAGGTCTATGCGTTCCATCTCGACGTTCCCAAGGGCGCCAAGTCGATCGAGGTTACGTTCAAATACGTCACCTCGACCAAGGGCGACCAGGGCCGCATGATGGTCACGCGCAACCTGCTCAGCCTCGAGCCGATCGGCACAAGCTTCTACCCCGCCGGCTATTTCGTGCGGCAGATCCCGATCCGCATGACGGTCAAATATCCGGAAGGCTGGACCGCGTCGTCAGCGCTCAACGCCAAGGTTGCGGGGTCGACCTACACCTACGAGCCGACCAATTACGAGATCCTGCTCGACAGCCCGATCCTGGCCGGGCGCTATTACAAGAAGTGGCCGCTCAGCGAACGCGTCAATCTCAACGTCTATGCCGACACCCAAAAGGAACTCGATTCGGCGACCCCGGCGATGATCGACGCGCACAAGCGCCTGGTCGAACAGGCCGTCCGCACCTTCGGCGCGCAGCATTACGACCATTACGAATTCCTGCTGTCGATCTCGAACGAGCTTGGCGGGATCGGCCTCGAGCATCATCGCAGTTCCGAGAACGGCACGCGGATGGGCTATTTCAGCGAGTGGGAGAACAACGCCGGCGCGCGCAACCTGCTGCCGCACGAATATACCCATAGCTGGGACGGCAAGTTCCGCCGCGGTGCCGATCTGTGGACGCCCGATTATCTCTATCCGATGCGCAACAGCCTGCTCTGGGTCTATGAGGGGCAGACGCAATTCTGGGGCTATGTGCTTCAGGCGCGGTCGGGACTGGTGTCGAAACAGGATACGCTCGACGGCTATGCCGCGATCATGGCCAATCTCGACAATACGCCGGGCCGCAACTGGCGCCCGATGATCGACACGACCAACGACCCGATCATCTCCAACCGCCGGCCCAAGGGCTGGACCAGCAACCAGCGGTCGGAGGATTATTATAACGAAGGCCTGCTGATCTGGATGGAGGTCGATTCGATCCTTCGCCAGCAATCGAAGGGCAGCAAGTCGATCGACGATTTCGCCCGGGCTTTCTTCGGCATCAATGACGGCGATTGGGGTGAGGTCACTTATACGTTCGACGATGTCGTCGCGACGCTCGACAAGATCCAGCCCTATGACTGGCGCGGCCTGTTGACCAAGCGGCTCTACGGCGTCGGCGAGCCGGCACCGCTCGGGGGGTTCGACCGCAACGGCTACAAGCTCGTCTATACCGACGTGCAGCCCGCGATCGGCAAGCAGGCCGAGCGCGGGCGCAAGGTCACCGACTTCTATTATTCGCTCGGCTTCCAAATCGGCAGCGACGCCAGCCTGGGATCAGTGCGCTGGGGCAGCCCCGCCTTCGACTCCGGGCTGACCGTCGGCGACACGATCGTCGGCGTGAACGGCCTGGCTTATTCGGACGATCGCCTGAAGGCGGCGGTGACCGAGGCCAAGGGCGGCAAGGCGCCCATCGTCCTTTTGGTCAAGGCGGGCGAAGAAGTGCGCAGCGTGAGCATCGACTATCATGACGGGCTGCGCTATCCGCATCTGGTGAAGACCGGGACCGGGGAGAGCGGTCTCGACCTGCTGCTCCAGCCCCGCTGAGACGGGGCGGCGCGCCACGCCATATAGGGAATGACATGCGGATCGATTTGATACCGGTCGGGGACAACCCGCCCGAGAGCCTGAACGTCGTTATCGAAGTGCCGGTCGGCGGCGAGCCAGTGAAATACGAGTTCGACAAGAAGTCGGGCGCGCTGTTCGTCGACCGGATCCTGCACACGCCGATGCGCTACCCGGCCAATTACGGCTTCGTTCCGCACACTTTGTCGCCCGATGGCGATCCGCTCGATGCGCTGGTGATCGCGCGCTCGCCGTTCGTCCCCGGCTGTGTCGTCCGCGCGCGGCCGATCGGCGTGCTCAATCTCGAAGACGAGCATGGCGGCGACGAGAAGCTGATCTGCGTCCCGGTCGATTCGACCTTCCCTTATTATTCGGACGTCGGCGAGCGGGGGGATCTGCCCTCGATCGTGCTCGCCCAGATCGAACATTTCTTCACCCACTATAAGGACCTCGAGGCCGAGAAGTGGGTGCGCGTCGGCAAATGGGGCGATGCGGCCGAAGCCCGCCAGATCGTGATCGAGGCGATCGAACGCGCCAAGGCAACCGAGGCGGCGTGAGGCCACGCACCGCCTGGCGCTTGTGCGTGCTGGCGGGACTGGTGGCGTTTGCCTGTTCCTTTGCGTTCGGGAAGATCCCCGGGTTGGTCGCCTGCGGGACGTTCGCCGGGTCCGGGCAGCKGGGGCCGATTCTGGCCTTCGAGCTGGCCCGGACGCCGGGCGATGTTGCCGCGTTGTTCGGTTCGGGTGCGTGTCGCGCGAGCCTGATCGACGCACAGAATACGGGATTGTGGCTCGACGCGCTCGGCTTCATCCCGTCCTACACCGCGTTCCTGGTCCTGGCAGCGATCGCGGCGAGCCGCGGTCGCGTGCAACGCGCGATCATCGCGATGCTGCTCATCGCCGCGCTCAGCGACGAGATCGAAGGGCTGGTGATGTGGCGGATCATGGGCGACCTGCCCGGGGCGCCAGCACAGCTTCAAGGCCTGTGGTGGGCCGTCCACATCAAGTTCGGCATGCTCGCGATCGGCACGACGCTGATCGGGTTGGCATTGATCCGCGCGTTCAAACTGTGGCCGATGCTGTTCGGGCTGGTCATCGCGGTCGGCGGTGCGGCGGCGGTCGATGGGTTCTGGCTACTACCAAATGCGATGATGATGGCGGGGTTTACCTACGCCTGGTTCGCGATCCTGGTGACGGCGATCGTGGCATCCTTTGCCGCGAGTGTCTTCGCACGTCGGCGAGTCTAACTTTACGTTGTCAACTGCTGTAATGTCTTACATAGTCATGTAATGTTGCATCATCTCATCACAATCATACTACTCCTCGGTGCTGCTGCGCCTGCTATGGCGACCGAGCGCAGCATCTCGTTCGGGTCGATCTCGCTCGTCGAAAACACGGCTGATGCCCAAACGCCGCCGATACTCGACATTCCGGCAGAAGGGAGCAGTCTCCACTTGCGCTGGCGAGCACCAACTGGCGACTTCAAAGCGGAGCTTGTCGATAACGGCTCGACCCTCGGGATCCAGATGTCGGGCCACGATTGTTCAAGCGTGCAGACCTATTTACGGTATGAGCGTCGCCTCGGTGAGGTCGCGTTGTGGCGACGCATGGGCCAACTGCTCCGTGAGCTGACACGGCTATGTCCGCGCACGACGCGTGCACAAGCCGCGTCCTACACGCAGGGACTAGCAGCGGCGCAGGATGATTATATCGCGGGGGTCGAAGCGATGAAAAAGCGCGCGATCACCTTGTTCCAACGTCCGCTAACGCGTTGCCGACCGCCGAGACTGCCGCCCACCCCGTTCGATTTCCACCCATCGTGCGAGGGAGAATATTAGCTCAATTGCGCGAGGGACGCGGGCCCCGCGTCGCCGCCCTCGCCGTTCTCCGCGGCGGCGCCTTCTTCGGCGCACGCCTTCCCGCCTCGATCGCCAGCGCCGCCCAGCGCCTGAGTTCGTCGGCATCATCATAGACCTCGTCGGGCGCGCGGCGATAATTCATGCTGCCGGTCTTGCCGTTCATCTCGTAGGTGAAGCGCTCGCAGCCCGCTTCGTCCCATACGGCGTCGCTTTGGGCGTCGGCCTTGAGCCACAGGCCGCCGCCGCTTGCGACGATCGCGAAGATGGTGCCGTCGCAATAGAGCGTCGCGCCGCCCATCATCGCGCGCTTGGTGACACGGCCAACCGGCTCCATCGCCTCGGTCACCCAGTCGATCAGCCCTTCATCCGCCGCCATCAGCGTGCTCCCGTGATCTTCAGTCCGGCGATGCACGCGACTAGGCCGAGGATCAACAGGAGTCGCGGCAGGCTCGCCGCCTCCTGATACCATGCAATGCCGACGATGACCGTCCTCAATGCGTCGATCCCGCCCCACACGGCATAGGCCGTGCCCATCGCGATCGAGCGCGAGGCATATTCCAGTAGAGCCATCGACAAGGTTACCGAAGCGAGGAAGCCCAATGTCCACCACAAGTTGCGAAAGCCGTCGACGTGGCGAAGACAGGTGGTGAAACCGACCTCGAACAATCCGCCCAGGCCATCAGCCACGCCCCGCCAACTTGGCAAGCGCATCGCCAGTGACGCGCCGGATGCGCCATTCGTCCAAGCTCTCGGCGCCCATGGCGGTATAGAAATCGATCGCCGGCGTGTTCCAGTCGAGCACCGCCCATTCGAAGCGTCCGCAATCGCGATCGAGCGCTATCCCCGCCAGATGCCGCAACAAGGCTGTGCCGACACCCGATCCGCGCGCCTCCGGCGTCACGTACAGGTCTTCGAGATAAAGGCCCTTGCGCCCCGTCCAGGTCGAGAAATTGTGAAAGAACAGGGCAAAGCCCATCGGCTTTCCCTCCTGCTCGGCGATCACCGCCTCGGCCGATCGCTCGTCGAACAAGGCATGCGCCAGGCTCTCCTCGGTGGCCTTTACTGCGTCCGGCTCGCGTTCGAACTCCGCGAGTTCACGGATGAAGCGCAGGATCAGCGCCGCATCCTGCGGCGTCGCGGGACGAATATTGACGGTCAAAACGCAGCCTCCACATTTTCGATCGACCGCCGCCGCGCGGCGATCAGGCAGCCGGCGATGATCAGCGCGGCGCCGGCCAGCGTATAGAGCGCGATCTGCTCGCTGAACACGACCCAGCCCCATAACGACGCCCAGATGAAAGCGGTATATTCGGTCGGCGCGAGATAGTTCGCCTCGCCGCGTGCATAGGCCCAGGCGAGCAGCAGCAAAGATACCGTCGCCAGCACCGCCGCCCCGACGATCGCGGGCGCATGCCGCATATCGGGCACATGCGCCATGAACGGCGCGCCGGCGGCCAGGATCACGAGGACGATCACGCTCTGGAAGAAAGCGACTTCCTGCGGCCCGGCGACCAGGGCCTGCTGACGCATCAGCACGATGTTATAGGCGTAGCAGACCGCGGAGAGCAGCACGGCGACGGTACCGCGGAACCGGTCGGGGGACGGCGCCGAGGCCGCCTGACCGAGCATGATCACGCCCACGCCGGCAAAGGCGACCAAAGAGGCGACGATGGCCCGGCGCGAGATATGCTCCTTGAGCAGGAACCCCGCGCCGAACAACGCCAGCAACGGTGCGATGAACGTGAGCGCGATCGCCTGCGCCATCGGCACGCGGGCCAGGCCCCAGAAGAACGTGACCGCCATCACCGCCGACACCGATCCGCGAATCAAATGGACTCGGATCGTCGCCCGCGACGGCCAGCCACGCCGCTGCGGCAGGTAGATCAACCCGGTCAGGATCGCGCCGGCCAGGGTCCGCCACAGCAAGGTGTCATAGGCGCCGATCTCGATCACCAGCACCTTCATCACCGCGTCCATCGACGAGAAGACCGCGATGCCGAGCACCGCGACGGAAAACACGAAGGCGGGGCTGCGCGGCATGATCCCGGCGATAGCCGGACGCGATCGTTACGTCACCAGCCCCTTCCCTCATGAGGTGAGAAGCTGGGCTTGTGGAAAAGCCCCCCTCCCGCTTGCGGGAGGGGCTGCGGGAGGGCGTGTTAGCTCGTCCCCGCCGCCAACTATTCGGACATACCCTCCCCTAACCCCTCCTATAAATGGGAGGGGAATAAGGAAGACTATTTCAACGTCATCTTGTCGCCGCTGATCGCCACGCTGTCGAGACGGCGGAGATAGTTCTGCCCGAGCAGCGAGATGGTCAACCCATCGAGCACCACGGCATGAATGCCGCTGACGCGCTTGCCGTCGAGCACGACGTCCTCGAGCTCGACTTCCTGTCCTCTGATATCGCCCGACGCGCCGGTGCCGACGACGTCGAACCGGCCGGGATCGAACTTTACCCCGGCCCGCCGCGCATCGTCCTGGGTCAGCGCGACTTCGGTCGCGCCGGTGTCGACGACGAACTTGATCGGCTCGCCGTTGACGTCGGCGACGGTGAAGAAATGGCCGTTATCGGCGCGGTCGAGCACGGTCGGCTGCGGCTGATCGGCGGGCGCCGCGGCGGCAGGCGGCGCGGCGGCGATCGGCGCGCGCTTCGCCCCCGGCAGGGCCAGGCCGATCACGATTCCGATCACGGTCACCACGAGCAGCGCATATTTCATGGCCGCTCTTCTACCGCACGGCGATTGCGGCTTGGCTAATAGTGATGGCTAAGAAGAACTTACCGCCGTGCCAGCCACCAACCGAACAGCGCCAAGGTCGGCGGCCCGAACACGCCAGGGAAATCGCGCCAGAAGATCGCCACGCCGCAAATACCGGTGATCACTTCGTACAAATGGACCAGCGCGTGCAGGCTCAGCCACAATGCCCCCGCCAGCACCGCCAGCCGCCGCACGCGCAGATCGAGCATCGCCCAACCGAGCAGCAGACCGCATGTCAGATAGGCCGCACCGATATCGCGGACGAAATGCTGGTTGAATGGACCGGTGAACACCACAGTCGGCAGCGCGCGATACCAGAGGAGCGGCTGGGCGAGCATGTATCCGCCGAACCCGATCGCGAAGACCGCCACTAGACCGACCATCAATTGCGCCAGGCGAAAGCGTCCGTCGGTCATGTGCCCTCCTGTCGCGTATTAGCGGGCGAAATAGCGGTAAATCTTGTCCTCGCTGCGCGTCGAGGCGTCGTGCCAGCGCGGTGCGTCCTTGAGATTGAGCGGCTTGCCGGCGGAATCGAGCATCAGCACGGTCGGTGTTCCCTTGATCCCGTCGAGCCCGAAGCGGCGTGCGAGATCGAGATTGTGGTCCTTCTGCCCGACATCGATCCAGACGATTTCGTAGCGCGGCGCCAGCATCGCGGCGAAGCGCGGGCTGGCGAACCAACCGGCCAGCGCGCGGCTATCGTGGCACCAATTCGCGCCGAACACGAGGATCACGCGATGGCCATTAGTTTTGGCGCGCGCCATCGCATCGGCGACGTCACGGCCGGCACGATCGGGATCGCCGAACGGGCGTGCCTCGGGATGGGGCGAGACGCTCACCGGCGCTGCGCTGTCCGCGGCTAGCGACGGCGCGGCGAAAACGATTGCCGCTGCAATGACGCAGCGAACGATCCTCACGCCGCTTTCGCCTCGTCGGCGGCGTCGATCTCGGCTGCCTTGGCCTCGACCAGCTTGACGATATGCTCGATCATGTCGGCGTCCTGGACATGGTGATCGGTCACGCCCGACAGATAGACCATGTGTTTGCCGTTGCCGCCGCCGGTGATGCCGATATCGGTTTCGCGCGCTTCGCCCGGCCCGTTGACCACGCAGCCAAGAACCGACAGCGACATCGGTGTGCGGATATGCTGGAGCCGTTCCTCCAGCGCCTGGACGGTGCGGATGACGTCGAAACCCTGGCGCGCGCAGCTCGGGCACGACACGACGCGGACGCCGCGATTGCGGATGCCCAGCGCCTTGAGAATTTCGAACCCGACGCGCACCTCGTCCTCGGGTTCGGCCGAGAGCGAGACGCGGATCGTGTCGCCGATCCCGTACCACAGCAGGCTGCCGATCCCGATCGCCGACTTGACCGTGCCGCCGACGAACCCGCCGGCTTCGGTGATGCCGAGATGGAGCGGGCAATCGACCGCTTCGGCGAGCTGTTGATAGGCGGCGACCGCGAGGAACAGATCGCTTGCCTTCACCGCGACCTTGAATTCGTGGAAGTCGCGGTCCTGGAGCAATTTGATGTGATCGAGCGCGCTTTCGACCAGGGCATCAGGGCAGGGCTCGCCATATTTCTCGAGCAAATCGCGTTCGAGGCTGCCGGCATTGACCCCGATGCGGATCGCGCAGCCATTGGCCTTGGCCGCGGCGACCACTTCGTTCACTCGCTCGGCCGATCCGATATTGCCGGGGTTGATGCGCAGGCACGCGGCGCCGGCATCGGCTGCCTCGAGCGCGCGTTTATAATGGAAATGGATGTCGGCGACGATCGGCACGCGCGAGGCGCGGACGATCTGCTTGAGTGCCGCGGTCGACTCGACGTCGGGGCACGACACGCGGATGATATCGACGCCGGCATCCTCGCAGCGCCGGATCTGGTCGATCGTCGCCTTCGGGTCGCTGGTCGGCGTATTGGTCATCGTCTGGACGGTGACAGGCGCATCGCCGCCGACCGGGACGTTACCGACCATGATCTGGCGGCTCTTGCGGCGCGTGATATCGCGCCAGGGACGAACTGACATTCGAAATCCTCTTGGGTCGCCCGCCATATAGCGGCGCGCGTCCGCGAAACCTAGTGCTCTAAGGCGGATCGACACGTCAGATCTCCCCTCCCTGCAAGGGAGGGGTAGGGGGTGGGTTGAGCGACGGGCGAGGCTCGATGCCTCGCTCGTCGCTGTTTTGGCGGTGGGGTGGAGAGTCTTTGTAAGCGCGCAGACGCGCGCACCCACCCCCGCCCCTCCCTTGCAGGGAGGGGAGTTGGGGGGCGCTGGGATCGACCCGGCTCGGGCGTCGAAAAGTCATCCGCCAACAAGACGATGATTCCGGATTATAAAGCACCCGCACCACCCATTTTGAGCAACCGAGGTTTCGAGCGCGATAACCTTTTGGTCAGGGCAGGTCCGCTATGAGCTGGATCAACTCGGACACGAACGGCGTCAATGATTCCCCAGCGACGACATTATGGCCTGGACTGGCTCAGGATCGGCGCCTTCGGCCTGCTGATCGTGTACCATGTCGCCATGGTCTTCTCGACCTGGGACTGGGTGATCAAATCGCCGGTCACGTATCACGAGCTGACCGCGCCGATGGCGTTGCTGACGCCGTGGCGTCTGCCGCTGCTATTCGCAGTGTCGGGCTATGCCAGCCGCAAGCTCTTCGCCAAGTCGGGCGAGGTCCGCGCCTTCACCGAATCGCGCAATCGCCGGCTGCTGATTCCCTGGGCGTTCGCGATGGTCACGCTGATCCCGCCCGAAATGTGGATCAGGGCGCGCGAGCAAGGCTATCCGGGCAGCCTGCTCCATTTCTGGCTGACCGATTATTGGAGCGTCACCCCGGTCTATGGCCATGGCTTCCCGAGCTGGGAGCATCTGTGGTTCGTCGTCTATCTCTGGGCCTATACGATGGCGCTCGCGGCGCTGTTGCTCGTCCCGGGCTGGAATGCCGAGCGGCTGACCCGCGCCACGGACCGCCTGGCGTCCGGCACGCGGCTGCTCTGGGCGCCGATCGCCGTGCTGGTGATGCTCAAGCTTTCGGTCATGTTCGTCTTCCCCGAAAAGCAGGGCCTGTTCACCGACTGGAACGCCCATTTCGCCTATTTCCCGATCTTCCTGTTCGGCTTCGCACTGGCGGGTGAGAGCAAATTATGGCCGACGATCGCGCGGCTGCAATGGCCGGCGGCGGCGGTCGCGCTGATCGCCGGGATCATCGTGGTCTGCATCGAGCTCGCCTATGAAGGGCACAATGTCCCGCCGCACGCGATCATGGTGCTCGACCGCGCGGCGCGGCTGGCGATGGCGTGGAGCATGATGCTGGTGTTGTTCCAGGTCGCGACGCGCTTCCTCAATCACGATCACAAATGGCGCGCGACGTTGGCCGAGGCGGTATTTCCGCTCTACATAGCGCACCATCCGGCGATCGTCCTGCTCGCCTGGTACACATTGCCGCTCAACCTCAACCCCTTCGTCGAGTTCGCGCTGATCCTGACCGGCACCTTCTCGTTCGCGGTCAGCTTCTATCTGATCGGACGCGAAGTCGACTGGCTGCGCCCGCTGATCGGACTCAGCCCGAGATCAGTCCGCCGGACGGTAGCGCCGGCTTCCGCGTAGCATCGCGCCCGACGCCAGTTCAACGGTGAAGTCGCCCGATTTGTCGGTCTCTATCCGGCGGATCGCCGCGCGCCGCACCAGCCGGCTGCGATGGATGCGCAGGAACGCCTCGCCCAGCTCGGCTTCGACCGCCGCCAGCGTGGCCCGATGCAATAGCGTGCGCGGCCCCCAGGCGATCTCGACATAATTGCCCGCCGAGGCGATCGACTCGATCTCATCGACCGGCACGACATGGGTGACCGCCCCGTCCGGCACCGCCAGCGTCCGGGGAGCGGCGGGCGCCGCGGATGGCGGTGTCGCGGCGCGTGCGATCAGCCATTGCCCAACCGCGGCGATAATGACGAACTGGAGGTAGGTCGCGAAATCCTTGCGGAATTCGTAGAGCAAGCGATCGTCGACGATGCCGAAAAAGTGATATGGCCCCTGCCCCACGGCATCATAATAGATCCGCCGCAGCACCACCATCACCGCGATATGCCAACCAGACGCGATCAGGCTGCCGATCAGCAATATCGCGATCACCGCCGGCCAGGGGAAACGGGGCGGCCTGACCCTCGCGACCGCGACCCACAGCAATGGATAGACGCTGAGCCACGCCAGCATGCTGGTCCATTCCCACGACCAGACCAGATCGGGCCGGATATGCGCGCCAGACGCCTGGAGATCGGCGATCGACGATTCGGCATTGGCGATCATGATGAGGGTGACGATCGTGAGGAAGCCGGCGGCCAACCCAAGCGCCAGCTTGCGCTGCGTCCCGTTCATCCCGCGCCACCCGCCGCTCGTCCCAGCCACTATTTCGATCGTCCCCGTGAAGCCGCCTTTTGCCCCTCTCCGATACCGGTCCCGACAGGCCCCGACTAGCCGTCACCGCATCGCAAGGAATGGAGGCGAGCAATGGAACGGCATTACGGAATGGACTGGCTGAGGATCGGCGCGTTCGCGCTGCTGATCCTCTATCATATCGGCATGGTCTTCGTGCCCTGGGGCTTTCACATCAAGACCGCGCAGCCGATGGACTGGGTCGAGATCCCGATGCTGCTGACCAACCCCTGGCGGCTTACCTTGCTGTTCGTCGTATCGGGTTATGCCAGCCGCGCCTTGTGGTCGAAATCGCCCAGCATCCGCCGCTTCCTGGGCAATCGCAGTTCGCGGCTGCTGATCCCGCTCGTGTTCGGCATGGCGGTGATCGTCCCGCCGCAGACCTGGGTCGAGCTGGTCGGCAAGCATGGCTATGGGCAGAGTTATCTCTGGTTCCTGACCCATGATTATTTCCGCTTCGGCAAGCTCGACGGGATCGTCATGCCGACCTGGAATCATCTGTGGTTCGTCGTCTATCTCTGGGTCTACACGCTCGCGCTCATGCTCCTGATGCTGGTTCCCGGCGCGGGCAAGCTGCAGGCGATGTTCGATCGCTTGCTCGGCGGCAGCCGCGCGGTCTGGGTGCCGGTCGTGTTCCTGCTGGTCACGCAATATTGGCTGTTCCACCGCGACGACGATACGCACGATCTGTTCAACGACGGCCTGGCGCATCTGCAATATTTTCCCGCTTTCCTGTTCGGTTTCGGTCTGGCCGGATCGCGGGTGGTGATGGACGGGCTGGCGCGCTGGTGGACGGCGTCGGCGGCGGCCGCGATCGGCTGCTACGCGGTGATCGCCGGGCTGCTGGTCGCTTATCCAGATTTCAGTTTCCCGACGCACAACGTGACGATCGTCTTCCGGTTGGCGCGCGAGATCGACACCTGGGTGGCCATCGCCGCACTGGTCGGCGTGGCCGAACGCTTCCTCAATCGCGACCATCGCTGGCGCACGACGCTCGCCGAGGCGACCTTCCCCTTCTACATCATCCACCAGACGGTGATCGTCCTGGTCGAATTCTGGGTGAAGCCGCTCAGCATCGGCGCGGCCGGCGAATTCCTCATCCTGGTGCCGGCGACGATCGCGGGATGTTGGGCCTTCTACCTGATAGGGCGCGACGTGAACCTGCTGCGCCCGCTGATCGGCCTCAAGGCACGCGCCAAGGCCGCAAAACCGGCTGGCTCGGCCGACTGGACGGAGACCGTTCGCGCTCGACCCGACGTCGCTTGAGCCCCGTTTGACCGTCTAAGCGGAACTCCTGAGGGTGCGATGGGTAGTCATCGCGCCCTCAATCGCTACATGGACTGGCATGGTTCGACATTACGGAATGGACTGGCTTCGCGTGGGCGCCTTTGCCCTGCTGATCCTGTATCATACCGCAATGGTGTTCACGCCCTGGGGTTTCCACGTGAAGACCGCCCAGCCGGTCGAGTGGCTGTCGGTCGTGATGTTGCTGACCAATCCGTGGCGGCTTACCTTGTTGTTCGTCGTTTCGGGCTATGCCAGCCGCGCACTGCTCGCCAAATCGGGCGGCGTCGCCAAGTTCATGTCGAGCCGGTCGAGCCGCCTGCTCATCCCGCTCCTTTTCGGCATCACCGTGATGGTGCCGCCGCAAAGCTGGGTCGAGCTGGTGACCCAACATGGCTATGCCCAGGGTTTCGGGACGTTCCTGACCCGGGATTATTTCCGCTTCCGGGCGATTGACGGTGTGTTCCTGCCGACCTGGAACCATTTGTGGTTCGTCGGCTATCTGTGGACCTATACCGCCGCGCTGTCGCTACTGCTCCTGATCCCCCGCCCGGCCCGGTTGCAGGCCTGGTTCGACGCGGCGTTCGGCGGCTGGCGCGCGCTGGTACTGCCGATGGTCTATCTGGTGCTGAGCCAGGTCGTCATCTTCCACCGCTGGACCGACACCCAGGACCTGATCCACGACGGCGTCGCGCATCTCGCCTATTTCCCCGCCTTCCTGTTCGGCTTCGCCCTCGCGCGGTCGCCCAAGGTGCTCGCCGCGTTGGTGCGCTGGTGGAAACCGGCGGCGCTGATCGCGATGCTGAGCTATGCGTTCGGCGCGGCGGTCGAGATCGTCTATCCCGGCGACCTCGTCCCGCCGCAATGGCTGGGCGACCAGATGCTAGTCGCGCACCAGATCCAATGCTGGGCGGCGGTCGCGGCCTTGATCGGAATCGCCGAGCGTTTCTGGAACCGCGACGGCGCGTGGCGCCCGACACTGACCGAGGCGGTGTTCCCCTTCTACCTGATCCATCAGACAATCATCGTCGTGGTCGAATATTGGCTGCGTCCGTTGGGGATTGGCGCGCTCGGCGAATTCCTCATCCTGGTGCCGGCGACAATCGCGGGTTGCTGGGCTTTTTACCTGCTCGGGCGCGAAGTGAACTGGCTGCGGCCGTTGATCGGATTGCGGCGGCGCTCCGCCAAGGCTACCGCTCGCCGCCATGACGACAAGCCCAACACCCTGGTCGCTGGTGATCCATGGCGGCGCGGGCGCGATCGAGCGCAGCCAGACCCGGCCTGAGACCGACATTGGGGTTCGCGCCGCGCTGAACGCCGCGCTCGATGCGGGCAGCGCGATCCTGACGGCGGGTGGCGCATCGCTCGACGCGGTCGAGGCGGCGGTCCGCGTGCTCGAGGACGATCCGCATTTCAACGCCGGGCGCGGCGCCGCTTTCACGTTCGAGGGCAAGAACGAACTCGACGCCGCGATCATGGAGGGCGCGACCCTGCGCGCCGGATCGGTCGCCGGTGTCACCGCGACCCGGAATCCGGTGACCCTGGCGCGCGCGGTGATGGAGCAAAGCGCGCACGTCCTGCTCGGCCGCGAAGGCGCCGACGCGTTCAGCCGTGAACATGGGCTCGATCAAGCCGACGCCGAGTGGTTCGCGACTCCCGAACGGCGGCGCCAGCTCGACGAATTGCTGTCGAACGGCGGAAAGTTCGACGTCGACATGAAATACGGCACGGTCGGCGCGGTGGCGGTCGACCAGGCCGGGCATATTGCCGCGGCGACCTCCACCGGCGGGGTGACCGGCAAGCGCTGGGGGCGGATCGGCGATTCGCCGCTGATCGGTGCCGGCACCTATGCCGACGATCGCGGCGCCGCGGTGTCGTGCACCGGCGCGGGCGAGTTCTTCATCCGCGAAAGCGTCGCCTTCCAGATCAACGCGCGCGTCCGCTTCCTCGGCGAAAGCCTGCAGGCGGCGGCCGACACCGTGATGGCCGAGGTGAAAGCGCTCGGCGGCACCGGCGGCGTGATCGTCACCGCGACCGACGGCGGCATGGCCTGGAGCTTCACCACGGCAAGCATGTATCGTGGGCGCGCGACGTCGGATGGGAGCCGGAAAGTGGCGCTGTACGAGGATGAGGGCTGATCATCCGCAACCGTCATGCCTGGCTTGTCCCGGCATCCACCGCGCAACAACGCCTCATCTCGGTGGTGGAAGGGTGGACCCCGGCACAAGGCCGGGGTGACGATGGATGAGAGGCACGCGCGCCCTCCAAAACCATTGGAACCGCCCAACGCCCGGCGTAAGGCATCACCCATGAAGCGCCTCCTCCCCGTCGCCGCCGCGCTGGCTGCGCTCGTCCTCGCCTCTCCCGCCAATGCCTATTGGGAATATGGCCATCAGACCGTCGCCGAGATCGCCTGGGCCAACATCACACCCAAGGCCCGGCGGGAGATCACCCGATTGCTCCGCCAGCAAAAGCTGCTCGGCACGCCGCAATGCAACGCCGGGACGCTCGACGACGCCGCGATCTGGGCGGATTGCATCAAGGGGATCAAGGACGAGAACGGCAAGCAGAAGTTCGGCTACACCAACGCCTGGCACTATCAGGACGTCAACATCTGCTCGCCGTTCGACGTCGAGAGCGTGTGCAAGGACGGCAATTGCGTTTCGGCGCAGATCGTCCGCGACGTGAAATTGCTCAAGGACCGCCGCACCCCGACCAAGCAACGTGTCGAAGCGCTCGTCTTCCTGATCCATTTCGTCGGCGACCTTCATCAACCGCTCCATGCCGGTGAGAAGGGCGACAAAGGCGGCAACGACGTGAAGGCGGTGTACGGCACCTATGCCGCCAGCCGGCTCAACCTCCATTCGATCTGGGACGGCTATCTCGCCGAACGCGCGATCTCGACCGGGCCGAGCCTGGTGCATCGTTATTCGCTCGCCGATCGCAAGAGGGTCGCCGCGGGCAATGTTCTCGACTGGAGCCGCGAAAGCTGGGCGGTCGCGCGCGACGTGACCTATCGGACCGCGATCGGCGGGGATCCCTGCGGACCCACGCCAACGCGGGTCAAACTCGACAATGCGACGATCGCATCTCTGGTGCCGACCGTGCGGCTCGAGGTCGAGCGCGGCGGACTGCGGCTGGCCAAATTGCTCAACCAGGCGCTCGGCTGATAGTAGCTACTTGCTGACGAAGGCCGCAATCGCGTCGGGCACGGCCGGCGAGATGGCGAGGTTGGCATCGCCATAAGTAGCGACGTTCGCGGCGCGGTCGTCGCTCGCCACCGACTTCAGCACATGATTGATCCCCGGGAGCAGCTTCAGCGTCGCTACGGGTTGCGCACGCTTGAGAAGCTCGGCATCGGACACCGAGACCTGGATGTCTTTGTCGCCCTGGACGATCAACACCGGCAGCTTCACCGCGGCGATCAGCTTGGCGGGGTCGTGCTGGAACATGTCGATCAGATAGCCCTGAACGCGCTCGTTGAAGAGCGGCTGGAGCGGCGCGGGAATGGCCGCTGCCGGAACACGCTTGCCGGCTTCAAGCTGGTCAAGCGCGGCTTCGCCTTGCGGCAGCAAGGGCGCATTGGCCGGGTTGGCTCGCAATTGCGCGCGGATCACTTCGCCGAGCGGACGGCCCGCCCCGGCGACCAGGACCAGACCACAAATGCCGGTTGGGTTCTGCGCCGCCTGCAGCGCTACCAGCGCGCCTTCGCTATGACCGAGCAGCCAGACACATCGGCGCCCTGTCTTCGCGCGCACCATGTCGACCCAAGCATGCGCGTCAGCGGCGTAATCGCCGATCGTCACGGCATTAGCATTGGCAATCGCCGCCTTGCTGCCGAACATGCCGCGCTTGTCGATGCGGAGTGTCGCGACCTTCTTCGCCGCCAACGCCTCGGCCAGCTGGCGATAGACGCCGCCCTTCACGCCGAGCGGATTGTTACCGTCGCGATCGGTCGGGCCCGAGCCTGGAATCATCAGCACGGCTGGCGCATCCTTGCCGGGATCGAGCAACGTCCCCGCGAGCGCACCCTGTGGCCCGGCAACGGTGACCTCGACACCCGCGGGTGCCGCGGCGGTCGCAAGCAAAGCGGCGGCGGCGAAGGCGACGCGTTTCATCCTATTCTTCCCCTTTCCAGCGCCATTTCCACCCCCCGCGCGTGTGCTGGGCGCAGACCACCATGAAGGCCAGGGTCAGCGGCACGATAACGCCGATCGCGATCACCGGATGACGCGGCACCAAGGTTCCCGCGGCAACGATCACGGTCAGCGAATAGCCAATCGTGATCGCCCATCCCTGCCACTTGATCGGCAGGCCGGCGCCCACGCCGAGCTTCTTGGGCGCGAACCAGTCGCCCTCGCTCATGCCAGCACCATTGAGATACCGACGCCGAGCGCCAGTACCGACAGCGCCAACAGGATCGGCAGCCGCTCGCGGCTCGTCATCCGTCCGATCATTCCTGATCTCCTTGCTTGGGCGGGCGGCCTCGCTTGGGCCGCACCGGATCCGCCAGCTTCACCCCGCGCCGCGCAAGCGCCTCACGCAACAGACATTCGACCTGGGCATTGACGCTCCTGAGGTCGCTCGCCGCCGCGCGCTCGATCGCCGCGTACAGCGCGGGATCGAGGCGCAGTGGAAACGCCTTCTTGGGAGGAGCGCTCATCGTGCCGCCTTACTGGTAGAGCGAGCCCGTGTTGACGACCGGCTGCGTATCGCGCTCGCCGCACAGCACGACCATCAGGTTCGACACCATCGCCGCGCGGCGTTCGTCATCAAGCTCGACCACACCTTTCTTGCTCAACAGGTCGAGCGCCATCTCGACCATGCCGACCGCGCCTTCGACCAGGGTCTGGCGCGCGGCGACGACCGCCTGCGCCTGCTGCCGGCGAAGCATCGCGCCGGCGATCTCCTGCGCATAGGCAAGGTGAGTGAAGCCGCATTCGTCGACCGTAATCCCGGCCATCACCAGCCGCGCGATCAGTTCCTGGCGAAGCTCGACACCCACCTGGTCGTGATTGCCGCGCAGGGTCACTTCCTGGTGCGCGAAATCGTCATAGGGATAGCGCGACCCGATCGTGCGTACCGCGGCCTCGATCTGGACCATCACGAACGCTTTATAGTCGTTGACGTCGAACAATGCTTGGGCGGTATCGGTCACGCGCCACACGACTTGCGCCGCGATCTCGATCGGGTTGCCGCGCAGGTCGTTGACCTTGATCTTGTCGGAAATGATGTTGTTGGCGCGGACCGAGATCTTCTTGCGGCCGAGCCACGGCAGCAGCCAGCGCAAACCGGTCTTGCGGTCGGTGCCCTGGTAGCTGCCGAACAGGGTGACGGCCACCGCCTGATTGGGCTGGAGCATGTAGAAGCCGCACAGCACGAAGGCGAAGACGATCGTCCCGCCGACGATCAGCAGCGCACCAAGCGCGGCATTATTGTCGACCGTCGTCCCGCCGTAGATTGCCGTGACCAATGCGATCAGCAGCACGAGCAGCATCAGATAGCCGCTCGACGTCGCCGCCGGACGCTCGCGCGACAAGGTCAGTCCGATACCATTCACATTCGCATCCGAGGCCTGGATAGCCATGGGACCCTCCCGTTAAAGATGATATCATATTTATATCGGTTTCGAGTGAGTCGCAAGCGGATTCGATGACCTGGTGACCGGCGCCTCGGCACGAACTCGCGCGCGCTGCGTTGGCCATGCGCTATGCCCAAGCTGAAGGTCTATCGCACTCCGATCGGCTTCCACGACGCCTATGTCGCGGCACCGAGCATGAAGGCCGCGCTCAAGGCCTGGGGTACCGAGAAGAATCTGTTCACGCGCGGCGCGGCGGAACTGGTCACCGATCCCAAGCTGACCAAGGAGCCGCTCGCCAGCCCGGGTGAGGTGATCAAGCGGCCGAGGGGATCGGCCGCGGAGCATCGCAAGGCAGCCGGGTCGGCGAAACGGCCCGCCGGCGACCCGAAATCGACGCCCGAGCGCAAGCCTGCCAAACGCAAGCCGCCGCCCGATCGCAAGCCGTTGGAAACGGCGGAGCAAGCGTTGAGCGCCGCCCGCGAGGAGTATGACCGTGACCTCGCCGATATCGACGATCAGCTGGCTGCCCTGCAGGAGAAACGGCGCAAGCTCGCCAGGGTGCGAGAGACCGACATCGACAGACTGGAGAAGGAGCGATCGACGAAGGAAGCCGCCTATCGCCGCGCGCTGGATAAATGGGAAGCATGACAGCGAAAAAGGCCGGGGATCGCTCCCCGGCCTCGTTCACAATCGAAATGTCGTGCGTTGCTATTGCAGGACGATGGTCACCGCGCGGCGGTTCTGGGCCCAGCTTGCCTCGTCCGAGCCGAGCGCGATCGGGCGTTCCTTGCCATAGCTGATCGTGTTGATCCGCGCCGCGTTGACGCCGCGCGCCGCGAGATAGTTCTTGGCGGCGTTGGCGCGGCGATCGCCGAGCGCGAGGTTATATTCGCGCGTGCCGCGTTCATCGGCATGCCCCTCGATCGTGATGCGGCGGTCGGGCCATTTCATCAGCCAGGCAGCCTGGCTGTCGAGGATCGAGCGCGAGGTCGCGTCGATGTCATACTGGTCGAGCGCGAAGTGGATCGTGTCGCTCATCACCGAACGCTTGAAATCCTCGGCCGAGCCGGGGACGATCGATCCGGCATCGCCGTTGCCGGTCGACCCCGTCGGCTGGTCGCCCGCGGCGGGCGGCAGGACCGGTGGGCGTTTATGGGCACAGCCTGCGGCCGCGACGAGTGTCGCGAGCAGGATCAGCTTGGTCGTCATGCGTGCCATCGTTGGTTCTCCCTAACTTTTGGCTGTTAAATGCCTGGGGGGCGTATTCGGTCCGGATACGAAACGTTAGTCCTTGCGAATGGGTCCCCAGCTCGGATCCGATCCGTCGAACGGGGTAGGCAGGCGGCGCTCGTTGACGCCGGTCAGATCGACCGACCACAAGTCCGCGACACCGCTTCCGCCTTCGGTAGAGCGGAAGAACATGATGACGCGGCCATTGGGCGCCCAGCTCGGCGCTTCGTCCTGCCAGCCGTCTGTCAGCATCTTCTCGCCGCCGCCCGAGGGCGACATGATTCCGACATGGAAGCCGCCGCCGATCTTGGTGAAGGCGATCAGGTCGCCACGCGGGCTCCAGGCCGGGGTCGCATAACGGCCCGAGCCGAAGCTGATCCGCTGCTGCGACGATCCGTCGGCGTTCATCACATAGAGTTGCTGCGCGCCCGAACGATCGCTTTCGAACACGATCTTGCTGCCGTCCGGCGACCAGCTGCCGCCGGTGTCGATGCCCGGCGCATTGGTCAGGCGCTGCGACGCGCCACCATCGGCGGGGATCTTGTAGAGGTCGGTATTGCCCGCCTGCGACATCGAATAGAGGATCCAGCGGCCATCGGGCGACCAGCGCGGTGCCAGCGCCAGGCTGACATTATCAACCAGCCGGCGCTGCTTGCCCGAGCCGAGGTCGAGCACATAGATGGTCGGCTTCTTGTCGAGATACGACAGATAGGCGACGCGGCGCTGGTCGGGCGACAGCTGCGGGGTCAGCACGATCGTCTGGCCGTTGGTCAGGAAACGGCCGTTGAACCCATCCTGGTCCATCACCGCCAACCGCTTGATCCGCTTGCCCTTGGGCCCGGTCTCCGAGACGTAGACGACGCGGCTGTCGAAATAGGGCCCTTCGCCGGTCAGCTTTGTATAGACCATGTCGGCGCATTTGTGCGCGGCGCGACGCCATTCGTTGACGCTGAGCACATAACCTTGACGCGCCAGCTCACGCTGCGCCGCGGTATCGTAGAGATAGCAGCCAACCGTCACCGTGCCGTTGCCGTTGGCGCGGACATAGCCCTGGACCAATGCGGTCGCGCCGCGCGACGTCCAGCCGCCGAAATCGGGCGCGGTCGCCTGCGCGTATGGCACCGGCATCAACTGGCCGGGGGGGAGCGGCTTGAACAGCCCTGAATTCTTGAGATCCGCGGTGATGACGTCGGACAATTGCTTACCGAGCTGATCGGTCGGGCCCGCCGCGGTCGACACCGCCTCGGGCGTCGGCAGCGTCGGGATGGCGATCCCCATCGGCGCGGAGATGCCGCCGACAATATCGACCACCAGTTTGTCATCCGGCGCTGGTGTCGGGGTGGGAGTCGGTGACGGAGCGGGCGGCGCCACCTGCGCGTAAGCCGCGGTTGGCAAGGCGATCGCTGCGCCAAGCGCCGTCAGGAGCAGGGGAAATCGTCGCATTGTCTTGTCCTCAGCCGGGGAGTTTATAGGTTGTATTGAAATCGCTCCAACCGCGCGGAACGTCGTAGAGCTCTTGCGGTAGGCCGGTTATCGGCGCGCAGCCCATAAACGTCGCAATCGCACGGTCATCGACCGCGGAAACGTAACGGTTGTTCTGATCGGTAACGCCGCGGTGACCGATGATGCGTGGCCGGCCGGCCAACGATCCGTCACGATTAAACTTCAGATTGATGAGCACAGTAATGTCTTCGGCATATCCCGGCGCCGGATTGACCTGTCGATCAGCGCAAGGCTGCACCCGCTGTTTGATCTTAGAGCCGATATCCATGAGCGCCGCCTGGCTCATCGTCGCCGATTTGGGCGCGGTACCGGTGGCGGGGCTCGGCTTGTTGGTCGCGCCCTTGAAATAGTCCGAGCCGAAATTGAGGCCGCGCGCCTTGGGCTTAACCGCATTGGCCGTGCTCCCCGTGCCCTTGCCTGGCTTGACCGCGGGCTTGGCCGGTGCCGCGACGGCAGGTTTGGGCAGCGCCTTGGGTGCAGCCTTGGGCGCGGGCGGCGCCGGCTTCTTGGGCTCGGGCTTGGCGACCGCTGAGGGCTTGGGCGGCGGCGCGGCCTCGGGCTGCGGCTTGGGCGGCGCCGGCTCGGCCTTTTCCTCGGCGGGCGCGGGGGGCGCCGAATCCTCGGGATTGCCGATATCGGGCGCCTTGCTCTCGGCGGGGTCGACCGTCGTATTGGGCGCGCCGGCCTTCAGCCCGACATCGTCGGCGATCGTCACGTCCATCGGTGCGACCGGCGGCGGCGGAGGGGATGGCGGCAGCAGCGACAGGATCGTGAACAAGACGAGATGCGCGAGCAGCGACACGCCGATCGCGATCCACAACCGGTCGTCGCGCTCCTGGGGGATGGGGCGCAGGATAGGAGAAACGGCGATGCCGCTCACCGGCGCTCCTTGGCGTTGGACACCAAAGCGACGCGGTTGAGGCCGGCGCGGTTGAGCTCGCCCATCACTTCCATCACCCGGCCATAATCGAGCGCCTTGTCGGCGCGCAGGAAGATCTGCGGCGGCTTGTCGCCCTGGCGGCGTTCGCTGGCGATCACCGAAAGGCGATCGGGTAGCTCCTCGATCGTCACGGCGTCATCGCCGATATGGATCGTGCCGTCGCGATCGACCGCGATATCGACCGGCTTCTGATCCTGGTCGAGCGCCTTGGCGCGGCTGTCGGGCAGGTTAACCGGTACGCCCGCGGTCATCAGCGGCGCGGTGACCATGAAGATGATCAGCAGCACCAGCATGACGTCGACCAACGGCGTGACGTTGATGTCCGCCATCGGCGCGCGCCGTCCCTTAGCGCGGCTGGAGGGGAGATTCATGGCCACGTTATCGCCCCTCCCGCTTGCGGGAGAAGTTGGGGGAGGGCGTGTCTGTAGCGGGAACGGACACGCCCTCCCCTAGCCCCTCCCGTAAACGGGAGGGGAACAGGCACATCGCCCTATTCACCTTTTCGCCTCCAACTGGCGGCTCAAGGTCGTATGGAACCCATCGGCGAAGCGGATCAGCCGCGCCTCGATCCGGTTCACGCCATGGCTGAAGCGGTTGTAGGCGATGACCGCGGGGATCGCCGCGAACAGACCGATCGCGGTCGCGAACAACGCCTCGGCGATACCGGGAGCGACCACCGCCAGGCTGGTATTCTGCGCCGCGGCGATGCCGGTGAAGCTCGACATGATGCCCCAGACGGTGCCGAACAGGCCGACGAAAGGCGCCACCGACCCGACCGTGGCCAGGATGTTGAGCCGGTCGGCGAGCTTGTCCGCCTCCCCCGCCACGGCCGATCCCATCGCGGTGGCGAGGCGCTCGCGGATACCTTCGCGATCGACCACGCCGCCGGCGGTCGAGCGGCGCCATTCGGACACGCCGGCCGCGAACACGCGCGCCACCGGCAATTCGTCATCACCGTGCAGTTTGTAGAAAGCGTCGATATCCTCCGCTTTCCAGAAATCCTTTTCGAATTTGTCGATCTTGCGCCGGGTCGCGCCGACCTTGGTCGAGAAGCCGATGATGATCGCCCAGGTCCAGATGCTGGCGAGCAGCAGTCCGGCCATGACGATCTGGACGACGATGTCGGCATGCAGCAGCAGCGCGAGCGGTGAGGTCGATCCGGGGGAAAGGTCCAAACTCCAATGCATTACGTCTTCAGTCCCCTTGTTCTTCGGGTGTCCAGATCAGCCCTGCATAGGCCGACGCCCAGCTTGCCGGCTGGCGTTTCGGGCGTCCGTCGGGCGCGACCAATGCTGCGGTCACGTCCTCCTCTGCCAGTAATTCAGGTCCCCGTATGACTCTCTGATGAATATGCACCGCCGCGGCGCGAACCCGTATCAGTCGCGAAACAACCACCAACGCGTCGTCAAGTTTCGCCGGACGGCGAAATTTGATCGCCATATCGGACACCGCATAGGCGCCCTCCCCGGCTTCCATCGTCGCGCGCTGGTCGATCCCGACCAGCCGCAGCATGTCCGACCGCGCCCGCTCCATGTAGCGCAGGTAATTGGCATGATAGACCACGCCCGACAGATCGGTGTCCTCGAAATAGACGCGCACCGGGAATCGGTGCTCGCGTCCGTCGAAGCGTCCTTCGACCGGCTGGTCGATACCGGTTGCCGTCATGGTTAAGTCCCTAGCGGTCCGAAGCGGTGAGGCAAACCCATTCGTCCCCGATTTTGCCCCTTGCGTCGATGTAACCCTCAGGTTACATGAGTAGTATAGGTTACATTCCGAGGGGGTGTTCAAGATGACCGATGCCGAAATCGCCGACCGACTAGTGCACCGTCGTGCGCGGATGATGCCAGCCATGGCGACAATCTTTCTCGCCCAACAAGCAAGTTATTTCAGCGGCCGCCGCCTGGGTGACGGGTCGCGACTTGTCGATCACGTCGCGGTCAGCGCTTGGCCGCTACTCTCAATCGTGTTGCTGATCGCGTTTGCGACGGGCGGTGGCTGGTTCCGCGGCGCCAATGTCCGCGCCTTGATCAACGACGAAAGCGCCCAAATACACCGCGCCGAAGGGTTTCGTTACGGCTTCCTCGCGACGATGGTCGCGGCCATCGCGCTCTACATCCTCTCCCTGTTCGAGCCGATGAGCGCGCGCGACGTGATCCACGTGATGATGAGCGCTGGCATTGCCGCGGCGTGGATCCGTTTCGGCATGCTCGAGCGGCGCGCACTCAAGTCGTGAGCAGTGGACTGACCAACAGTCTGCGCGACGAGCGCGCGCGGCTCGGCTGGACGCAGGCCGAACTGGCGGAGCGCATCGGGGTCAGCCGCAAGACGATCAACACGGTCGAGAACGGCGTGTTCGTTCCTTCGACGATCCTGGCGCTCAAACTCGCCGCCGCGATCGGCAAGCCGGTCGAAAGTTTGTTCGCGCTGGACGAGGCGTGATGTCAGGCTAAACCGCCCCCAATGACAGAAGCCCTTCGGATTCGCGGCCTTGCCAAGGCGTTCGACAAACCCGTCATCACTGGCCTCGACCTCGATATCGCGGCGGGCCAGCTTTATGCACTGCTCGGCCCGAACGGCGCGGGCAAGACGACCACGCTCAGGATGGTCACCGGCCTGACCCGGCCCGATGCGGGAAGCATTGAGATTTTCGGGGTGAATGCGCTGGCCGATCCGATCGCGGCCAAGGCGATCACCGCCTGGCTGCCCGATGAGCCGATGCTCTACGACAAATTGAGCCCGCTCGAATATCTCGCTTTCGTTGCCGGGTTGTGGCGGATGGATCCGCATGTCGCGTCGGAAGAAGCCGAACGGCTGCTTCATTGGCTCGATCTGTGGGAACAGCGCGACACCAGGTGCGAGAGCTTTTCGCGCGGCATGAAGCAGAAGGTCGCGTTGGCGGCCGCCCTGATCCACGATCCCAAGCTGCTGATCCTCGACGAGCCGCTGACCGGGCTCGACGCCGCGATGGCGCGCGCGGTCAAGGACGCGCTGCGCGAACAGGTCGATCGCGGCAAGACGGTGATCGTCACCACTCACATCCTCGAAGTCGCCGAGCGCATGGCCGATCGCATCGGCATTATCGGCAGCGGCAAATTGCTCGCGGAAGGCACGCTCGACGAATTGCGCGATCGCGCCGGGACCGAGGGCATGACGCTTGAAGACACCTTTATCCGGCTGACGAGCGGGGCGTGACCCGATTGGCTCCCGGAAGCTTTGCCTGGCTGGCTTGGCACGAATTGCGGCTCGCCTGGCGCAGTCGCAGACGCGGCGGCAAGCGTCAGGTGCTCGCCCTCGTATTGCTCGGCCTCTACCTCGTGGCCGGCACAACGTTCGCGTACTTCGTGATGGGCGTGCCGATCGACTATCGCGCGGAGATCGGGATTGGAATCCTGGCTGCGTCGGTCGTCGCCTTGTCGTTCATGACGACGCAGGCGATCCTGGGCAGCCAGCAGACCTTGTACGAAAGCCGCGACCTCGATTTGCTGATGACCGCACCGATCGAGGGCCGCATCGTATTGTTAGCCAAGCTGGCGGCAATCGCCGGCGCGATCGTGTTGACCTATGCCGGACTGTTGCTGCCGGTGGTCGTGCCGATCGCGATCCTGGGTCATCCGCATCTGCTCGGGGTCGTCGCGCTGCTGGTGGCGTTGGCACTGACCGCCGCCGCGATCGGCATCGCCATCACCCTCGCGCTCGCCAGCATCGCCGGCCCCCGCGCCGCGCGCACGGTCGGTCAGGTTGCCGCGGCCGTGCTGGGCGGCGCCCTGTTCCTCTTCAGCCAGCTGTCGCATGGCGCCCAGGGCCGGCAGTCGTCCTTTGTCGTGATCTTCCAGGATCTACGCGCCTGGGGATGGGGCGAGACAGGATGGAGCGGCGTGCCTGGCCATGCCGCGTTCGGCGATCCGGTGTCGCTCGCGATCCTGCTGGCGATCGGCGTCGCGCTGTTCGCGGGCACCGGCGCGGTGCTGCAGCGCCTGTTCCTGAGCGGCTATCAGGATGCAGGAATGCGGTTGAGCCGGACGCGGCCGACCGGCAAGGCGAGCGCTCGATTGTTCCATGCCGGCTTGTTCCGGTCGGTCCTCGCCAAGGAATGGCGTCTGCTCGCGCGCGATCCCGGCCTGGTGTTCCAGATCATCCTGCGCCTGGTCTATCTGATCCCGCTGATGCTGGTGGCGTTTCGCGGCGGTGGCGGGCTGATCGCGCCCGGCCTCGCTTTTGCCAGCGTGCTGGTAGCGACCCAGCTCACCGGCAGCTTTGCCTGGCTGGCCGTGTCGGGCGAGGATGCGCCCGAATTGATCGCGGTGGCGCCGGTCCACAAACAGCGCGTCGATCAGGCCAAGCTCGCCGCTGCCTTGCTGATGGCGGCACCCATCGCCGCCTTGCTGCCGATCGCGATCGCGACGGTGGGCCGATCGCCGCTCGGCGCCTTGGTATCGCTAATCGCCACCGCGATCGGGGGAACGATTGCGGGCTATATCGAACTCAAATTGGCCAAACCGGGCCAACGCTCAGCATTCGCCAAGCGGCGCGGAGGCAGCGCGATTGCCGGCATCCTGGGGATGGTCGTTGCCGCGATCTTTGGCGGCGGCGCTGCGGCGATCGTCTATTTCATCGGCTGATCGAACAGACCATCCTGTGCGCCGGCGGCCGGATTCAGGCCGAGATGCTTCCAACCGGATGGGTTGAGACACCGTCCGCGTGCGGTGCGCGCGATCAGGCCAAGCTGGATCATATAGGGCTCGACGACTTCTTCGATCGTGTCGCGCGGCTCGCTCAAACCAGCCGCGAGCGTCTCCACGCCGACCGGGCCGCCGCGATAGATGTCGGCGATCATCATCAAATAGCGGCGGTCCATCGCATCGAGCCCGAGCTTGTCGACTTCGAGCCGGTTGAGCGCGGCGTCGGCGGCGACGGCATCGACCGTCTCGCGTCCCGCGACATTGGCGAAGTCGCGCACCCGGCGCAGCAGCCGCCCGGCGATGCGCGGCGTCCCTCGTGCACGCCGCGCAATCTCCTGCGCGCCATCGGCCGAGACATGGAGGCCGAGCAAGCGCGCCGCCCGCGTCACCACCGCTTCCAACTCATCGACCGTGTAGAAATTGAGCCGCACCGGGATGCCGAAACGGTCGCGTAGCGGCGTCGTCAGCAATCCTTGCCGCGTCGTCGCCCCGACCAGGGTGAATTTCGGGAGGTCGATCCGCACGCTGCGTGCTGATGGCCCCTCACCAATCATCAGGTCCAGCGCGCGATCCTCCATCGCCGGATAGAGTACTTCCTCGACCGCGGGCTGGAGCCGGTGGATCTCATCGATGAACAGGACGTCGCCGTCCTCGAGATTGGTCAGCAACGCGGCAAGGTCGCCCGATTTGGCGATGACCGGGCCGCTGGTCGCGCGAAAGCCAACCCCCATTTCGCGCGCGATGATCTGCGCGAGCGTGGTCTTGCCCAACCCCGGCGGCCCAAAGAACAGGACATGATCGAGCGCATCGCCGCGCGCCTTGGCCGCGGCAATGAACACGCGCAGATTCTCGCGCGCCGCCTTTTGCCCGACGAACTCGTCGAGCGTCTTGGGACGCAGCGCCGCGTCGACATCCTCGGCTTGACGCTGGGGCGTGATCAGGCGGGCGGGTTCGTCCATCGAACGTTCCCTACCTGTTCACGCCCCCTTTTGTCACGCGGTCAGTAGAATGCGCCGTAGATCACGTCGGCGACCCGGCGCGTGCGGACATTGACCAACAGCAGATCGGGGCCATAGCGCACCCAACGATAGCCGCGAGGCGGCGGCTCGAGGCCCATCTGCCACCAATCGTCGTAATAATAATGATGGCCGACGAAGATGGCGGGGAGCAGCAGGCCGATCGTCCAGCGGCGATAATGCCAGCCCGGCGGATAGATCCAGCCCGGCCGGTGGATCGGCCGGAAATTGGGCGGGCGGCCGGCGCCGGGGCGATGCGGTTTGCCGGGCTTGGGCGGCCGCGGCAGCGGCGGCATCGGCTTGGTCACCGGCGGGCGCGGAGGCCGTGGCGGGCGAACGACACCGCCGCCATTGCCCGGACCCGGTGGGCGTGGCCGTGGAGGCCGTGGCTTGGGCGGCTGTGGCCGCGGCGGCTGGATCTGCGGACCGCCGGGACGGCCCGGCTTGGTCGTCGCGCCGGGGGGCAGTTTCGGCCCCACCTGAGCAAAGGCTGCACTGATATCGGGTAAAATCAGCAGGAACGCGCTGGTAGCCAACAGAAGTCGCTTCATACGTCCTCCCATCGTTCGGGAGCGACAGCCTAGACCCTGATCGCCCGGCCGAATAATTGTTTCGCTACATCAATAAACTGATCGTCACGCGCCGGGCACGCTCTACCGCGCCGCGGTCAGGAATCGATCCCATCGACCAGGACCAAGTCGCGCTCGACGGCGTCGTCGCGATGCGCCAGCGCTTCGGCATAATCGGGAGAGGAATACCAGGCACGTGCCGCCCTCACGCTCGGGAAAGCCAGCAATACAGCTCCCGCGCGCCACTCGCCTTCGAGCACGGTCATCGCTCCGCCGCGCGCCAGATACCGACCACCATGCCGCGCGATCGACGCCGCCGCCAGCCGCCGATACGCCTCGAGCGCGGGGCCGGGCTTCATCGTCACCCTTGAAATGACATAGGCGGTCATTCGTAATGCTCGATGCCGTCTCCGACAATCTCGAGCCAGCGATGCTTGCGCGTCTCGTAAACCGAATAAATCGGCGTTGGAAAATTCGGATCGCCAAAGCCGCCGACCGCCACGGCGACCATATCGGGATCGAACTCGACCCGGTAGAACAAGGTCGAGCCGCAATCGGGACAGAAATCCATCACGCCCTTGCCGCCCTCATCGCCGGTCCGCGTCCATTGTTTCGACTGCCCCGAAATGGTGACGCGATCGTTGGGGAACCGCGCCTGCATCGCGAATGCGCTGCCTGATCGTCGCTTGCAGTCGAGGCAATGGCACACCGAGACGCGCACCGGTTCGCCAACGCACTCGATCGCGAGTTGGCCACAAGCGCAGGTGGCGCGGCGTACCGTCGTCTCGTCCGTCATTTCGCCGCCTTCCTCAACGCCAGCCGCACCAACGCATCCAGCCCGGCGCCGGCGCCCAGTTCCTCTTCCGCCGCTCCGACCGCGGCATTGGCCTCGGCAGGGCGGAATCCTAGGTTGAGCAGCGCCGACACCGCGTCCTGCGCTGCGCCCATCGCCGCCGTGACCGGGGTCAGGCTGCCGGGAATCACGCCGCCGACCTTGTCCTTCAACTCGCGGACGATGCGCTCGGCGAGTTTCGGTCCGACGCCATTGGCGCGCGCCACCATCGCCTTATCTTGCGCAGCTACCGCTTTCGCGATCTCGACCGGCTCGAGCACCGACAGGATCGCCAACGCGACACGAGCCCCGACTCCCTGGACGCCGGTCAGCAAGCGAAACCAGTCGCGTTCGTCGGGGCGGGCGAAACCGACCAGCCGGATCGAATCCTCGGCGACCAGCATCTCGGTGAACAAGGTCGCGGCCTCGCCGATCGGGCCGATCGCCGCGAGCGTCTTGGCCGAGGCGCCGACCAGATAACCGACGCCGCCGACGTCGATCACCGCATGGTCGATGCCGGTCGCTTCGAGGCGGCCACGGAGGTGTGCGATCATGGCGGAGGACATAACCAGAACGTGACTGCGCGGGAAAGCAAAATCGAGACAGCGCGCCGTTAACCCGCTCTAGACCAACGAGCCGCTCCTGTTACTATCACCTTGGGCAATAGGGGGGAATTCGCATGGCAATGTGGAACGTCGACCTGACGACGGAGGATGGTGCGTTGAGCGCAGCGCAGCTCGGCGGGTTCGCCTGCCTCATTGCGGCTGGGCTTGGGCTGATTGGATTAATCGTCATCGGCGTGACGTCGAACGGGGCGAGCCTGCCCATGCCTCTCGTGGCGGGCCTCGCTGGGGCAGCCGTCGAGGTCGTGTTGTTTGGCGCCGCCGCGCTTCGACTGCGCGCGGGCAAGGGCATCGTGTGGGGCTCGGTCGCCGCCGTCTTGCTGGCGGTCGAGTTGGTGATGAAGATCATGACGCTTGCGGTCGTAGGCATCCTGATCGACGCCATCCTGCTGATTGGCGTGGTCAACGGTATTCGCGGCGTTCGCGCCTTGGGACGGATCGACTTAAAGCCCGTCGACGCTGCGGAAATCTTTAACTAGCGGTCAAGGTTGATCAGTCGTCGCGCGCTCGCGAGGTGGTGCGCGTGGCAGATCGCTACCGCCAGCGCATCAGCGGCGTCGGCGCCGGCGATCTTCACCCCGGGCAGCAGCCGCGCAACCATGGCGTGGACCTGCGCCTTTTCGGCATTGCCGACGCCGACCACTGCCTTTTTGACCAGCCGCGCGGCATATTCGCCGACATCGATCCCGACCCGTGCGGCGCCGAGCAGCACGACGCCGCGTGCCTGGCCGAGCTTAAGCGTCGATTGCGGGTTCATGTTGACGAACACCTCTTCGACCGCCGCCGCGTCGGGCGCGTGATCGGCGATCAGCGCCGCGAGCATCGCGTCGAGATGCGCCAACCGCCGCGGCAGGTTTTCCTTGGCGTCGGTCTTCAACTGCCCGTTGGCCAGGTGCGACAAGCGGTTGCCCTCGGCCCGGATCACGCCCCAGCCGGTCGTGCCGAGGCCGGGGTCGAGGCCGAGGATGATCAAAATCCCTCTCTCTCTGCGAGAGGGAGGGAGCCGCGAAGCGGCGGAAGGGTGAGGGCAGGTGCTGTGGCATAACTGCCCTCACCCTTCCCACTCGCTTCGCGAGCGGGCTCCTTCCCTCTCCCGTCGGGAGAGGGAAATTGGTTCAACCCAGTTTCTCCATCACCGCGTCGGAGACTTCGTAATTGCCCCACACGGTCTGGACGTCGTCATCGTCGTCGAGCGCGTCGATCAGCTTGAACAGGGTTGCGGCGTCGCCTTCGCTGACATCGACCATGGTCTGCGGACGCCAGGCCAACTTGGCGCTTTCGGCCTCGCCCAGCACCGGCTCCAGCGCCTTGGCGACTTCGTGAAGCGATTCGTTGGACGTCCAGATTTCGTGCCCGTCCTCCGACGAGCTCACGTCCTCGGCACCGGCTTCGAGCGCCGCCTCGAACACCTTGTCGGCATCGCCCGCCTTGGCCGGATAGGTGATCAGGCCCATGCGGTCGAACGCGTGGCTGACCGAGCCCGATGCGCCGAGATTGCCGCCATTCTTGCTGACCGCGGTGCGCACATTGGTCGCGGTGCGGTTGCGATTGTCGGTCAGCGCCTCGATGATCAGCGACACGCCGCCCGGGCCGAAGCCTTCGTACCGGATTTCCTCGTAATTCTCGGCATCGCCCCGGCTCGCTTTGTCGATCGAGCGCTGGATATTGTCCTTGGGCATCGACTGCGCCTTGGCCGCGTTGACGGCGGCGCGCAGGCGCGGGTTCATATCAGGGTCGGGCAGACCCATTTTCGCGGCGACGGTGATTTCGCGGCTGAGCTTGGAAAACATGCCCGAGCGCTTCTTATCCTGCGCGCCCTTGCGATGCATGATGTTCTTGAACTTGGAATGGCCTGCCATTGGGTCCTCATTGGCGTTTGGCGGGGTCTCTAAACCGGGTGGCGTGCGTGGTCAAAGCGGTGGGTTGGAATTGGTTCGCGCAGAGGCGCAGAGGCGCAAAGATGTTGGGGCCCGCCCATCGTTCGGTAGACACACGGAGATTCGAAAAGGCGCTCCGCGCCTGCCGCACCTCCAGCATCTTCGCGCCTTCGCGTAAACAAACTTTTAGAGCGCTTCCCCACAGGCAACGGCCGAGGCCCAGGCCCATTGGAAATTGTAGCCGCCGAGCCAGCCGGTGACGTCGACAGCTTCGCCAATGAAATGGAGCCCAGCTACAGCCTTCGCTTCCATCGTTTTCTGCGACAGGCCGTCGGTCGCGATGCCGCCGATCGTGACTTCGGCCTTGGCGAATCCCTCGGTGCCGTTGGGACGGAAAGTCCAGCCGGCGAGGTGCGCCTCGGCAGCTGCAAGCGCCTTGTCGGGCAGGTCGGCGAGATTGCCGGAAAGCGCGAGCCGCTCCGCCAGCGTTTCTGCGAGGCGGTCAGGCAATGCCTGTCCCAGGGCCGATCGCACCGTCGCTCGCGGTCGCGCGCGTTTCTCGGCGAGCAGCCAGCCGGCATCGCGATCGGGGAGGAAGTCGATCGCCACCGCCTCGCCGCTTCGCCAATAAGACGAGACTTGCAGGATCGCCGGCCCCGACAATCCGCGATGGGTGAACAACGCAGCCTCACGAAAGCGCCCCTGCCCCGCGCTCGCCACGACCTCGGTCGCAACCCCCGACAGATCACGGAACAGCACATCATCGCCGCCCAGGGTGAGCGGCACCAACGCCGGTCGCGGCTCGATCACTTTCAATCCGAATCGTCGCGCAACGTCATAGGCGAGGCCGGTTGCACCCATTTTCGGAATCGATGACCCGCCGGTCGCGATCACCAGCTTCGGCGCAGATACCGTGCGATTGCCAAGCCCGACGCTGAACAGCCCATCGGCATGGCCAATCTCGCTCGCGGCGCGCGCCAGACTCAGCTCGACCCCACCCTGCTCACATTGATCGAGCAGCATCGCGACGACCTGCTTGGCCGAGCCGTCGCAGAACAATTGACCCAGCGTCTTCTCGTGCCAGGCGATATGATAGCGCTCGACCAGCTCGATGAAGTCGGCAGGCGTGTAACGGGACAGCGCCGAGCGCGCGAAATGCGGATTGGCCGACAGATAGCAATCGGGCGCGGTGTGGATGTTGGTGAAATTGCACCGCCCGCCGCCCGAGATCAGGATTTTCTTACCCGGCGCGTCGGCATGATCGGCGAGCAGCACGCGCCGCCCCGCCTGCCCCGCGACCGCAGCCGCCATCATCCCCGCGGCACCGGCGCCGAGGATGATCGCGTCATGGGTTGCCGGAGATTTCATTGCGGCGTCTCTGCCTCAGTTCGCGGGCGAGCGCCAAATGCGCCCATACGAAAAACGGCGACGCAAGCGCCGCCGTCCTCGTCATCCGATCGGATCAGGTCGATCAGAGCATGCCCAGCGCGTGCAGATAGGTCTCCAGGATCGCCTCTTCCTCCTGATATTCCTCACGCTTCTTCTTGCGGATCGCCAGGATCTTGCGGATCGCCTTGACGTCATAGCCACGGCTCTTCGCCTCGGCCATCACGTCCTTGATGTCGTCGGCGATACCCTTCTTCTCTTCTTCCAGGCGCTCGGCGCGTTCGATCAGCAACCGAAGCTCGTCCGCCGCGACGCGTCCGCCACCCATGCCCTCGCCACGTTCTTCAGCCACACGTTCTTCAGCCATAAGTCCTCACTGTGAGGCGAGCGCCATGCCCCGCCTGTTCGAATGGATTGCGATATCGCATTGGCGCGGCCAGCGCGCTTGCGCCGCCGTCTAAGCGGTCGAGGCCGGACCCTCAACCGCTATTCGACCGGATACCTATCGATTCGGCTCGGTCATCGCCGGCGGGTCACTCGCCGGGAAACTATCCTCGAGCGCTTGGTCGAGCGCGGCGTTCTTCGCCATGCTCTCATCCATCCGCCGCAACTGCTCGGGCGTCGCCCCGGGCTGCCGCGCCTTCCAGCCGTCATAAGGCTCGCCATAGACGATCTCGCGCGCCTCTGCCCTGGACAGGCCGGCGGCCTCCCCGACCCAGTCGGACAGGCAATTGCGGCAGAAGCCGGCAAGCCCCATCAGGTCGATATTCTGCGCATCCTCGCGGTGTCGGAGCAGACGCACCAGCCGGCGAAACGCCGCAGCTGCCGATGCGTCATCGAGTTGATCGAGCTTATCCATTATACGCTCCACGGTTGATCCTCCCGAGATAGGGACTAGAGCCAGCCCTCGACAAGCAGAGGAACCTCCCCAGGATGACCAAGGCCATCGCTCCTCGCTCGCGCAAGGTCCGCGTTCTCGCGACATTGGGCCCGGCGAGCAATACGCCCGAGATGATCGGCAAGCTGTTCGAAGCGGGCGCCGACGCGTTCCGCGTCAACATGAGCCATGGCGACCAGGCATCTAAGGTCGCCGTGATCGAGGCGATCCGCGGACTCGAGAAGAAATATGGCCGGCCGACCACGATCCTGGCCGACCTTCAGGGGCCCAAATTGCGCGTCGGCAAGTTCGCCGAGGGGCGGGTCGAGCTCAAGACCGATTCGATGTTCGTGCTCGACCGCGACAAGACCCCCGGCGATGCCACGCGCGTCGAACTGCCGCACAAGGAGATTTTCGCGGCGATGGAAGCGGGCGCGCGCTTGCTGCTCGACGACGGCAAGCTCGTGCTGCGGGTGATCGAGCATGACGCCCACCGCATCGTCACCAATGTTGAGGTCGGCGGCCCGCTCAGCAACAATAAAGGGCTGAACGTCCCCGACGTGGTCGTACCGATGGCAGCGTTGACCGAGAAGGACCGCAGCGACCTCGCCTTTGCGGTCGAACAGAATGTCGACTGGATTGCGCTCAGCTTCGTGCAACGCCCCGAGGATCTGATGGAAGCGCGTAAGCTGATCGGCGGCAAGGCGGCATTGCTCGCCAAGATCGAAAAGCCCGCCGCGATCGAGCGGCTCGAGGAGATCATCGAGGCGTGCGACGGCGTGATGGTGGCGCGCGGCGACCTTGGCGTCGAATTGCCGCCGCAGACCGTGCCGCCGCTGCAGAAGCGGATCGTCGAGGCCGCGCGCCGCCAGGGCAAGCCGGTGGTGGTCGCGACGCAGATGCTCGAATCGATGATCGAATCGCCCTCGCCGACCCGCGCCGAAGTCTCCGACGTGGCCACCGCGATCTATGACGGCGCCGACGCGATCATGCTGTCGGCCGAATCGGCGGCGGGCAAATGGCCGATCGAATCGGTCGCGATGATGAACGCGATCGGCGAAGCGGTCGAAAGCGATCCGGCGCATGGCGACCGTATCCATTTCACGGTGATCCGCTCGGACCCGACCACCGCCGACGCTCTGTCCGAATCGGCCAAGAACATCGCGCGGACGATAGACGCCAAGATCATCGTCTGTTTCACCAGCTCGGGCTCGACCGCACGGCGAATCGCGCGCGAGCGCCCCGGCGTGCCGATCATGGTGCTGACGCCCAAGATGGAGACGGCGCGGCGATCGGGCCTGTTATGGGGCGCCTATGCCGTCCACACGCGCGACGTCGATTCGTTCGAGGAAATGGTCGCCAAGGCCAAGCGCATGGTGCTGCGCCATCACCTGGCCGAAGCGGGCGACCGCGTGATCGTGATGGCCGGCGTGCCGTTCAAGACGCCGGGATCGACCAACGTGCTCCACGTCGTGCGGATCATGGGCGACGAGTTGAAGGGGTATAGTTGAGGCGCCTCGGCGGGTCTCTCCGCCCTCACCCCGACAACTCCCGTCACCCCAGCGAAAGAACATCGGGTTGAGCATGCCCCGCATGCTCAAGGATCGTCCGGGGGACGATCCGACCCGATGTTGGTCTCTGGCGGTGACGCGATGCCGCTTGAGATCCCAGCTTTCGCTGGGATGACGAACTTGGAAATAGATCGCTTTTCGAACAGCGGTTTATCTGGTTCTCAGCCTAGAGCCAAGCCGCAGAAACGCGAAGAGCGCCCGATCTCGTCGATCAGGCGCTCGTCAGGAACTCGAGGTTCCGGTCGTCCAACATATCGCCAGCGTCGCGAACGACGACAGCGAAAGCCGTCCGCAGCTTAGCCCTGGCGGGCCTTGAAGCGGCGGTTGGTCTTGTTGATGACATAGGTGCGGCCACGGCGGCGGATCACGCGGTTATCGCGATGCCGGTCCTTGAGCGACTTCAGTGAATTGCGGATCTTCATGATCGATTCGCTTCTTTAAGCCATAGAATAAACTGATTGGGAGGTCGGGTGGGGGAGCGGGCCGGTGCCGCGACCGTTTCAGCTTTGCTGAAACAGACTCTAGAAGGCAACATACCGGTGCAACGCGATGGTGGAGAAGAGTGAATGCGTAAAGCGATCCTGCTGACGGCAGCCCTGATGGTGGCGGGGTGCGCGACCGCGCCCGCCTCCTTCCCCACCGAAGTGACTCGCTATCGCGCCGATGAGGTCGGCCGCGGGACGATCGCCCTGGTGCCCGATGAGGGCATCGATAATGGTCCCGAATATCAGGCCTATGCCCTGGCGGTCGGCGATGCCTTGGCCAAGCAAGGCTATACCCTGGTCCCCGACGGATCGAAGAGCGTCTATGTCGCCAAGATCGGCTTCCATATCGAGGCTCGCCCTGTGCGCGAGCGCTCGCCGTTCAGGATCGGCCTGGGTGGCGGGACATGGAGCGGCAATGGTGGCGGCGGTGGCGTCGGCCTGGGCGGCGGCGTCTCGTTCCCGATCGGGCGCGGGCGGGACCGCGAGGACGCGCTCAGCATGCTGTCGGTCAAGATCAACCAGCGCCAGGGCGATCTCGGCGTGTGGGAAGGCCGCGCCCAATCGCGCGCGATCGGCGTGGTCGGCAATGCCGTGGCGGACAAGCTCGCCCCCAAACTCGCAACTGCGCTTTTCACCGGGTTCCCTGGCGAGTCGGGCCGGACTATCGAGGTCAAATGACCGATTCCCTTCCTGCCATCACCGCCGCGTTCGACGGCGGCAATATCCGCGTCGTCGACATCAAGAGCGACCGCGTCGACCTGGAAATCGCCAAGGACCATCTGTCCGATTTCTATCAATGGTTCTCGTTCCGCGTCGCCAATGCCGCCGGGCGCAAGCTGACCTTCCGCATCCTGAATGCGGGGCAATCGGCTTATCCGTTCGGCTGGCCGGGCTATAAGGCACGCGCCTCGACCGACCGCGTCCAGTGGCGGATGATCCCCACGCGCTACGACAACGGCGTGCTCGAATTCGACTGGCAATCGGACGCGCAGGTCGCGTGGTTCGCCTATTTCGCGCCCTACACGATGGAGCGGCACGAGGATTTGATCGCCGAATATGCCGCGAAGCCCGGCATGACGCATCGCGAGCTTGGCCACACGCTCGACGGCCGCGCGATCGACCTGCTGACGATCGGCGCGGGCGACAAGCCGGTCTGGCTCTACGCGCGCCAGCATCCGGGCGAGAGCATGGCCGAATGGTGGATGGAAGGCGCGCTGGAATGGCTGACCAGCCCTGCCGCTGACGCGATCAAGGCCAAATGCACATTCTATGTCGTCCCCAACATGAACCCGGACGGCACCTTCCGCGGGCACCTTCGGACCAATGCCGCCGGCATCAACCTCAACCGCGAATGGCACGAGCCCTCGATGGAGAAGAGTCCGGAGGTCAAACTGGTCCGCGACGAGATGGACCGCACCGGCGTCAAGCTCGCGATGGACGTCCATGGCGACGAGGCGATCCCGGCCAATTTCCTGGCCGGCTATGAAGGCATTCCGAGCTGGACGGACGCGTTCGGCGAGAAATTCTACGATTTCGGCCGGCGCCTCGCGGCGCGCACGCCCGAATTCCAGACCGCCAAAGGCTATGAGAAGTCCGCCCCGGGCAAGGCCAATCTGACCATGTCGACCAACCAGCTCGCCGAGCGGTTCGGGGCGGTATCGATGACCCTGGAAATGCCGTTCAAGGACCACGACCCCAATCCCGACCCCGAATTCGGCTGGTCGCCGGATCGGTGCAAGGTCCTGGCGGTAGCGTGCCTGGAAACGATCGCCGAGGTGATCGACGGCGTTTGATCGCGGGCAGGTGCGCTGGCGGGGGTCGGCGCCCTCTCTTGCTAGCCGAACAGTTCCGCGAGGAAGTTGCTGGCCGCCTTCCAGCTGCGACGATCGGCGCGTTCCTCATAAGCGACGCCGGGACGGCTCGGCGCCGCGCCGCCCTTGCGATCGATATCGGTGAAGGCGTGGCCGGCAGTCCCGTAAGCCTGGATCTGCCAGTCGGCCTCGCCCTCGCTCAATTCCTTGCCAAGACCAACCATCACGTCGGGCGGCGCGATCGGGTCTTCCCAGCCGTGACAAACCAGGACCTTGGCCTTGATCGGGGTAACGCTGGCATAATCGGGCTTGTCGTAGACGCCGTGGAACGACACCACCCCGAGCACGTCGAACCCAGCGCGGGCCACGTCGAGTGCGCATTTGCCGCCGAAGCAATAACCATAGACCGCGGTCCGCGCCGGATCGACCAATTGGAAACCCTTGAGCACATCGAGCGACGCCTTCAACCGCTCGCGGAGCAGCCCGCGATCGGCGTTGAGCTCGTTCATATATTCGGCTGGATTTTCCGAGGCGAAGGTCTTGCGCCGCCCCTGCCCGAACACGTCGGCGACGAAGCCGACATAGCCGAGCTTGGCGATATTCTCGGCGGTGACGCTGTCCGATTCCTTCTGGCCCAGCACGTTGGGCACGACCATCACCCCCGGCCGCGCGGTCTCGACCTCATCGTCATAGGCGAACACGCCTTCGAACGGGCCGCCCGGGCCGTCATACACCATGGGTTGCCGCACGATCGCCATGACTCGCTCTCCCGGTTTGCCGTTACGGCCCGAAGCGCTACAGAGCCGCCCGATCCCCCGCAAGGAGTAGCTTCGTGCCCATGCTCGTCCTGATCCGCCACGGCCAGTCGGCCTGGAACCTCGAAAACCGCTTCACCGGCTGGTGGGACGTCGACGTGACCGAAAAGGGCGCCGAGGAAGCGCGGCTGGCCGGCGAGTTGATGGCAGCCAAGGACCTCGATTTCGACATGTGCTTCACCTCGCTCCAGACGCGCGCGATCAAGACGCTCGACCTCGCGCTCGAGGCGATGGGTCGGCTGTGGCTACCGGTCGAGAAGGATTGGCGGTTGAACGAACGCCATTATGGCGGCCTGACTGGCCTCAACAAGGCCGAGACCGCTGCCAAGCATGGCGACGAGCAGGTCCATATCTGGCGCCGTAGCTTCGACATTCCGCCGCCGCCACTGGAAGCGGGCAGTGAGTACGATCTGTCGAAGGATCGCCGCTATGCCGGCATCGCTATCCCGAACACCGAGAGCCTGAAGGACACGATCGCACGCGTGCTGCCCTATTGGGAAGGGCGCATCGCTCCCGCGCTCAAGGACGGGCAGCGCGTGCTGATCTCCGCCCACGGCAATTCGCTGCGCGCTTTGGTCAAGCATCTGTCGAACATTCCCGACGATGAGATCACTGGGCTGGAAATCCCGACTGGCCAGCCGATCGTCTACCAGCTGGATGACCAGCTTGCCGCGACCGACCGCTATTATCTCAGCGAGCGGTGACGCGCAGCCGGGCACGTGGCCAGCGCCGTCAATCCTGTTCGCGTGCGCGCCGGTTGAGCAAGTCGCGTTCGCGCCGGTTGCCGGCGAGCGCGGCGGCCGCTTCGAATGCCGCCCGAGCCTCCTCGTGACGCCCCAGCCGCCGCAACAAATCGCCGCGCACGCTCGGCAGCAAATGATAGCCTTTCAGCTCGGGCGCATCGGCGATGCGGTCGAGGATGGCGAGCCCCGAGGCAGGCCCCTCCGCCATGCCGACGGCGATCGCGCGGTTGAGTTCGACGATCGGCGATCGGGTAACCGCGGACAATTCTGCATAGAGCAATGCGATGCGCAGCCAGTCGGTTTCGGCGGCACGCGCGGTGCGCGCATGGCAGGCGACGATCGCCGCCTGCAGCGTGTAGAACCCGTTTATACCACCCAATTCCTCGGCCTGTGCCAGTGATCGCATCCCGCGCTGAATCTGGGCGCGATCCCATAAAGTGCGATCCTGATCGAGCAGCAGGACCGGCTCACCGGCCGGATCGATCCGGGCCGCGGTGCGCGAGGCGTTGAGTTCCATCAAGGCGAGCAGTCCGTGCGCTTCGGGCTGGTGCGGAGCGATGGCGACGACCACGCGCGCCAGCCGCAACGCCTCGCTGCACAGGTCGGGGCGCAACCAATCATCGCCGCGCGCCGCGGTATAGCCTTCGTTGAAGATCAGATAGATGACTTCGAGCACCGACGACAATCGCTCGGTCAGCTCATCGCCGCGCGGCGTCTCATAGGCGAGACCCGAGTCGGACAAAGTTCGCTTGGCGCGGACGATCCGCTGCGCAACGGTCGCCTCAGAGACCAGGAATGCTCGCGCGATCTCGGCCGTGGTCAGGCCGCAGACCATCCGCAATGCCAGCGCGGGCCGCGCATCATGGGGCAGAAGCGGATGGCAGGCGGTGAAGATCAGCCGCAGCATCTCGTCGCCGATATCATCGTCGAGAAATGCGTCGTAATCGGGCGTCTCCGCTTGCTCCTGCTCCAGCTCATGCAGGAGGAATGCGTGATTGCGGTCGAGCATCGGCAATCGCCGGATGTGATCGACCGCCAACCGCCGGGCGGTCGTCATCAGCCAGGCCCCCGGCCGTTCGGGCACGCCCGTCAGCGGCCAGCGCTCGATCGCGGCGAGCAATGCGTCCTGGGTCAGCTCCTCGGCCAGCGGCACGTCGCGCCCCCCCCCCCCCCCCCCCGCCGCAAAGGTCGCAACCCGATCAAGCCGTGGGCGGACCGGCGAACGCGCGGACTTCGCATGTGCCTTCCCAGCCGGGCATATGATCCTTGTGGAGCTGCATGAACTCGACCGCCAGTGCGACTGCCTCTTCCTTGCTCGCAAACTCGGAAATCGCGTAGCCGCCAATGACTTCCTTGGCCTCGACGAACGGGCCGTCGAGCACGCTCAACTCGCCGTTCCTGATAGTGATGCGAGCGCCCTGCTCGATCGGCATCAGCCCGCCATTGTCGATCATGCGGCCGGCCTTGATCTCGCGGTCGGCGAGCTTGCCCATGGCTTCGAGAAGCTCGGGCGTCGGATTGCCGTATGTCTCCGACCGCGGCGAGGTGACGATGGACATGAAACGCATCGGAAAACTCCTGGGTCGAGCCGCGGCGCCATCGCCGCGTGATTGCCTCGCCCATTATAGTCGACGAACTGGCAAGGCCGATATCGACAGCGCAGACGCATTTTTCCTATCCCCCGCCCCGGCGAAGGCGCAGCCTCCGGTTGGTCATTGGGAGAATCGCCATGCCGCAATTCGTCATCGAACGGGATATGCCGGGAATCGGCGGTGCCAGCGCCGCCGACCTCAAGGGCGCGTCGCAGACTTCGTGCAGCGTGCTGCGCGACCTCGGCCCCGAGATTCAGTGGGTTCACAGCTACGTCACCGATGACAAGATCTACTGCATCTATCGCGCGCCATCCGCCGACCTGATCCGCCAGCATGCCGAGACTGCGGGTTTTCCGGCCAATTCGATCGCCGAGGTGCGCAATGTGATCGATCCGACCACTGCCGATTGAGCCGCGGCGGAGGGATCGACCGCCCGCGACGCGCGTTTCTTCTCCAAGCGTAACGATCGGGCGATCGCCCGAATGGAGAAATCAGATGCAAGCGGGTGGCCATCGGAAGATATTTATCGCGGCGCTGGGCGTCGCCGGCGCGGTGTTGCTGTCACCCTTGGCGTTGGCGCAGAGCACAGCGCCCGCCGCTCCCGTCACCACCACGGCGCCGGCCGCCGCCGATCCGGCGCCGCAATCGACGCGCGACGAGAAGCGGAAAGAGACTATCGACGATACCAAGGACGTGGTCAGCCAGCCGGCCAAGGATGTCGGCATCGCCAAGAACAAGATTCCGCCGTCGCTGGTCGAAGCATCGAATGCGCCCTATTCGCTCGCCGGCCTGAAGACATGCCGACAGATCGCCGATGCGGTGCGCGTGCTCGATGCGGCGCTCGGCCCGGACTACAGCGCGGGCGGTCCCAACGACAAGATGAGTGTCGGCAAGGCGGCGGGCGGGGCGGTCGTCAATTCGCTGATCCCGTTTCGCGGGGTAGTGCGCGAAGTATCGGGCGCCGCCGCTGCCGACCGCCGCCTCGCCGCGGCAACCCAGGCCGGTTTCGCCCGGCGCGGATTCCTGCGCGGCGTGCATCTGACCCGCGGCTGCAGGGACGCGCTGTAGTCACGGTTTGAGCGCGGGCGGTTGCCCTGCCCGCCCCCCTTGGCTAGGGGCGGCGGATGCAACCGCTCGTCGGCATCATCATGGGCTCGACTTCCGACTGGGAGACGATGCGTCATGCTGCCGAGAAGCTCGAAGAACTCGGCGTGCCGCATGAGACCAAGGTGGTCAGCGCGCATCGCACGCCGCAGCGACTTTACGATTACGCCACCAGTGCCGCCGATCGCGGCCTGAAGGTAATCATCGCGGGCGCCGGTGGGGCCGCGCATCTGCCGGGCATGGCGGCATCGATGACGCATTTGCCGGTACTTGGCGTGCCGGTGGAGTCGAAGGCGCTGAAGGGCGCCGACAGCCTCTATTCGATCGTCCAGATGCCGGGCGGCGTGCCCGTCGGTACGCTAGCGATCGGCAAGGCCGGGGCGATCAACGCGGGACTGCTCGCCGCGGCGATCCTCGCGACGAGCGATGAGGCGCTGACCGAGCGGCTCAAGGCGTGGCGCGCGAGACAGACCGACAGCGTCGCGATCGATCCCGAATGACCGCGCTTCCCCCCGGTTCGACGATCGGCATTCTGGGCGGCGGCCAGCTCGGGCGCATGCTGGCCTCGGCCGCGGCCGAGCTCGGCTATCGCACCCACATCCTCGCCCCCGACGCCGAAAGCGTCGCGGCGCAGACCGCCTCCAGCTTCACTCGCGCCGATTATCACAGCCGCATCGTGCTCGATGAAATGGCGGCGCGCTGTGACGTCGTGACCTACGAATTCGAGAATATCGCGATCGAGCCGGTCACCTATCTGGCGACCCAAGTGCCGGTCCACCCGGCCCCGCAAGCGCTCGGCATCGCCCAGGACCGCGCGAGCGAGAAAGCGTTCGTCGACACGATCGGCGGGCGTACCGCGCCGTGGCGGCGCGTCGCCAGCCTCGACGAGTTGCACGCGGCACTCGACGAGATCGGCACGCCGGCGATCCTCAAGACGCTGCGGCTCGGCTATGACGGCAAGGGCCAGGTGCGGATCGCGGCACGCGACGCGGCCGAGGCGGCGTGGAGCGATATCGGCCAGCGTCCCGCGATCCTGGAAGGTTTCGTCAATTTCACCCACGAATTCTCGATCATCCTCGCCCGCGGACATGATGGATCGATGGTCAGCTATCCGCCGCCATGGAACGAGCATAAGCTTGGCATCCTGGCGCGCTCGTCGCTGCCGGCGCCGGCCGAGATCGCCAACCAATGGGGAGTCGCCGCGGCGCTGACCGGGCGGATCGCCGACCAGCTCGGCTATGTCGGCGTGATCGCCTGTGAATTCTTCGCCACCGCCGAGGGACCGGTGTTCAACGAAATGGCGCCGCGCGTGCACAATTCGGGGCATTGGACGATCGAGGGCGCGGTCGCCTCGCAATTCGAGAACCATATCCGCGCGATCTGCGGCCTGCCGCTCGGCGATACCGCGCTGACCGCCCCAGCGGTCGAGATGGTCAATCTGATCGGCGCCGAGGCGGATGACTGGGCGACGATCCTGGCCGAGCCGGGCGCGCATCTGCACCTCTATGGCAAGGGCAATGCCCGGCCGGGGCGCAAGATGGGGCATGTGACGCGGTTGAAGCGGGACTGATCCTTCAAATTCCTCCCCGTGCCGGGGAGGATTTTTAGGTCACACCCCGATCCAATTCCCGACCAATTGCTCCAATATCTCCAGCGGCACGCGGCCGTTCGCCAGCACCGCTTCGTGGAATTCCTTGATGTCGAACTTGTCGCCTTGCGCCGCCTTGGCCCGGTCGCGTAGTTTGACGATACTCGAATGGCCAAGCTTGTAGCTGCACGCCTGGCCGGGACTGGCGCAATAGCGGTCGATCTCGCGGTCGGCGAAGCCCGGCGCCTCGCCCTGACCGTCGACGAACAGCGCGATCGCCTTTTCGCGGCTCCATTTGAAATGGTGCAGCCCGGTATCGATGATGCAGCGGTGCGCGCGAAACAGTGCCTCTTTCAGATACCCGATCTCTCCCAAAGGATCGCCGTCATACATGCCGAGCTCGGCCGCGACTTGCTCGGCGTAGAGTGCCCAGCCCTCGGCATAACCCGAAAAGCCGATCGACTTGCGGATCAGCGGCAGGCTGGCGTTCGATAGTGCAAGCCCGCCCTCGAACTGATGCCCGGGCAGGCCTTCATGATAGACCACGGTCGGCAGCATGAATTTGGGCCATTCCGCCGAATCGTGCAGGTTGAAATAGACCAGCCCCGGCCGCGATCCGTCGATCGCCGGGCCCTGGCTATAGGCCGACGCGGCACCTGCCTCGATCTCCTTGGGAACGCGCCGCACTTCGAATTTGTAGGTCGGCATGCGTTTGAACACCTCGGGCAAGCGGCCGCGGATCGCGTCGAGCCGGCCGTTGCAAAACGCGATCGCCTGCGCCTTGCCCTCATCGGTATTGGGATAGACCTGCCCCGGCAGCTTATAGATGCTCGCCAATCGCTGGCCGAGCGGCCCCGCCGGAACGCCGGCCTTGTCCATCAATTGCGCGATACGGTCGCCGATCGCCTTGGCCTGGTCGAGCCCGAATTGGTGGACTTCCTCGGGCGACAGCCGCGTCGTGGTCGAGCCTTCGAGCGCCATGCGGTAGAAGGCGTCGCCCTCTTTCAGCTTCCACACCCCGGCGTCGTGCGTCGCCTTGCCCTGCACGCCCTTCACCGCCGCGATCTGGCGGTCGATCGCCGGCAGGATGTGCTCATCGTAGATCCTGGCGGCGTCCTTGCCGTAATGCGCGTCGAGGCCTTTGGCGGCGGCACGGCGCTGGATCGACGCGACGACAGTCGCCTGCGCCGCCGGCACGCGCATCGCGGTCAATTGCGTCAGCGTCTTGCCGATCAGGAAGTCCGGCGGGACCACGCTCGCCGCCACGTCATGCTTCATCTGCGCGGTGTCGTCGTCGAGCTGCTTCCCGAACGCCGCCAGCCGCGAGAGATAGGCGTCGGCGTCGGAAGCGTTATCGATCGGATGCTTGGTATCGAGGAAATTGGGCGTCGACTGATAGGCCCCGTCTTGCTGGCTGATCACATAAGGCGAACGCCCGCCGCCGAAATCGAAGGCCTGCGCCGCCGCCGCGGCTTTTCGAGTGTAGAGGACGACGTCGTAGCTGACCTTTTCCGCCGGACTGAGCGCAGCGACATCGACAGCCGCGAGCCGCTTGAGCTGGCTCTGTGTCAGCGCCTTCGACGCCGCTTGCCCTGCCGACGATCCATCGGACAGTTTCGAGCGAAGCGCGGCGTTCGCGCCCTTGTCGAAGCCGAGCAGGGTCGCCGATTCAGGGCGCTGCTTGAGCCCCTCGGAAAAGAAACTGTCGAACAGCGCATCGAGCGCAGACCCGGCTGGCCGCGCCCACGCCGGTGCGGCGGATAGCGCAGCCAGGGCGGCACTCGCTTTCAGGACCTGACGCCGATCGAACATTGTTTCCCTCCTCACTTCACCACCGGCAGCGCGACGTAGCTTTCGCTCGGCCCAGACACCCACACCCGCTGCGTCGCCTTCACATAATCAGCCGGCTTGGCGAGGAAGATGTTCGGCACGAAACTCTGCGGATTGCGGTCGTAGAGCGGAAACCAGCTCGATTGCACCTGCACCATGATCCGGTGCCCGGGCAGGAACACATGGTTCGCCGCGGGCAGCGCGAAACTGTATTGGAGCGGCGCATTGGGCGTCAGCGCTTTGGGCGCGGAGAAGCTCTCGCGGTATCGCCCGCGGAAGATGTCCATGCCGACCGCGAATTGATAGCCGCCGAACCCCGGCCGTCCGGGCACCTGGTCGGGCCAGACGTCGATCAGTTTGACTACCCAGTCGCTATCGGTGCCGCTGGTCGAGGCGGTCAGCTTGACCATTGGCCGCCCCGAAATCTTGAGCGGCTGGGTCAGCGCCTCGCTGGTGAAGGTCAGCACGTCGGGCCGGCTCGATACCGCGCGCTGATCATCGGCGAGCCAATTGGGCCAGGGGTTGTTGTCATAGCCCACCGCCTGGACCGGACGGTTGCGGAACAGCACCGGATGCGCCGGATCGGAGACATAATCGGCGGTTTCCTCGCCACTTGCCGCCGCGTCGAAGCCCAAGGCGGCTCCAGGCTTCAGATATAGTCGATCGCCCTCCCCCGCGTCCTTCGGCCAGGACTGGAAGCGCCGCCATTCGTTGGTCCCGCTCTCGAACGCGGTGACCGGCGCGACGTCCATCGGTGCGCCTTTGAGGTAATGCGCGAGGAACGGCGCCAGCACGTTCCGGCGCCACCAGGTGCCGGTATCCTGTCCCCAGCGCATCTGACCGAGCGTGTCGGCATCTTCGATCTCCTGCCCGTGGTGCCACGGCCCCATCGACAGATAGACCATGTCGTTATTGGCGTCCTTGGGCTCGAGCGCGCGATAGACCGCCAGCGCGCCGTAGCTATCCTCCTGATCCCATAACGAATGGACCAGCATCACCGGCACCTTGAGCGGCTGCCTGGCGAGGTACGCATCCATCGCGCGGTCCTGCCAGAACTTGTCGTAAGCGGGGTGCGCCAGGATACTTTTCCAGAAGCCGATCTGCTCCAGCCCCATGCGCTTGCCGAGTTCGCCCGCCGACCCCGCGCGCATGTAGAAATCGTAGATGTCGTCGCTCGAGCTTATCCAAGGCGAGCTGTTGTCGCGCGTCGCTTCCTGCTCCCAGATATAGTCCATGTTCATCTGGCGGAACGCGCCGTTATGGAACCAGTCGTCGCCCATCCAGCCGTCGACCATCGGGTTCATCGGCACCGACACCTTGAGCGCCGGATGCGGATTCACCAATGCCGCGAGCGGCTCGTAGCCGTCATAGCTGATGCCGAGGATGCCGACCTTGCCGTTCGACGCCTTCAGGTTCTTCACCAGCCAGTCGATCGTGTCATAGCAATCGGTCGCATCATCGACCTTGGTCGGATTCTCCGCCGTGCCGACCAAAGCGCGGTTCATCACGAAGGTGCCGCCCGAGCCGTATTTGCCGCGAATGTCCTGGATGACGCGGATATAGCCGCCATCGACGATGACGTCGGTCGCATTGTCGTAACCGTAGAGCGTGGTCGCGAGATCGCCGCTCTTGCGATTGGTGGTCAGCACCTCGGCACTGTACGGCGTGCGGGTCAGCAGGATAGGCGCATCGGTCGCGCCCTTGGGCGTCAGGATGACGGTGTGCAGCTTGGTCCCGTCGCGCATCGGGATCTCGACCACGCGGCGATCGTAGTTGAAGCCGTAGTTTGCGGGGACCGCCTTTGTCGGGCGGTCGTCATAGGTTTGGGCGGTTCCGCCGGAAGCGGCGAGCGCCGCCAGCCCGATCGTCAATGCCAGCCGCCAGCGCATGCTTCTTTCCCCCGCCAAATGCCCAAGGATCGTGGCGTGGAGTCGTTTCGCGTGCAACTTTTGAATCGTGATGAGCTGGTTATGCGGATCGGCGGTCGCCGATGACTGCCTTCGGCTCAGCGCTCGAAAAGTCCGCAGAGGAGCGTAATCCGCTCGCTACGTGCGCTTGGCCTGATACGACCCGAACGTTCGAGCTCGGCTAGCCCATGAAGGGCTGCCCAGAATGTCTCGGTGGCGATCTCGGCATCGCTGCTTGACGGCGCGACCACGGCCATCAACGCCGCAAACCCGTCCCTCAATTCCGATTTGGTGTCGGCCTCCGCGAAATGCAGGTTGGTTCGCATCGCAAACATCGCTTCGTAAACGGCTGGATGCTCGCGAGCGAAGGCGAGATAGGCTATCGCTACATCGCGCAAAGCGGCCCCACGGCCGGCCGGTCGTCGCGCCGCTTGTTGAAGCGCTATCGCCATTTCCCGGAAACCCTCGACGGCGACTGCCGCCACAATCGCGTCCCTGTTCTCGAAATGCGAGTAGAGGACCGGTTGGCTGTATTCGACCTCCTCCGCGAGACGGCGGATCGTGACGGCAGCCCATCCCTCGGCTTCGGCAATCGAGCGTGCCGACGCGACGATGCGCTGCTCGCGCTCGACCCGTTCCCGGCCTTTTCTCTCCGAAATGCCCAACTCAACCTCCTGTGCGGCGGCGATGGTCATAGCATGGCTTGATTTACTAGCAATGCTAGATTATCTACCGATACACAAGGAGACGCAGATGCATTGGTTCTCAAATGGCGTGGCGTTGCTGGTCGCGATCGGGATCATCGCGATCGGCATCATGTATCTCGCCCGGCCCAGGGCCGCGACAGAGAGCTTCGGCCTCCCGCTTCCCGAACAGGGCACGAACGTTGCGTGGTGGCTTCGCCTCAAAGGTTCGCGCGACGTCGCTTCGGGGCTGGTCGTGCTGGCCATGATGGCATGGTGCACGCCCCAAACGGTCGGCATCGTCTTGTTGATCGAGGCGATGATCCCGGCAGGCGATATGGCGCTCATCCTTGCTGCGAAAGGCTCTACTAACAGGGCCCTTGGCATCCACGGCCTAACCGCTGCGCTGATGGTCCTGGCGGCGATCCCCTTGATCATGGGAGCCGCCTGATATGCTCGACCTTCTCTCGATCTGGCTGGCCGTCATCGCGTTCTTCGGTGCCGGCTTAGTCAATGCGATCGGCTTGCCCGCGACGCAGAAAAGCTTCGTCCGTTGGGGTTACCCGCGATGGTGGTGCCGCGTTACCGGCGGGTTGGAAATGGTGGTCGCGATCCTGATCGCCTTTCCTGCCACTCGAGGGACGGGCTTGGTCTTCGGCGCCGTCATCATCGCTGCTGCGGTGTTGACCGTGTTGCGTCATCGCGAATTCGCCCACCTGGCGCCTTTAGCGCTGTTCGCAACCTTGCTTATGCTGACTGAGGCCGCTTCCTCGATGCGTGGTGGTTTCCCGGCCCTCTAACGTTCTGCCATTAGAGGGCAGAGTCAGCCACTCACGCCCGGATATCAGATATCAATTGTCGCAGGCGGCATAGTCGCCCGCATCACACGCGGCCACGGCCCGGCGCCATGCGGCCATCTCCCGCTCGTACCGGGCGCGGCTGCGGCGGTACTCCGACATATCCCGCTCATGGTCTTGCGCAGCGGCAGCATAGTCGCCGTCGTCGGCCTCGTCGCGTCCGGCCCCACGCACCACCCGCCATGTCACGCCGCGCTTGAGGACTCGCGCATTTTCCTGGCGGTTCAACTGGCGGGTTATCGCGCTGTCGCGCGCCCGTGCTTCCGCGTTGCGCATCGCCGGATCGCGCGGATCGTCGGCCAAGGCGGCGGCCGGCACCATTGCGGCGACGATGGCCCCGCAGATCAACGGGCTAATCTTCATGACGCTATTCCCTCCCACACTCGGGTTAAGAATATCAGTGTGCCGGGAGGACCGACAAACCAATTGCGATGAAGCGCGCGCCGCTCGTCGTGCGCGCGGTACGGCTTGGCGCTCCGCACGGCTTCGCGACCAACGCATACCCGCGTTCATATTGTGCAACCGTTCGCGCAATCTTTGCGATTGGCATTTTGCTGCACTGCAATATGACTGGCGGTGGCGGGGATGCTGATCTGGCTTTCGACATACGAAAGGAAAGATCATGACCAAAACGTTCTTCGCTTCGGCCGCGTTGCTTCTTGTCACCGCCGCTCCCGCCTTCGCCGGCGAAAAGCCGACCGAGATCACCTTCCAGCGCGATGGTGAAACCTATACCTACACCAAGACCGAAAAGGCTGGCATGGTGATCCTCCGTGGCCGTTTCCCGACGGGAAACCGCTTCGAACTGATCGTGCGCGGAAATAAAGTAACCGGCACTGTCGATGGCGCATATGTCCCCTACAATATCTCCTACAGCATGCCCCTCGCGCCGGCGAAGCTTGGAGCGGCCGAATCGGCCGCACGCTGAATATCGCCCGGCCCCGCCGCCGGGCGGGGCCGGAAAGCGACGATATCGTCAGATCGGCACAAAGCGATTCAAGCGAATTCGGCGGGTCTCGGTAGACGGCTGAATGCGGCCATTACCTTGCCAACAATCGAGACGGCCCGGCAGCGAAAAGGCCCGCCCCCACACGGAGACGGGCCTTCTATCCAGGCAGCGGCGCGGAAGTTAATTCCGCGTCGTCGGTCGCGGCTAAGCCGCGCCGGCCGCCGGCCCGCGTCCGCTGCGCGGACCGTGGGCCAACTCCATTAGCCCACGCGCGTGCCGGTCAGCGGGAAGCTGCCGAACGCGCCGGCGGTAACCGATCCGGTGATCGTGTCGCCGTCGACCGTCGCTTCGTTGGTCAAGGTCATCGGCATCGGCACGGTGATGTTCATCGACCATTTGATCGTGTTGCCGTCGACCACGCCGTCGGTGATCTCCGCGGTGCCCATCGCGCCGACCTGAGTGCCGGTCCAGCTGCCGCCGTCCGCCTTGACCGTCAGCGTCGCCTTCTGGTCGCCCATCGGCGACTTAACGACCGTCTCGTACACGCCATCGACTGCCATCTATTCTCTCCCGTGAATTCCGTCAGCGCGCGCCCAGCGACGCCGCAGGCACGACCTCGACAGGCAGCCCGACCTTGTCAAGCTGGGGCCTGACCGTCTTGGCATCGCCGACCACGACCCAGACCACCTTCTTGGGGTCGATCGCCTGCGTGATGACGCTACGGAGTTGGGGCAAAGTCAGCGCGCGATATCGGTCGGCGATGGTCGCGTAATAATCGTCCGGCCGTTTGTAGATAAAGTTCGACACCATCGCGCCCATCACCGCACGCGAGCTCTCGAAGCTGCCCGACAGCGAGCGAGTCGCCCCGGCGATCGCGCGATCATATTCCTCCTGGGTCATCGGCTTGTCGCCGACATAGGAGGTGACGTCGCTCATCGCCGCGACGATCGAATCACCGGTGCGATCCGCCTGGACGCCCGCCGAAATGATGAAGGGCGTCGCGCCCTGCGCGCGGGAGAAACGGCCGCTGGCGCCATAGGTCCAGTGCTTGTCTTCACGCAGGTCCATGTTGATCCGGCCGAGGAAACCGCCGCCCAACCCGTCATTGGCGGTGTTGACCGGGAGCAGCTCATCGGTCCCGACCAGGCTGGTCGGGATGCCGCCATAGATCACCGATTGCGGAGAATCCGGGCGATCGACCAGCAGGATTTTCGGCGCCGCGGGCGCGACCTTGACGACATCGTTCTTGGTCCCGGCCGCGCCGTCCACGGTCCAGTCGCCAAGGGCCGTATCGAGCGCCGTCTTGACCTCATCGAGCGGGCGGTCGCTGATCACGAACAGGGTCGCCTTGTCGGGGCGCAGCCATGCCTGGCGGAAAGCGATCAAATCGTCGCGAGTCAGCTTGGCGACCGCATTGGCGTCGCCGCCACCGAACGACTTGGCGTAAGGCGATTGCGGGCCGTAGATCAGGCGGCCCATGGCGCGGCCGGCCAGAGCATTAGCGTTGGTCAGTTCCGATGCGATCCCGGCGAGCTGCTGGTTGCGCAGGCGATCGATCTCGGCGGGCGCGAACGCTGGGTTGCGCAGCACATCGGCGAACAAGGCCACCCCTGGCTTCAGGTTGGGGCTGGGCATGTCGATCGAAAAGGCCGTGCTGTCGCTGTCGATCCCGGCAGTGATGTTGGCGCCCAGCCGCTCCTGCGCTTCGGCATAATCGAGCGAATCGAGGCTGGTCGTGCCCGAGCTCATCGCCGCCAGGGTGAGTTGCTGCGTCCCGAGCGCGGTCGGCACGTCGGCGGCGACGCCGGCGTCGAAATTGGCCATGATCCGCGTCACCGGGGTCGCGGTGCGCTGCGCGTAAATCAGCGTCACGCCGTTCGCCAGCTTGGCCCGCTCCACCTTGGGGAAGGTCAGGTTGGCGATCGATCCGACGTCCGGCAGCGCGCCGCGCGTGCCCTTGGCGGCGGGTTCGTCGGCGGCTTTGACCGCGACCGGCTTGGGCACCGCCGCCTCTTCATAGGCATCGCGCGGGCCCGGCACGATGTCGACGCCATAGACCGGGCGGCGGAGCCATTTGCCGGCGACAGCCTTGACCTTGGCCGGAGTCTCGACGGCAAGCTCGGCCATCTCCTTTTTGTAATGCGCGGGATCGTCCGAATAGAGCGCGCCTTCGGCCAGGGTGACGGCCTTGCCGCCGAATCCGCCGACCGATTCCAGCCCCTTCACGCGTCCGGCGATGCTGCGCACTTGAAAGCGCTGCACTTCGTCAGCGGTTGGGCCGGTCGCCAGGAAATCGGCGACGATCCCGTCGAGCCGCTTGGCGACCGCCGCGGCGTCGACGCCCGGGCGCACATCGACATTGATCTCGAAAATGCCGACCTGGCTGAAGCTCTGATTGCCCGCGCTGACCCGCACCGCGAGCTTCTCCTTGCGCACCAGCGCGTCATAGAGCCGCGAGCTGCCGCCCCCGCCGAGCACGCCCGCCGCGACGTCGAGCCCGACGCTGTCGGGGTCGTTGAGGCCGGGCACCGCCCAGGACCGGGTGATCCGGGTGGCCGCGACGCGATCCTTCATCACTTCGTATTTCGCGGTCGGCAAAGTCGGTACCGGCGCATCGGGCAGCACCGTCTTGGGGCCCGCCGGGATGCCGCCGAAATATTTCTCGACCAGCGGCCTGGCGGCAGCGGCATCGATATCGCCGGCAAGCACCAGCACGGCGTTGTTCGGGCCGTAATGCTCCTTGAACCAGCCCTTCACGTCGGCGAGGCTGGCGCTGTCGAGATCGGCCATCGAGCCGATCGTCGAATGCTCATAGGGGTGTCCCTTGGGAAACAGGCCGGTCAGCTGGCGATATTCGAACAGGCCATAGGGCTCGTTGTCGCCCTGGCGCTTCTCGTTCTGGACGACGCCACGCTGCTCGTCGAGCACGGCCTGGGTGATCGCGCCGGTCAGATAGCCCATGCGATCGCTCTCGAGGAACAAAGCGCGCTCGAGCGCCGGGGTCGGCACCGTTTCGAAATAATTGGTACGGTCGAAATAGGTGGTGCCGTTGAAATCGGTCGCGCCGACATTCTTCAAGGGCACGAAGAAATCGCCCGGCGCATTCTCGCTGCCGTTGAACATCAGATGCTCGAACAGATGGGCGAACCCGGTCTTGCCGGCGGGCTCCATCTTCGACCCGACATTGTACCACACACTGACCGCCACCACCGGCGCCTTGCGATCGGTATGGACGATGACGCGCAAACCGTTCTTGAGCGTGAACTCGGTGAAGGGAATGTCGACCGACTTGGCGAGTACGCTGACTGGCGCGGCCGGCGGCAGCGTGGCGCGCTTGGCGGCTTTGGCGGCGGCGGGCTTGGTCTGTGCGGCGGCAAGATCGGGAATGGCGATCGCGAGCAACGCGACGCCGGAAAGCGCGAAAAGCTTGATGGTCATGGATGCCCCTGGTCGATCGGAAAGGAAAATCGGATGAAGCGAGGCTAAGTCGGCTTCGCGTCACTGGCAAGTCACGGGCGGTAGAGACGCTCGATATTTGCTTTGAGATCACGCGGATAGAACCAGACTGGTTTTAATTTGTGCGCGACGAACAAGGCCGATTGGTCGGTATAATGCGGAGAGTCGGGTCGTGTCGTCGCGGCCCCGAACGGCTGGATCGATCGCGACGAGACGCGGCCGGCTTTGTCCCATTGGACGAACATCACGAAGCTGTCGCCATGCTTGACCGCGAGCCGGCCATCAGGCGCTTCGTCCCAATTGGCGGTGGCGCGCAACACTTCGGGTCCGCCGTCGAGCGGCAGGTCGACCTTGCCCTGGCGCAACCGTATCATCGTGCCGAGCGGCGGGTCGAGCCGGCCGAACACGCGGCGGAGATAGCCGGTCGCCTCGACCAAAGTCGCGCGCGGATCGGCCTCGGGCTGGCGATTATAATGCCATTTCTGCCCCTCCTTCATCATCAGCGCACCGAGCGCGTCGGCCGGTCCCTTGCCGTCGAGCATCCAGTCCCATTGCCGCAGCAACGCCTGCGCCGCCGCCACCTGCTTGTCGCCTTTCGGATCGGCGGCGATCAGATCGGCGAACCATTTGCCGGTCCAGCCGCGATGGCTGACCCCGGTATCGAACTTGATCGCCTCGAGATCGGCCTGGCTGATCGCGGAGTTGGCGCTCATCAGTTCGAGCGCGCGGTTGTCGCGGTTGGTCGTGTCGGTCTCGATCCCCAGCAGCGGCGACCAGTCGGCCGGGTTCATCTCTGAACCCACGCCCGCCGACAGGAACGGCGTCGAATTGGCGTTGACCAGGAAACCCGATCGCGGGTTCACGTTGCGCGGCACCATCGCCCAGGGGACCGTCCCCGGCGCGTAATCGGCCGAGGTGTCGCCCGGCAGCACTTTCGAATAATCGAACCCCGGTTTCCTCTTCAGGAACGAGGCATTGTAGAAATAAGCGATGTTGCCGGCCGCGTCGGCATAGAGGAAGTTGGTCGCCGGCACGCCCTGGATCGCCATCGCGCGTTGCCAGTCGTCGAACGTCTTGGCCCGCGTGAGGCGGTAATATTGCTCGACCATCCTGAGCTGGTCAGCACCGGCATAACGGATCGCATAGGCACCCGATTTGGTCTCGACCACCGGTCCCTGCACCGCGCGATAGACCGCCTTGGGCACCGGCAAAACGAACGGTCCCCACAGTTTGACCGGCAGCCAGACCGTCTCTTTCTCGAGTGGCCGCCACTGCCCGTCGAAGCGGTAATGCGTGCCATCGCCGTCGAGCACGAGTTTGTAGGTATCGATCAGGTCCGGGCGATTGACCGTATTGGTCCAGCCCAAAGTCTCATTGTGCCCGAGCAGCGGATAAGGCGCGCCCGGCAGCATCGCCCCGGCGAAATTCCAGCCGGTCTTCGAATGGACGACGAGCTCGTACCAGGCGACCGCGCCACGCCAAGGCTGGTGCGAATTGGAGACGAGCCGGGTGAAGCCGTCCGACGATCTTTTCGGCGCGACGACAAAGGCGTTCGATCCGTTCTCGCGGCCATCGGGACCGACCGGCGTGACGTCCGGCGCGTCCGGCTGCGGCCCCGCATTTTCCTTCGGCAGCGGTTTATCGCCGACCAATGCGCCCAAGGTCGCATCGAGCCCGAAGAAGAACGGCGATCGCATCACGAAGCCGGTGGCGATGTCCTGTCCATTGACCGGGAACAGCCTGGCCAGCTTCACTTCACCCGGATGCCGCGCGGCATAGGCATTGAGGCCCGAGGCATAACCATCGAGCAGCAAGCGAACGTCGGCGGGTTGTTTCAGATAGTCGCGGTCGACCGTCTCGCGCGCATGGAGCAAGTGGAGGACGTAATCGGTCTTCGCCCCATCGGCGCCGTCGAGCGCGCCGAGCCGCCCGCGCGCCATCGCGACGACCTCTTGCAGCGTGCTGAAATCGTCCTCGGCATGGGCATAAGCGATGCCGTAAGCGACATCGGGGTCGGTCGCCCCGAAGATGTGCGGCACGCCGAACTTATCCCGCGCGATCACCGTGTCGTAACGATGCGCCGGCGGCGCCTCGGCGCGGACCGCTGTCAGTGGCTCCCAGCCCGCCAGGCCGATAGCGATTAGAACGAGCAATACGGCCAGACCCAGACCGATCCGTTTCAGAATCCTCAAATCCCCGCGCTCCCCGCCGGTGTTGTGCGGCAGATGTGGGCGAAGCGTCGGGGTTTGTCACGGGGAACAAATTCCTCTCCCTTTGGGAGAGGATGGGGCCCGCTCGGCGCAGCCGAGTGGGAAGGTGAGGGCAAATAAAGGATGGGCTGCCCTCACCCTTCCGCCGCCTCCGGCGGCTCCCTCCCTCTCCCAATGGGAGAGGGAATTAGAAGAAAAAAAGGGCGCGCCACAAGGACGCGCCCCTCCCCTTTTCACCCGAAAACCAGGTTCAGAACTTGGTCTTGAGCGTGACGAAAAATTGCTGCGGCGCCCCCACCAACAGCGTCTGGTTGTCGGCGCGATTGCCGAAGCCGTTCGACCCGATCGTGGCGATATACTTCTTGTCGAACAGATTGGTCGCATTGCCCTGCAATTCGAACTTGCGGCCGTCGATATTGAGGCGGACGCCGACCGTCGCGTCGACCAGGACGCGGCCGGGAACCGACTGATCGTTCTCGTAAGTGAAGTAGCGCTTCGACATATAATTCGCGCCGATCCGCCCGAAGAACAGCTGACCGTCATAGGTGATCTCGCCCGAGGCGATGTGCTTGGGCGCGTCGACCACCGTCTTGTCCGCGGTGTTGGCGACCAGCACGCCCTTCGCGTCGAAGACGTTATCGCGATAGGTCGAGTCGTTATACGCATAAGACGCGAACAGGCCGAAGCCGTAGGGCAGCTTGACCTGGCCCGTCGCCTCGATGCCGTACGAGCGGACCGAGCCGACATTCTGCAGGATCGCCGGATTGCCAATGATCCCGGCGCCATTGGCGAACGCGATCAGGCGGTTCTGGAAATCGATATAATAGCCCGCGATCGATCCGGTGAACGGGCCCGACCGCACCCGCGCGCCAAGCTCATAGGTGTCCGATGTCTCGGGCTTGAGATTGCCGAGATTGTTGAAGCCGATTTGGGTCGTCGCGAACGGACCGCCGGTGGCCGAGGCGACGAAGGCGCGAGTCACTTCGGTGAAGCCGCCGAACACTTCCGCCTGGCCGCCGAGCTTGTAGACGAAGCCGGCATGCGGCTGGAACCAGTCGGTGGTCTTGATCTTGCCCTGGGCCAGTCCGCCCCCGACGATCGGCGTGGCGGTGGCGCGAACGTCATAGCCCTTCCAACCGAGATTGATCGTCAGCCGGCCGAACGTCAGCTTGTCCTCGACATAATATTGCACAGTGTCGGTGTGATATTGGAAATCCCATTGCGTCGCGAACGCGTAATCCTGGAAATCCAGGCTGTCGCGAGTCGAGGCCGTCAGGCTGTCGAGCCCGTAATAGCGGCGCGCCTGGCGGAAATCGTTGCGCTCATACCAGCCGCCGACGGTCAGTTCGCCGAATGCGCCGAGATCGCCGCCGACCGAGCCGAACACGCCCTTGCGCCGAATGTCATATTCGGTGGTGCGGACCGAGATCGGCACACCCGATGGTGAGGGCACGTACGGCGTGAACCAGATGCCCTGGCCGTGGTTCGAATGGTAATAGCCCTTCAGGCTCCACTTGATCTTCGAGTCCCCGCTGCTTTCGGCGCCGAGCGAAGCGAGATAGTCGTTGCGCAGGCCCGCCGCGTCGAAATAGGCATCGTCGGCATTGGCGATCGGCGCCGGCCAGGTCGTTCCCGCCGCCGGATTGAGCTTGGGCGCGCCGGTATAGCCGGTGTTCGCGCCGACATCGGCGACCTTGACCGCCAGCGGGAAGTCGTTGCTGATATTGTCCCAGCGCCAGCCCAACCGGCGGATCATGTCGAGCGACATATCCTGATAGTCATTCTCGCGCCGCGCCGAGAAATCGAACGTGCCGACCAGCCGCACGCCGGGCGTGACCGGCGCGACGAACTTGGCGTTGACCTGGCTCTGGCGTTGCGAGCCCCAGCCCTTCCACTTGTCGGTATCGGCAAAGGCGTAGGAGACATAGGCCGACGGCCCGTTTTCGCCCAGCGTGCCGGTGTCGAGGCGGAAGAAGGCGCGAACCGCATTGTTGCTGCCATAAGTGCCGTTGGCCGTGACGCCGAACGTGTCGGTCGGGTTGGAGGAGAAGAATTCGACCGTCCCGCCGAGATTGTTGGTCGCCTGCGTCCCGATCGACCCGGCGCCCTGCGACACCCGCGTCTCGCCGATATTCTCCGAGCTGATCGCGCGGCTGATATGGAGGCCGTTGACGTTGCCGTAGCTGCCGTCGCCGAGCGGGATGCCGTCGAGCGTGAAGCCCAATTGGTTCTGGTTGAAGCCCCGGATCGAGACACGTTCCGACCATTCATAAGCGCCGAACGGGTCGGCCGACTGGAAATTCACGCCGGGCAGTTTCGAGATCGCCTTGAGCGGGCTGGTGCCGGAGGCCAGGATGTCGATATCCGCGGCGCCGATCCGCTGCACCTGGCGCGATTCCCCGCGGCCGATGACGACGATGTCGGTCGCATCGGCTGCGGCAGGCGCGCTATCGTCGGCCGCCGGTGCCGCGGCCGCGGATTTGTCGTCGGTGGCGGGCTTGTCCGCGGCTTGGGCGGCGAGCGGCCAGGACAAAGCGGTGCCGGCCAGCAGACAGGCGGATACGATGCGGATCATGAGACATTCCCTTTGGGCTACGTGGATCGTTCCCACTGGGCTCGCGCCTAGGCATGCTGCGTTGCACAATGGCGGCATTTGGGTTGCAGTCTGGAGAAAGGTCCGTGACGGACCCGTGACGATCGCAAGCCAGGGCAGTTACGAATTGTGCCGGCCAGTCTTGTGTTGCAAAGATGCAACACTAAATTCGTGGCAAGATTCGATCAGGGACCACCAATGAACCTCGAAAAATTTACCGACCGCGCCAAGGGATTCCTGCAATCCGCGCTCACCGTCGCGATCCGCATGAACCATCAGCAGATCGCTCCCGAGCATCTGTTGAAGGCGCTGCTGGAGGACGAGCAGGGACTTGCCGCGGGCTTGATTCAGAAAGCCGGCGGCGACGCGAAAAAGGCGACGAGCGAGACCGATCTCGCTTTGGCCAAGATCCCCGCCGTGTCGGGCTCCGGGGCGCAGAGTCAGCCGGGACTCAACAACGACGCGGTGCGCGTGCTCGATCAGGCCGAGCAGATCGCGCAGAAAGCGGGCGACAGCTACGTCACCGTCGAGCGGCTGCTCGTCGCGCTCGCGCTCAGCCTCAACACCGCTGCCGGCAAGGCGATCAAGGCGTCCGGCGCGACACCTGAGGGCATCAACGCGGCGATCAACGAACTACGCGGCGGGCGCACTGCCGATACTGCAGGCGCCGAGGACCGCTATGACGCGCTCAAGAAATTCGCCCGCGACCTGACGCAAGCGGCGCGCGACGGCAAGCTCGACCCGGTGATCGGTCGCGACGAGGAAATCCGCCGCACGATCCAGATCCTGGCGCGCCGCACCAAGAACAACCCAGCGCTGATCGGCGAGCCCGGCGTCGGCAAGACCGCGATCGCCGAGGGCCTGGCGCTGCGCATCGCTAATGGCGACGTGCCCGATACGCTCAAGGACCGGCGGCTGATGGCACTCGATCTCGGCTCGCTGATCGCGGGCGCCAAATATCGCGGCGAGTTCGAGGAGCGGCTGAAGGGCGTGCTCGACGAGGTGAAGGGCGCCGAGGGCGACATCATCCTGTTCATCGACGAGATGCACACGCTGATCGGCGCAGGCAAGACCGATGGCGCAATGGACGCGTCGAACCTGTTGAAGCCGGCGCTGGCGCGTGGCGAGCTGCATTGCGTCGGGGCGACCACGCTCGACGAATATCGCAAATATGTCGAGAAGGACCCGGCGCTGCAACGGCGGTTCCAGCCGGTGTTCGTCGGCGAGCCGACGGTCGAGGACACGATCTCGATTCTGCGCGGGCTCAAGGAAAAATATGAGCTGCACCACGGCGTGCGGATCACCGACGCCGCGCTGGTCGCGGCGGCGACGCTCAGCAACCGCTACATCACCGACCGTTTCCTGCCCGACAAGGCGATCGACCTGATGGACGAGGCGGCGAGCCGGATCCGCATGGAAGTCGAGTCCAAGCCGGAGGAGATCGAGACGCTCGATCGCCGTATCATCCAGCTCAAGATCGAGCGTGAGGCGCTCAAGAAGGAGACCGATGCGGCGTCGAAGGATCGCCTCGTCAACCTCGAAGGCGAACTCGCCAATCTCGAGCAGCAGTCGAGCGAGCTGACTCAGCGCTGGCAGGCCGAAAAGGACAAGATCGGCGCCGAGGCCAAGCTCAAGGAGCAACTCGACGCCGCGCGCATCGCGCTCGACCAGGCACAGCGATCGGGCGATCTCGCCAAGGCGGGCGAGCTGTCCTACGGCACCATCCCGCAGCTCGAAAAACAGCTTGAGGCGGCGCAGGGCGCGACCGTCGGCGCGATGCTGCGCGAGGAAGTCACCGCCGAGGACATTGCCGGCGTCGTCAGCCGCTGGACCGGCATCCCGGTCGACCGGATGATGGAAGGCGAGCGCGCCAAGTTGCTCCAGATGGAGCAGCAGCTCGGCAAACGTGTGATCGGCCAGGCCGATGCCGTGCGCGCCGTCTCGACCGCGGTGCGCCGTGCCCGCGCCGGGTTGCAGGATCCCAACCGTCCGCTCGGCAGCTTCCTGTTCCTCGGCCCGACCGGCGTGGGCAAAACCGAGCTGACCAAGGCGCTGGCCGAATTCCTGTTCGACGACAGCGCGGCGATGGTCCGGATCGACATGAGCGAGTTCATGGAGAAGCATTCGGTCGCCCGCCTGATCGGTGCACCGCCGGGCTATGTCGGTTATGAGGAAGGCGGCGTTCTAACCGAAGCGGTTCGCCGGCGGCCGTATCAGGTCGTGCTGTTCGACGAGGTCGAGAAGGCGCATGGCGATGTCTTCAACATCCTGCTCCAGGTGCTCGACGACGGCCGCCTGACCGACGGCCAAGGCCGCACGGTCGACTTCACCAACACGATCATCGTGCTGACCTCCAACCTCGGCAGCCAATATCTGTCGAGCCTGGGCGACGGCGAGAGCGTGTCGGCGGTCGAGCCGCAAGTGATGGAGATTGTCCGCGGGCATTTCCGCCCGGAATTCCTCAACCGGCTCGACGAGATCGTGCTGTTCCACCGGCTGGGGCAAAGCGAGATGGCGCCGATCGTCGACATCCAGGTCGAGCGCGTCGGCAAGCTGCTCGCCGACCGCAAGATCGCGATCGACCTGACCCAGGCGGCGCGCGACTGGCTCGGCCGCGTGGGCTACGACCCGGTCTATGGCGCCCGCCCGCTCAAACGCGCGGTCCAGCGTTATCTGCAGGACCCACTCGCCGATCTGATCCTGTCGGGTGAAGTCAAGGACGGCCAGACCGTCAAGGTCGATGAAGGTGACGGCAAGCTGACGCTGACGGTCGTCTGACCCACCATCACCGGACAAAAAAGGGGCCGCTCTATCGCTGGAGCGGCCCCATCGTTTTGGCTACCGGCCGGGATCAGAACTTGAAGTTCGCGCCCGCGCGGAAGTAGCGACCGACGATGCCCGTCTGGGTCCAGGTCGGATTGTAGTTGGCCGCCGCGCCGGCATAGTTGGCGGGGTTGAGCGGTGCCGACGCATCCAACACGTTGATCACGTTCACGTAGAAGGTGAACTTGTCGTTGACCTTGAACTGGGCAACCAGGTCCAGGTCGAAGAACCCCTTGGTGTGGCAGAACGTCTCACCGGGATTGTAGAGCTGGTCGGCACAGGTCGTAGCCGTGGGGCCGTTCTGATCGGTAGCGATCGTCTTGTACCCGCTGACATAATAAGCCGTGCCGGTCAGCGTGAACTTTCCGACCTCAAGGCTATTCTGCCAATTGGCGCGCCAGCGCGGCGTGCCGGCGCCCGACGACAGAATGTACGGCGCCTGGGTGCCGACATAATCGAGGACGTTCCCGTCACCACCGTCGAAGCGGTAGTAGAAGATTTCCGTCCCTTCGAGGCGGCTCGTCAGCTTCGCGCCGCCAAGCGGGATACGCGCCTCGAGCGACACGTCTACGCCCGACGTCTCGAGCGACGCCGCGTTGGCGTATGGCGAGTTGACGATCAGCACCTTGCGGATCGCGTTCGGGAACTGCGGATCCGGATCGTCCAGGACCAACGAATAGCCCGCGGGCAGCGCCTGACCCGAATAGTAATTGTCGATGGCGACACCCGACAGCGGGCCGCCCGAAATCACGTCGGTCTTGCGGATATTGTAATAGTCCGCGGTAAAGCTCAGCCACCGTGTCGGTTCGATCACCACGCCACCGGTGAAGCTACGCGACTTTTCCGGTTTCAGATTCGGGTTCGACGCGCTGTTGAAGCCGATCGAATAGGGCGACACATAAGCGTTGCCGCCGGCGCACCCATCAGGAGTCGCGACGCCGCCATGCGCAATGATCGCCGAACAAGGTGGCGTCGCAGAGGTATAGCCGATCACCGCGCCGTTCTGCGATTCCGCGAAGCTCGGCGCGCGGAAACCGCGCGAATAGGTACCGCGGATCATCAGCTGTGGGATCGGGCGGAACTTGAAGCCCGCCTTGGGCGAAAAGTTGCTGAACCCGTCCGAATAGTGGTCGTAGCGCCCCGAAAGGTTGATATCGACGGCCTTCACTACCGGGGCGTCTACTTCGAAATACGCCGAGTAGATCGTGCGCTTGCCCGACGCGGTCACGGCATTGAGGCCGAGGAACGCGTTGTTGGCGTTGGCATTCGGGTTATCGAGCGTCTCACGCCGGATCGAACCACCGACGCCGACCTGCAAGGGACCGCCGGGAAGCTGGAACAGCTCCTTGGTCAAATTGCCCTGGATCATGTACAATTCGCTCTTCGCGGTAGTGATCGCGTTGGGCGAAATGGCATCGATCACCGACTGCGGAGTCGCTGACGGGTTCACGAAATTGTAGGTGCCGTTGAGGACCGCCGAGGTCAGGCCGGCAATGTTGATATAGCCGGCATTCGTACCCTTCAGGTCGCTGCGCGCATAAGTGGCATCGACCGAGTAGGTCCAGCCGTCGCCGAACTTGCCGCTGATGCCACCGGCGACGCGATAGACGTCGTTTTCGGTGGTCGCCCGCTGGATGAGCTGCGGGAAAGCGAAGGAAAGCTGCGCATCGACGCAATCGACGCCCTCGGTGCAGCCAGCCACCGCATAGGGGTTGTTAGGATTGACCTGCCCATTGGCGAGAATGGCCGGCAGCACGAGGTTGGTGGTGTTGATCGGATTGCGCTGGCGCACGGAGAACGGCGCAGCCTCCGAATAGACCTTGCTGTGGTAATAGGTGCCGGTCAGATAGGCCTGCGCATTGCTGCCGACATTGGCGGTCAGGTGGGCGGTGGCGCCGTAGCGCGTCTGCTCGGGCTGGAGCGTGCCGTACGGAATGGTATTCTCTTCGCAATAATCGCCCGTCGCGTCGCTATGCTGAATCGTCAGGCCATTGGTCGCACAGCCCGCTGGATTGAGTATGCGGGTTGCCAGTGGATCGCCAGCACCGTCCACGAGGAACTGACCGGAGAAGATGTCACCGGGGACCATCTCCATCGCCGGCCGAACCACTGCGCTGGTCGCACCGAGACGCGTCCCGAACCCGCCGTCCGCACCGACATTGCCGTTGATGCCGCCGATCGAGCTGAGGTCGGCGGTGTTGTATGGGAACTTGCGGTTCGCCGCCGAGATCATCTCGTCGTGCTCGTATTCGCCGGTAAGGTAGATGTTGAAGCCCTGAGTCGACAGATCGCCATAGCCGTAGGTCAGCGTCAGGCGCTGTTCGCCACCGTCGCCACGTTCCGAAATACCGCCTTCGGCCGTACCCTCGAAGCCCTTGATTTCCTTGCGGGTGATGATGTTGACCACGCCGCCGATCGCGTCCGCGCCATAGGTCGACGAGGCGCCGTCCTTCAGCACCTCGATCCGGTCGATATTGCTCTTCTGGATCGAGTTGAGGTCGACGAACGAGCGCTGACCGTCATCGGCATAGGGATAGCTGGTGGTACGGATACCGTCGATCAACACGAGCGTCGAGTTGACGGTCAGACCACGCAACGACACGCCCGCACCGCCCGAGCCAAACCCATTGGCGAATGCCGACGGGATCGAACCGGAATTGTCCGCGGAGATCGACCGAATAGCATCGGCCACGTTGGTGATGCCGGCCTTTTCGAGATTCTCGTTCGTCAGCGTGGTGATCGGCGACACGGTATCCCGGTTGGAACGGAACAAAGTGCCGGTGACGACGATATCGCCGCTGCTCGCGGACTGGTCGTCCTGAGGCGCCGCGGGAGCGGGTTCGGCCACGGGCGCGGGCGCCGGGGCGGGCGTGTCCTGGGCAAAAGCGGGGGCAACGTACAACGCCGCCGACGCGCCGGCGCCGCACAGCACGAGCGCACGCCAAGCGGCGCCTCCGCGAAGCGAACGCGAAACAGTCGTGTTGATTTTCACAAGGTCTTCCCTTTGCCTGGCCCGTCCGTTCCCCCTTGCGGTGCGAGCGTCGCCAAGCCCCTGCGAACCGCCCTCCCAGGCCCGTTCGAGGCAATGGGCGGGGGATGGAACCTGTGCGGAAAGGTGTAAAGCCGGCATGGATCGCCGCGCATTGGTTTCGTTCCGGCTGTAGCAAATTGGCCACACGGCGAAGATCGACTGGAGCGCAACCAAAAATGGGGCCGCTCCATTGCTGGAGCGGCCCCGATCAACTCAGTCGATGAGAGCGAGGATCTAGAAGTCGACCTTCGCGCCGACGCGGAAGAACCGACCGGTAAAGCCCTGGCCTTCCCAGGCCACGTTGTAATTATAGCCGAGGTTGTATGACTGGCCGGGGTTGAAGTCCGGTTTCGCGCCAAGGATGTTCAGCGCGTTGGCGTACAACGTAAAGTGATCGGCGATCTTCGTGCTCGCGGTCAGATCGAGCGTGACGAAGCGCTTGGCTCGGCACTTGAAGATCGTCCCGTCGGCATAGGTGGCCGCCGAAACACCGCCATTGGCGTCGCAATCGCCCTTGATGCCACCGTAATCGATCGACGCCATGTCATAGCCGCTGGTGTAGTTCACCGTGGCGCTCAGGTATGTCTTCCCGAAATCCAGCGTGTTGGTCCAGGTGCCGCGCCACTTCGGCGCACCCGAGCACGACGTGATGTCGCACGGGCTGAGCGTGCCGTCATAACGCTGGACGCCTGTCGACAGGTTTTTCTCCAGCTTGATCAGGTATGACGCGTCGACCCGGCTGGTGAAGCTGATGCTGCTACCGATCGGGAAGCGCGCAGTACCCGAAAAGTCGAGACCCGAAGCGGTTTCAGAATCGGCGTTGACGAACGAATATTGAATGAAGCCCAGCAATGGCAACGCGTTGGGATGATCCGGATCCTTGATGCCCGGAAGCACCGTCAGGCCAGGAATGTTCACAACGCCGTTATTGGCATAATAGGCATCCTCCACACCCGAATAATCGGGGTTGGTGATCAGGCCCTTGATCTTGATGTGCCAATAATCCGCAGTGAACGAGAAGTTGCGGTTCGGCTCAATAACGATACCGCCGGTATAGGACGTCGATTTCTCCGGCTTCAGCGACGGATTCCCAACGGCGGTCAGGCCATAGGAGTAAGGCTGGGTGGCATAGGCATTGCCGCCGTGGGCGGCGATGAACGCCGGATCGCTGACCTGGGCTGTGATATAGCCGGTCGTCGGCAGACCATAAGCCTCGTTAAAGCTCGGAATGCGGAAGCCCTTCGAGAAGGTACCCCGCAGCTTGATTTCCTTGATCGGCTTGAAGATCGCGGTGAACTTCGGCGAGAAGTTCTTCTGCCCCGACGAATAGTCGTCATAGCGCCCCGAAGCGTTCAGGCTCAGCATATCCACAATCGGCGCCTCGACTTCGAAGAAGGCCGACTTGACGTTGCGGCTGCCGGTCGCACCCACGGCGTTGACGCTGTAATAGCGATCGGCCGGGTTGACCTCGTTGGCCGGGTTGGCGCTCGGGTTGGTGATCGATTCCTTGCGGTACGATACGCCGACCGCCGCCGACAATGGCCCGCCCGGAAGCTGGAACAGGTCCTTCGACAGCGTTGCCTGGGCTTGCCACAGGTTCGAGCGTGAGTTTGTGACATTGATCGGCGCGATATAATCGCGGATCGCCTGCGAGTTCAGCGATGGATTGATGAAATTGAAGCTGCCGTCGTTGATCACGTCGACCAGATGCTGGGCATAGAGGTAGTTCTTGTTGGTGATCTTCAGGTCGACCTGCGACCAGGTGAAGTCCGCCGCATAGCGCCAGTTATCGCCGAAAGAACCGTTGACGCCCGCCGACGCGCGATAGGTACGTGCATCCGACAGCGTGATACGCGGCTGGTCGTAACGGTAGTTCACCCGTGCGAACTGGCCGCTGGCGGCATAGGGATTGTTCGGGTTGAGCGTACCGTTGGCTGCCGTGCAGGCGACGGTCGTGCCACGCGGGCAGACATAGACCGGCAACAGCACCGGGCTTAGCGTGAACTGCGTACCGCCCGCTGCGGTCTGGCCAGCGAACGACAGCGGAGCAATCGACGTGTCGGTCTTCGTCTGATAGAAATTGAACATCGCATAGGCCTGCGCCCTGCTGCCCAAATTGACCGTGCCACGAATGGTCCCGCCCAAACGTTCGACTGTAGGCTGCTCTTGGAGATAACGGTTGACGTTGTCTTGCTGACACTGCTGCGCCCCGTTCGTCACCCCGGTATAGCCGACGTTGTTGAACGAGTAGCTGCCGTCGGTGTTCTGGGTGAACCTAGGCGCCGCCGACCCTTGCTGGGCGGCGTTGAGCGTGACGGATGTCAGATTTCCGCACCCTGCCCCAGGATTGGCGAGCTGCCACGGCCCCATCGCCACGGTGCCGGGCGCGAACGTGTGGCTGGTGCCGCCCGGATCCACAAAGGTTAGGGTGGTCGTATTATAAGGACGGATGGCGGGAACCATGGTCGATCCAACGCCCGGGAACGAGCCGTCGCCCTGAATGCCGTTTACCACGCCGTTGTTGAGGCAGTTCCCGGGCGCGCTGCAGATGCTGCTCAGATCAGCGCCGTTATAGGGAAACTTGCGGTCACGCGCGTAAAGCGGATCGTTCTTCTGGTACTCGACATTGGCATAGATGTTGAAGCCCTGCTCCGACAGCTTGCCATAGCCTACCGTGCCGCTCAGGCGCTGCTCGCCGGCGTCGCCATATTCCGAAATGCCAGCCGACCCGTCGAGGTGAACGCCGGTAATTTCTTTCTTTACGATGACATTGACCACGCCGGCGACGGCATCGGCGCCATAGGTCGACGACGCGCCATCCTGCAGCACTTCGATGCGATCGACGATTCCGCTGGGAATGGTGTTGAGATCGACGAAGTTACGATGGCCGTCATCCGCCAGCGGATACGGTGCGCTGCGCAGACCGTCGAACAGGGTCAGCGTGTTGCCAGTGGTCAGACCGCGCAGCGACACGGCGGTCGCGCCGGTCGCGAAATTAAAGCTGTTCCAGCTCTTGTTCATTGAGCCGGCGTTGTTCGCCGCCAGCGAATTGATCGCGTCGGCCACCGTGTTGAGGCCGCGTTTGGCCAAATCGTCCGAGGTCAAGGTCGTCAGCGGCGCGGCGGTCGCAGTCGCCGAATTGCGCAACAGCGTACCGGTAACGACGATTTCGGGCGCTGCCGCCTGATCGTCCTGCGGTGCGGGCGCGGCATCCGCCGCGGGAGCCTGGGTATCCTGGGCGAATGCCGGAGCGGCGAACAATGCCGCCGACGCGCCGGCGCCGCACAGCATCAGCGCGCGCAAGGCCGCGCTTCCGCGGAGCGAACGCGAAACAGTCGAGTTGGTCACGAGATATTCCCTTTGCCTGGCCCGTCCCTTGCCCCCATTTCAGGTTCGAGCGTTGCCAAGCCCCTACGAACCACCCTCCCAGGTACGTCCGAGGCTAATGGCGCAGGGATTAAGCTTGGCTTTCCCGCTGTAAAGCTAGGTTTGACAAGTTCGGGCGCGTTTGATCGCACCTGTAGCAAAAAGGTCACAAGGTCTGCGCGAGGCAACCGGGCCGCGCAGACAAAAGAAAAGGGCGGAGCCTCGCGGCCCCGCCCCCTTCAGTTTTCTCGTTCCGACGGATCAGAACTTGAAGTTCGCACCCGCACGGAAGGTGCGGCCGATGACGCCAGCGTAATGCCAGGTCGGCAGGTAGTTCGTACCGGAATACGAGGTCACCGCGATCGGTGCGCGCGCATTCGTGACGTTGCCGACATTGAGGTAGAAGCTGAAATCGTCGTTCACCTTAACCGTTGCATTGAGGTCGGCGTAGATGAAGCTCTTGACATAGCAATATTTCGACTGGGCCGCATCGGTCGGATACGGATAGAACTCGCCAGCCGAACCGGCGCACGAAAGGTCGATCTTACCATCCGCACCAGGGCCCAGATCGTCTGCGCCCACCTGCTTGATCCGACCCACATAATAGGTCGTAGCAGTCAGCGAGAAATTGCCGATCTGCAACGTGTTCTGCCAGTTCCCGCGGAAACGCGGAGTACCCGCACCCGACGACAGTTCGTACGGCCCGATCGTACCCGCATATTTGCGGACCACTCCGTCACCGAAATCGACATTGAAGTGCAGGATCTGGTTGACGTCCAGTCGGCTGATCAACTTCACGTCGTCGGTGATCGGAATACGCGCCTCGAGCGAGTAATCGAGACCGGCGGTCTTGAAGTAACCCGCATTGACGTAGGGCCCGTTGATCACGAGCACGCGCGGCAGAGCGTTCGGGAACAACGGGTCGATCGCGTCGGTGGCACCGCACGAATAACCCGGGATCGCGGCGACCGCAGCGCAACCGGCAGCCGCAGCGGCGGCGCCTGAAGGATACGAGTTATTGGCGACCGAATAATAGGCGCTACGCGCCGCACCGGCGTTCGGGCCTGCAACGATCACGTCCTTCTTCTTCACGTTGTAATAGTCGACCGTGAAGCTCAGCCACCGGGTCGGCTGCACGATCAGACCACCGGTGAAAGCACGCGACGTCTCCGGCTTCAGGTCTGGATTGCCCGAGAAGCCGCCGCCCACCGAGTAGGATTGCGAATAGGGGTTGGCGCTCCCGCCGTGCGCAGTGACGAAGGCCGCCGGGGGCTGGTAGGTCACGAAGCCCGGATAGCTGGACCGCGGATTGCTTTCGGCAAAGGTCGGAGCGCGGAAGCCGTTCGAGAAGGTGCCGCGAAGTGCCAGTTCCTTGATCGGCGTGAACTTGAACCCGACCTTCGGTGAGAAGTGGCTGAAGCCTTCCGAATAATGGTCGTAACGGCCCGACGCGTCGATTTCGAGTTCCTTGAGGACCGGCGCGCTGATTTCGAAATAGCCCGCCGACACTGTGTGCGCACCGAACGCCGCCGCCGTGTTGGCATAATTGGCGAGATTCGGATTGAGGCCCGGATTGTTGAGCGTTTCGCGACGGATCTGGCCGCCGACAGCGACCTGCAACGGGCCGCCCGGAAGCGTCAGCAATTCCTTGGCAATCGACGCATCGAGCGACGCGAGCGACGTATAGGCCCGGTTCGTCACGGTCGGCGAGATCAGGTTACGCACCGCCGCGTTGTTCAGGCTGGGGTTGATGAAATTGTACGCCCCAGTGTTCACTGCCTGCTTCAGGCCGGCGATGTTGATGACGCCGAACGCATTCAGCTCCATATTGTCGCGCGCGCCGACTGCTTCGACCCGGAAGCTCCAGCCGTCGCCGAACTTGCCGTTGAGGCCGATGGCGCCACGGATAACCTCGTTGCCACGCTCGGTCGCGGCCGGAATGTCGCCGAACAGGTAATAGATGCGCGCCGCATTCGCCATCGCCGTCGCCGCATCGGCACCGAGGTTGGTCGCATAGGGGTTGTTCGGATTCAGGCGACGATCCGCCGCGGTGACGCAGTCGACGCCCGCGTTGCAGACGAAATAGGGGAGTACGATGCCCGGGTTGTTCGACGCCGTGGTCGGCGCCGCACCATAAGGCTGACGCTGGCGGATCGCCGGCGGCGTGCCCTTGATGTTGACCTGGCTGTGCGAATAGCTGCCCAGCGCGTACAGTTCGATGTTGTCGCTGACGCGATAGCTGAAGCGGCCGGTGAAGGAGTATTTCTCCGAGAACGGCTGCACCTGGCTATATTCAAGCGTGTTGTTGTGGATGCATCCGATATTACCGGACGAATCGGTGTATGTGCCCTTCGTGCAGCTCCCCAGATTGAGCGTCGAATAAGCGCCGGTTGCCACAGCACCGCCCGTGAACGGATCGTTGAGGTTCGACTGGGTGGTGCGACGCACAACCGCGTTGATCGTGGCGGTGGAAAGCGAGCTGTCGGCGGTGTTCTGATCAGCCAGGCCGAGCGAGCTCAGGTCGGTGGTGTTGAACGGAAAGCCGACATCGGCGACCGAAACACGACCGTCGCGCTGATACTCACCATTGACCCAGAGGTTCCAGCCGGCCGCATCGTAATCGCCGATGCCACCCATGAGATTGGCACGATAGCGCGAGGCGTAGCCGCCCTCGGCAACGCCGCCTTCGACACCGCCCTGAAGGCCCTTGAACTGCTTGCGCAGGATGACGTTGACCACGCCGCCGATCGCGTCGGCACCGTAGGTCGACGAGGCGCCGTCCTTCAGGACTTCGACGCGCTCCACGGCGCTGAACGGGATCGAGTTCAGGTCGACATAGGCGTTGTGGCCGTCGTCGTTGAGCGGGAAGTTGGTCGAGCGCAGGCCGTCGATGAGCACGAGGGTCGACGAAACGCCGAGGCCGCGCAGCGAGACCGCCGAGCCACCGGCCGAAAAGCCGCCCTGGAAACCGGTCGGGATCGAGCCGGCGCTGTCGGCCGAAACCGAGCGAATCGCGTCAGCGACCGTGGTGATGCCGGCGCGGGAAAGGTTTTCCGTGGTCAGCACGGTGACCGGCGACGGGGTCTCGGTGTCGGTGCGGCGGAACAGCGTCCCGGTGACGACGATGTCGGGCGAGTTGTCGGTCGCCTGGTCGCCTGCGGGGGCGGGAGCCGGCGAAGCAGGCGTTTCCTGCGCCTGAGCGGGCGTCGCCAGCGCGAGCAGGCCGAGCGGAGCAGCGGCAGCAAGCAGGCGAAGCTTGGACGTCGTTCGGAAAGATACCATCGATGCGTAATCCCCATGTAGCGGGCTAGGCCCGCGCTCGTTTACCGGCGCGAATCATGAGCCCCCAATACCGTCAGACCTCTGAGCCTGTCCGGAATGAGCGACTGGTTACCGCCGATACAATCGTTGTAAAGCTGGAACGCCAAATGATTGCCGATTTGCAGCAGAGAGTTACACGAAAGTCACACCGAATACGCAGGGTCCGGCCGATCGAGAGCCTCACATTTCAAATTACGGCGCGGGCGTCATCGATCCTCGGCAATGTCATTTGGTACAAGTTGGAACTGGCGCCGCGTTTGTCTTGAGCCCGCGAGCGCCTATCGTTTCCGCACCCACGGAATGTCAGTGATGCATTGTAGTAATACAGTACGTCAGCTGGAGTTATTTCGTCTGCCATTAGTCCGATCGCCGGCAGCGTTTCGATCTTCACGTCGCGCCTTGCAAGCCACGTTGAAGCTGATCCGCATGACCCTAACCGGCTGCGGCGCCGATCACCAGTCGACCCTGGATCATACCGCATTTTGAAGCTGAAATTGCCGGCCGGTCGTCGGCTTACGCCCGCCGCCGGCATATTTTCGTCAGAACTTGAAGTTGGCGCCGGCGCTGAACTTGCGGCCGACCACGCCAGCATAATGCCAGGTCGTCAGGAAGTTCGGCGCGCTCGCATAAGCCGCGGCCGCCAGTGGCGCGCGAGCGTTGAGCACATTGCCGACATTGGCAAAGAACGTGAACTTGTCGTTGACCCGCACCGACGCGTTCAGATCGACGTTGATGAACGAGTTGATGTAGCAGAACCGCGGATCGGTGTTCTGCGGTGCCGATCGCGTATAGAGATTGCCGAGCGCACAATCGAGCGGCAGCCCCTGGTCCTCCGACACTGCCTTGATCTTGCCGACATAATAAGCCGTCGCCGACAGCGACCAAGGTCCATATTCGACCGTGCTCTGCCAATTGCCGCGCCAATCCGGCGTTCCGTTACCCGACGACAGATCGTACGGCCCAAGCGTGCCGGCGTAATGCTGTACCCCGGTGGCGGTGTGGAGGTCGTACTTGAAGATGTGCGTGACCTCGACCTTGCTGGTGAACCTGAAGTCACCGGCCGAGAATTTGACCGACGCCGAAGCATCGATGCCGCTTGTGATCGCGAAGTTCGCGTTGACCCATGGCACGTTGAGAATGAGGAGGCGTGGCAAGGCGGTCGGATAGAGCGGATCGACCGCATCGACCACATTGCACGAATAACCGGCACCTACCGCGGCAACCGCCGCGCATGCCGCGGTCGCATTGGCCGCGCCGTAATAGGCGCTAACCGCCGCCCCGGTCAGCGGGCCGCCGACGATCAGGTTCGACTTCTTGACGTTGTAGTAATCGACCGTCGCGCTGAACCATTTTACGGGCTGGAAGATCGTACCGACGGTGAAGCTGCGCGACGTTTCCGGCTGCAGGTTCGGGTTGCCGGCATAGCCGCGCCCCAGCGAATATTGCGAATTATATGGATTGCCGTTGGCACTACACGAGGCCGTGGTTCCCGTCCCGCCATGGCTCAGGATGAAGCTGCACGGCGGCGTCGTGCTGACGAAGCCGGCATATTGGCTGTTGGGTCCGGATTCAGCAAAGGTCGGCGCGCGAAAGCCTTCCGCATAGGTGCCGCGGATCGCGAACTCCTTGATCGGAGTCAGCTTGAATCCGACTTTGGGTGAGAAGTGGCTGAAACCCTCAGAATAATGGTCGTACCGGCCCGACACGTTGATATCGAGAATGCTGAGGACAGGCGCGTCGAGTTCGAAATAGCCCGCCCAGACAGTGTGCTTGCCGAACGCCGACGAGGTCGTCAGGCCGTAGGTATCCAGCGCCACATTCTGATTGCGATTGACCAGCCGCTCGTTGCGGACCTGACCGCCGACCGCGAACTGCAGCGGACCGCCCGGCAGATCGAACAGCTTCTTCGAAACCGACGCGTCAAGCGAATACATCTGCGAATGGGACGGCGTGACCTTGTCGGGCGCGATCGCTTTGCGCACGGCATCGCTGTTGGCCGACGGATTGACGAAATTGTAGGAACCCGTGTTGATTGCCTTCATCAGCCCGGCGATGTTGAGCAGGCCGTGCTGCGTAATCTGCAGGTCGTCGCGAGCATATACGCCATCGACCTTCCAATCGAAGCCGCTGAAGCTGCCGTTCAGACCAGTCGCAACGCGCGCGACCTCGTTGACGCGATCGCTGCCCGCCGCGATGTCGCTGAACAGGTAATAGATGCGCGCCGCGCCCTGCGTCGGATTGGCGGCATAGGCGGCGGCGTACGGGTTGTTTGGATTGAGCTGGCGGCTGGGATCGGTCGCACAATTGACGCCCGACGCGCAGATATAGACCGGCAGCACGATACCCGGGTTGCTAGACGCGATCGCCGGCGGACCGCCGAACGGCTGCGTCTGGCGGATCGCCGACGGAAAGGCACTGGTGATGCTGACGAAGTCGCGGCTGTAACTGCCCATGACATAGGCTTCGACATTGTCGGCCAGTCTGACGCTGAACTTGCCGGTAACCGAATAACGTTCCTGCTTCGGCTGAATCTGGCGATAGAGATCGGTCAGGTCGTACTTGCAACCCGTACCTTGCGAGCCACCGGTGGTGATGGTGTAGGTTCCACCAGCGCAATTTGCGATGCCGAGGGCGAGATACTGATTGGTCGGCGGCGATCCGGCCTGGCCCGATAACGGGTTATTGAGGTCGGTCTGACCGACGCGAGTCACGTACGCTGTCGGCGTATTGGCCGTCAGCGTGTCATCGGCGGTATTATTGTCGCGACCACCGACTGGGCGCAGATCCTGCGTATTGTACGGGAAACCACGGCTGTGGTTGGAGATACGGCCATCCCATTGATATTCGCCGTTGAGGTAGAAATTCCACCCCTTCGTCTGATAGTCGCCAATCCCGGCGGTCAGTTCGGCACGATAGCGCGAGCCGTCGCCTTTTTCCGTAGTGCCTCCCTGGATGCTGCCCTCGAGCCCGGTGAACTGCTTCTTGAGGAAGATGTTCACCACGCCACCGATCGCATCGGCGCCGTAGATGGACGACGCGCCGTCCTTGAGCACCTGGACACGGTCGATCAGACTGAACGGGATCGAGTTGAGGTCGACATAGGCGTTATGGCCATCGTCGTTGATCGGGAAGTTTGCCGAACGCAGGCCGTTGATCAGCACCAGGGTCGACGAGACGCCCAGGCCGCGCAGCGAAACCGCCGAGCCGCCAGCCGAGAACCCCGTCTGGAACCCGGTCCCGATCGAGCCGGCGCTATCGGCCGAGATCGAACGAATGGCATCGGAAACGTTGGTGATACCGGCCTTGGCAAGGCTGTCGGACGTCAGCACGGTGACCGGCGACGGCGTCTCGGTGTCGGTACGACGGAACAGGGTGCCGGTGACGACGATGTCCTGCTGCTGGTCGTCGGACGCCACGGCGTCAGCTACCGGCGTCGCCGGCTTGTCCTGCGCAGCAGCCGGCGCGGCCGCAAACATCAGACCGAGCGGCGCGGCGGTCGCGAGCAGCCGGTTGCGGTACGCGTTGTTGAAAAAGGCCATCGAAGTGAAACCCCCATTTACAGGGGATCAGACCCGCGCGCCGCTGGTGCCGCGCGCCGGATCACATCCCCATCGATTATGACCGCAAGCCCTCCAGCACCGGTCGATGAGCCGTGGGTAAGGCCGAAGCGGGCTTTGTAAAGATTCTAAGCAAGGTCGAACTAGCTTTTGGAATCAGCGCGTAGCGCGGCTGCAACAAAGGGTCAGCCTTGGTGTCTTATTTCACTAAGGCAGTGACGTCTATTTCGTCCCAGGCATCGGTCCCGCGACCAGCAGCGGATCGATCTTCGCATTGCGCCAGCGCAGGCTCCAATGGAGATGCGCGCCGGTCACGCGCCCGGTCGCGCCGGAAAACGCGACGATCTGCCCCCGCTTCACCGCCTGGCCGGGCGTGACGACGAGCCGCGACAAGTGCATCAGCGCGCTGTTGAGGCCCATGCCATGGTCAATCATCAACAGGTTGCCTTCGAGCAGGAAGGGATGATCGGAGGCCAGGATGACGACGCCGTCAGCCGGCGCCAGCACCGGGGTACCCGCCGGCACCGCGACATCGGTGCCCGAATGGTAGGCCCCCGCCTCGCCGTTGCGATAGATGCGCTGCGATCCGAACAGGGTCGAGATACGCCCGGTTGCCGGCCACATGAACGGCTGCCGCCACCCCATAGAGCTCGTATCCTGGCGCCGCGCCGCGTTGATCTGGGCGATTTCGGCTGGCCGTAATTTCTCGAATTGCGGCATCGGCACGGGATATTTTGGCAAGGTCGACAGACGCGAGATGTCCCATGCCCGTGGATTGATCGTCAGCGTACGCGAGACCGAGCGGCCATCGTCCAGCGTCGCGGCCACGGTTGCCGCCGGTCCGGCATCGCGATCGAAGGCAATCACGAAGCGGCCGTCGGGCGCCACCGGCACCTCGTCGCCGTTGAAGCTGACCCGCTGGGTCCCGGCGGGCGCGGTGCCGATGAGCAGGCCGCCCTGGATCATGCTGCCCTTGAAGCTGAAATCGCCGAGCGGCACCGTCGGCATGCGTGACGCGGGCGGCGGCGGTGTGGCGACGACCACGGGCGCGGGACGCGTGGCGGGCGGCGAGCTCGGCTCGACGCAGCTACCCAGCATGCTCAACGCGGCGAGGCCGAGGACCCAGCGCCGCGCGCGCCTCACTTCCGTCCTTCAGCCTCTAGCGCGAGGTCGGCACTGGCATAGGCTTCCTGTCGCGCGACGCTCCAATAGCGCAGATCGTCGAGCGCGATCGGTACGCCCGATATCGCGCAGGTCACATGGCCCCCGGGCACCAGCACGCGAAAACCATTGGCCATGTAGTGGAGGCGCGCCGGCCGATCGGTATTGGACATCAGCATTGCAGCGATCCTCGAAATCTCAAAAAAGTCAGGCCGGCCCCGACTAGTGTTACAGCAACGTCGGCTGGTCCGGCTTGTCCTTTACATATGCCTTGCCGCCCGCGCCCTCAACCCGCGCCGCGACGTCACCATCACCAAAATGGAGCACAAACACGCCGGCCTTGCGCGCCGCCGCCGCGTTGGTCAGCACGCCCCCCGCCTTCGCCTCGACCCAGGCATAGCCGCGGTCGAGCACATGGCTGGGATTGAGCGCCTCGACCAGCTTCCAGGCGCCCGCCAACCGATCGCGCGCCGCAGAGAGGCGTTGCGCCAGCATCGCCGGCCGCAACGCCCCGGCGCTACGGTCGAGCTGGCCGCGCGCCAGCGTGATGCGCCGTTCGAGCGCGCGGTCGAGCCGCTGCGCATTGTCGTCGGCACGCTGGCGCTGCGGCCCCAGCAACGCGTCGCGCTTGGGCAGCAACCGCGCCAGCGAGTCGCTCTGCTCGCGCCCGCGCTCGACATAGCGCCTGGCGCACCGTTCGGCGCGCTGCGCGTATGAATCGAGACCCAACCGCAAATCGGCCAGCACCGGCACTGCGATTTCGGCCGCGGCGGTCGGCGTCGGCGCGCGCAAATCGGCGGCATGGTCGGATAGGCTGGTGTCGGTCTCATGCCCCACGGCCGAGATCAGCGGGATCGAGCAGGCGGCGATCGCCCGGACCACCACTTCCTCATTGAACGCCCACAGGTCCTCGACCGACCCGCCGCCACGCGCGACGATGACGAGGTCGGGACGCGGCACCGGCCCGCCCGGCGCGATGGCATCGAAGCCGGCAATGGCGGCGGCGACGTCGCGCGCGGCGCCATCGCCCTGCACCTTGACCGGCCACACCAGGACATGCGTCGGGCAGCGATCGGCGAGGCGGTGGAGGATATCGCGGATCACCGCGCCGGTCGGCGAGGTGACCACGCCGATCACCTTCGGCATGAACGGCAGCGGCTTCTTGCGGCCCTGGTCGAACAAGCCTTCGGCGCTCAGTTGCGCCTTGAGCTTTTCGAACAGCGCCATCAGCGCGCCTTCGCCCGCCAGCTCCATGCGATCGACGACGATCTGGTATTTGGAGCGGCCGGGATAGGTGGTCAGCTTGCCGCTGACGATCACTTCGATCCCGTCCTGCGGGCTGAACGGGATCAGCGCCGCCTGGCCTTTCCACATCACCCCGTCGATCACCGCCTGATCGTCCTTCAGGCTCAGATAGCAATGGCCCGAGGCGGCGCGCTTCCATCCCGAAATCTCGCCACGTAGGCGAACGCGGCCGAATTCGCCCTCGACCATCCGCTTGAGTCGACCCGACAGTTCGGACACGCTTTCGGCGGCGGAATTGTCGCCGGGCATGGCCTCGGCTACCAGCCGCGGCGAATCTTCTGGAAAAGGGTCGGGCATGAACGTCCTGCTGATCGGATCGGGTGGGCGCGAACATGGCCTCGCGTGGAAGCTGGCGCAATCGCCGCTGCTCACCAAACTCTACGCCGCGCCCGGTAATCCGGGCATAGCGGAAAGCGCCGAGCTCGTCGCGATCGATGTGACCGATCATGACGCGGTGATCGATTTTTGCCGCACCAATCACATCGAGTTGGTCGTGGTCGGCCCCGAGGCACCGTTGGTCGCCGGGATCGCCGACGATCTGCGCGCCGGCGGCTTCGCGGTGTTCGGCCCCGGCAAGGCGCCGGCCCAGCTCGAAGGCTCCAAGGCCTTCACCAAGGCGCTATGCGACCGCGCCAATATCCCGACCGCAGGCTATCGCGCCGTCCACTCGCTGGAAGAAGCTCGTGCGGCGCTCGCCGCGTTCGGCGCGCCGGTCGTGGTCAAGGCCGATGGGCTGGCGGCGGGCAAAGGCGTCGTCGTGGCAATGACCGCTGCCGAAGCCGAGGATGCGGTCGAAACATTGTTCGCCGAGCCGGGCGCCAGCGCGGTGATCGAGGAATTCCTCGAGGGCGAGGAAGTCAGCCTGTTCGTGCTGACCGACGGCCAGGCGATGGTCGCCTTCGGATCGGCACAGGACCACAAGCGTGTCGGCGATGGCGATACCGGCCCCAATACCGGCGGTATGGGCGCCTATAGCCCCGCCCGCGTGCTGACTCCCGACCTCGAAGCGCAAGCGCTCCGCGAGATCGTCGCGCCGACCGTCGCCACGCTGGCGGCGGAAGGCATGGCCTATTCGGGTGTGCTCTATGCCGGGCTAATGCTCACTAACGCCGGCCCCAAGCTGATCGAATATAATGCCCGGTTCGGCGATCCCGAATGCCAAGTGCTGATGATGCGGCTCGACAGCGATCTGCTGCCATTGCTGCTGGCGATAGCGCAAGGCCGGCTGACCGAGGCGCCCTCCCCCGTCTTCAGCGAGGATGTCGCGCTGACCGTGGTGATGGCGGCGGCCGGCTATCCCGGCACGCCCGAGACCGGCGGCGCTATCGACGGGATCCAAGCTGCCGAGGCAGAAGGGGCGAAGATATTCCAGGCCGGCACCAGGCTCGCCGATGGCCGGCTCGTCGCGTCGGGCGGGCGCGTCCTCGCGGTCACCGCGCGCGGCGCCGATGTCCGCGCGGCGCAGGCCGCCGCCTATCGCGCGGTCGACGCGATCGACTTTCCCAGCGGCTTTTGCCGCCGCGACATCGGCTGGCGCGAGATTGCGCGAGAGGGCTGATCCCGATCACTGGCGAAACCAGCGCTCCCTCTCTAGGATAGCCGACGCTTCGTCGTACGGGAAAACTGTTCATGGACTCCGCCAACCCGCCACCGGTCGGTGCCGCCGCCTATATCTTTCAGGACTGGACGGTGATCGTGCTGATCCTGATCGCGGCGTTCGCGGTGCTGGTGATCGCCGGCATGATCTGGGGCCAGAAGAAAGCGCGCGAACGTCACCGCGTCGAGGAAGCCGCCGAGGAGCGCGCCGAGGAAGCGGGCACGACCTTGCCCCCCGCTCCCCCGCCGCCACCGGCGGCTGCCGATACCGGCCTGCCGCCCGATGAACCGCGCCCACAGCCGGAGCCGGAAACGCTGCCGAGCCCACCGCCTGCCTCGCCGGTCGCCCGTGACGTCGAACCGCAACCCCTAGCCGCGCGCGAACTCGCGCCGGAGCCAATCGCGGCGTCGGCAGCCGAGCCCGAACCGGTTGTGCAGACGCCGGAACCGGTAGCGGAGCCTGTGCCGGAGCCGGAACCAGCCACCGAGGCACCGACCGAAGCAGCGACCGAGCCGCCAGCCCCACCGCCGGAACCCGCGCCGGCTCCGGAACCGGCCGCCGCATCGCCAGAACCCTCACCGCCGCCCGCGTCTGCTGCACCTGCACCGAATGCCGCCGGCGCGCTCGCGCTGACCACGATCAAGGGCCTCGGGCCCAAGGTCGCGGCCATGCTGGCCGAGCGCGGCATCACCCGGGTCGATCAGCTCGCGGCGCTATCGCCCGACGAGGCGTCCGCGCTCGACGTGCAATTGGGCGCGTTCACCGGGCGGATGGGGCGCGATCGCTGGATCGAACAGGCCAAGCTGCTCGCGGCCGGCGATACCGCCGCGTATGAGGCAGAGTTCGGAAAGCTGGGTTAGAGTCGTTTTCAGCTTCGCTGAGACGGTGCCGGCCCGCTCCCCCACCCGACCTCCCATAGAATAAACTGATTGGGAGGTCGGGTGGGGGAGCGGGCCGGTGCCGCGACCGTTTCAGCTTTGCTGAAACAGCCGCTAGGGCAACAGGCCGGCCGGCGCCAACCTGGCGATCGCCGCCATCATCGCGTCGAACGATTGGTCGGTGCCAGACGTGTTGAGCGCGATGTCGCCAAAGCCCATCGCCTTATTCGTGCTTGCCAGCTTGCCCTGCAGCGTCGTCGACGGGAACGCCCGCGGATCGCTCAGGAACAGGCATGCGAAGCGCTGGCGCTGAACCTTGCCAACGGAAATTCTCTCGATCGCGGTCCAGGGGATCGTCTGGTCGGACCATTGGCGCCACCAGACCCCTCGCGCATCGATCCGGAGCACGACGCCCTGCTGGAATAAGCGCGGCAGGCCGATCAGGAAGAACGCCCCGAATATGATGATCCCTGCCCAAGCCACCAAGGTGCGTTTCGTGGTCGGCGCATCCAGCCGGAGCAGCCAAATGCCGACCGCGACGAAGCCGAGCGCGCCGGCGAGCAGTAACAATACGCGCCAACGGCTCGCTTTGGCCTCGAACGGCGTCACTCGCCGCGCGCTCTCGACACCAGCAATTTGTCGATCCGGCGACCGTCGAGGTCGACCACCTCGAACCGCCAGCCCTGTTGCACAACACTCTCGCCTTCCTGGGGCAGCCGCTTGAGCGCTGCCAGGACCAGGCCCGCGGCGGTGGCGTAATCGCGATCGTCGGGCAGGTTGAGGTCGAGTTTCTCGGCGACGAGATCGGCCGAAGCCGACCCGGCGACCAGATAGCTGCCATCCTCGCGCTGGACGAAATCGGGGTTTTCGTGCGGATCGGTATCCGACGCGAAGGCGCCGGCGATCGCGGCGAGCAGGTCGGCCGGGGTCACGATCCCCTCGAAATGTCCATATTCGTCGTGGATCAGCGCCATCGGCACTTCGGCGCGCCGCAGCCGCACCAGCGCGTCCATCGCATCGAGCTGATCGATCACGATCGGCGCCGAGCGCATCAGCACCTTGAGATCGAGCCGATCGCCGCGGATCGCCGCAGCAACGATGTCGCGCGCCTGGACTACGCCGATCACCGAATCGACCGACCCCTCCGCGACCGGAAGCCTGGTGTGCGCCGTCGTCGCGAGCTTCTGGCGAATGCCCGCATCGTCCAGCCCGATATCGAGCCAATCGACTTCGGTCCTGGGGGTCATCACTTCGCGTACCGGCCGGTCGGCAAGGCGCACCACGCCCGAGATGATCGAGCGTTCATGCTCCTCGATCACGCCCGATTTGGACGCCTCGGCCACGATCAGGTGGAGCTCCTCGGCGGTGACCTGGTCCTCGCTGTCGTGACTCAGGCCGATCAGCCTGAACAGCATCGAACTGGTCGAATCGAGCAGCCAGACGACCGGCGCCGCGGCCCGCGCGAGCCAGGTCATCGGCAGCGCCATCACCGCGGCGATCGGCTCGGGCGAGCGCAACGCGATCTGCTTGGGGACCAGTTCTCCGATGATCAGCGAGAGGAAGGTGGTCAGACCGATCACCAGCGCGAAGCCGGCCTTGTCGGAGAATTCGGTACTCCACCCGAACCATTGCTGCAGCCTTATCGCGGTCGGCCCGCCCAGCGCCTCGCCAGAATAGGCACCCGAGATCACCGCGATGAGCGTGATCCCGACCTGGACGGTCGACAGGAACTTGCCGGGATCGGCGGCCAGGTTGATCGCCGCGCGCGCGCCACGGCTGCCGGTCCGCGCCATCGCCTCCAGCCGCGCCTTGCGCGACGAGGCGATCGCCAGCTCGCTCATCGCGAACACCCCGTTCACCGCGACGAGTATGAGGATGATGACGACATCGATCCAGGGATAGGGCGCGGGTGGCGGGGGCAAGGTCATGATGTGCGCTTATGCCTACACGCGGGTACGAAGGTCGCGCAACATGGCGTGTCGTCGCTCATTCCCCTCCCGCTCGCGGGAGGGGTTAGGGGAGGGCATGTTGCAAGGTCGGATCTGAGACATGACACGCCCTCCCCCGGCCCCGTTCCGAGTGAACAGTCCCCCGGACTGTTCAGGTTGCGCCGGGGGCGCAACCGACCCGGAACGCGCAAGCGGGAGGGGAGAGTTACTTCCCCTCACCTCGCCGCGTCGCGAAGAAATCGCGCAACAGTCGCGCGGCCTCCTCCTCGCCAATCCCGGGATAGATTTCCGGACGATGGTGCACCGTCGGCTGCGCGAACAGGCATGGACCATGCTCGACCGCGCCGCCCTTGGGATCGGACGCGCCGTAATAGAGCCGCGCGATCCGGGCATGGGCGATGGCGCCCGCGCACATCGCGCAAGGCTCCAGCGTCACCCACAGATCGCAATTGCTCAGCCGATCATCCCCGATCGCTTCGGCGGCGGCGCGAATCGCCAGCATCTCGGCATGCGCGGTCGGGTCGTGGCGCGTGCGCGGTGCGTTGGCGGCGGTGGCGATGACGCGGCCGTCCAATACTACCACCGCGCCGACGGGGACTTCCCCCATCGCCGCGGCGGCGGCGGCCGCGTCGAGCGCGGCGCGCATCGGTGGAGGCAACTGAAACCCGCTTATTGCGGCGCCGCCGAATTGGCCGGAGGCGTGCCGGGCTTGTCGACGCTGATCGTCGGGACCTTGATCGTCTTGGTGGTGGTGGTGACGGTGGGGACCTCTACCGTCTTGTTTTCGGTGCCGAAATTGACCGTCGCCATGTTGGCGTTGACTTCGGGCGCGCTGCCGCCTTCCAGTTTGACGGTCGGCAGCGAGCCGGATTTGCCGTTGATCGAGATCATCCCAAAGGCCAATAATGCAATCAGGATAAGGGCGGCAATGCCGACCAGAGCGAGCAGGAACCGCATTATAATCGTCTCCTAGAAATCGAATCGTTCGCGTAATCAACGTTTCGCCACAAGAGCAGGTTGCACGGAAAAGAGCGAATCTGTTGACCCGCCGCCCGACAGACGCTATCGGCGCCACCTTTCCGGGGTCAGGTTCGTCTTGGCCCGAAACTCAGGATTGATAGCGATGTCGCGCATTTGCGAGCTGACCGGCAAGGGCCGGCAGGTGGGTCACAACGTTTCCCACGCCAATAACAAGACCAAGCGGACGTTCCTGCCCAATTTGCAGAACGTGACCTTGCTGTCGGACGCGCTGGGCACCAGCGTCAAGCTGCGCGTGTCGACGCACGGCCTGCGCTCGGTCGAGCATGTCGGCGGTCTCGACAACTGGCTGGTCAAGACCAGCGACGACGATCTGTCGCTGCGTGCGCGTCGCCTGAAGCGCGACGTCAAGAAGAAGCTGGGCGACACCCAGGCCGCGTAATCGCGCCGGTTCGGCTCCGTCGGACCCTCAGCGAATCGCCACCGGCTCGCTCTCCACAGCGGAGAGCGGGCCGGAGTCGTTTCTGCGGCGCGGCGTCTTGCAGTTTTGCTGGCCGAGGCGGCCCGGGGGTTGATTCCCACTGCCAGAAAATATGTCTCCCCGGCGTAAGTGGATCGGCGAGGGTCGATTACAAATCCAGCCGGAACTTCATCAGCAGCGTCTGCTGCAGGAACAGCAGATTGTCGTCGCTGACCATCCATAGCATCGTCGCGCCGCGTTCGCGCGTGATCGCCAACCCTTCGAAATTATCGACCGTCAGCGGCGGCGCAAGCCGCGCGATCTCGCGCCCGCGAATCGTCATGCCCGGGCGGATGCGGCGCGGATCGATCAGCGTCAGTACCGCGCTCCATCGAAAGGGAAGATCGAACCGGCGGTTGAGGACCAGGACACGCCCGTCGGGCAATTCGGTCGCGTCGGACGGATCATAGCCATCGGGCGGTAGATAGCCGAACTCGAATCCCTTGAGCGGTTTCTCGACCGGATCGCGATCGAACATCAGCGCACTGCGCGCCTGGCTCGGCAGCCGGCGGCTGGTCTCGGCGATCACCAGGAAGCGGCCGTCGTGCAGCCGCACCATCGATTCGGCACCGCCATTGGCGGACCAGTCGGCCATCGGCTGCGGCGCCACCATGCTGGCGGGCGAGGTCAGGCCAGGCGAGTAGCGCCAGATCTGGTTGGCGCGCTCATACCCCACCCACACTTGTCCGGTCGCGGGATCCAGGGCCATCGATTCGGTGTCGCGTTGCGCCCTGTTCCACCCCGTTCCCGGACCCGTCGGCAGGTCGCCAAATGCGGGAGTGCTCAGCCGGAAACGATCGTCGAGCCGAAACCGCGCGATCGTCCCGCCATCGCTTAGCAGCGTGAACAGTCCACGGTCGATCGTCATCGACGAATAGCCGCCGAAGGCCGTGTCGCGGCTGGTCAGGCGGACGCCGCCCATGAAGGTCATCGCCCCGATTTTGATGCGCGCAGGGTCGGCGCCGTCGAGTGGCACGCGCGTCGCCGTAATGTCGGGGATGCGGCCAAGCATCGGCCGTTCGGGCGTACCACTCCACTGACAGAGCAAGGCGAGCACGAGCATCAGGGGATAGCGGTGGCGGCGGCGCATCGCCGCCCCTCATAGCCGTCGCGCGGCAACCCGCCAGCCTGAACGGCGGATAACGGACGCATTCAGCCTTGGCTCAATGCGAATCGGGCAAAACCTCTTCATCGACACGGAATGGGCAGACGGAAATCGCCGGAGCCCGCGACCGATCGAAGGATGAATTTTAGAGACGGAGACGACAAATGCTGAAGACCCTTTCGCTCGTTGGCGCCGCGCTCGCGATGACTGCCGGTGCCGTTGTTCCCCTCGCCCCGGCGCAGGCGCAGCGTTACGGCTACGACCGGTCGTATGGCGACGGATACAACCGTGACGGCTATTACAACCGTGACGGCTATTATAGCGGTAACGACCGCAGCTATCGCGGATATGACCGCAGCTACCGTGGCTATAACCGCAGCTATCGTGCGCGTCAGAAGTGCAACGATGGTGACGGCGGCACGATCGTCGGCGCGATCGCCGGCGGCCTGCTCGGCAATACCGTTGCCGGCCGCGGCGACCGCACGATCGGCACCATCCTGGGCGCCGGTGTCGGCGCCTTGGCCGGCCGCGCGATCGATCGCTCGGATCGCCCCGGTTACTGCCGCCGCTAATCCCGAACAGTCGAGTTCTCCCGCGTAGCGTATCCGGGAGAGACGGTCCCCTCGCGTAGCGTATGAGGGCGGAGGCCGGTCCCGAAAGGGGCCGGCCTCTTGTTGTGCGGAGCGCAGGCGCGGCTGCGCCCGCGCCGATCGCGAAGCGAGCGCCCCGCACGGCCGGCGGACGGCGCACGCCGATCCGGCCGACGGCTTTGCCGGCGGCGGGGCTCAACCCGCAAACGGCTAAAGTATCTTCACTATGGAACGCAGTCGATGCGAAACGCGAGAATGCTGCCGGCTTGGCCGAACCGCACATCGAGCGGATCGAGGCCATAGGCCGCCGTGGTAACGAACAAGGTGCTCAGGTCGTCCCCGCCAAAGGCGCAGCTCGTCGGCCGCTGGCAAGGGGTGGGAAGCCAGCCGACTTGCGTTCCGTCCGGTGCAAGCCGCGCGATGCCGCCGCCGTCCCACATCGCGCACCAGATATAGCCGTCGCGGTCCACGGCCATGCCATCCGGCTTGCCGGCAGTGTCTTCGAACCGGTGCAATATCGTTCGGTTGGAGATCGTGCCGTCCACCAGATCGAAATCGTAGCGGTAGAGCAGCCGCGGGACCGTATCGATCAGGTAGAAAGATCGTCCGTCGGGACTCCAGCCCATACCGTTCGGAACGTCGAAGCCGCTGTCCATTGCCGTGACCCGGCGTTCATGATCGGCGCGATACAGAGCGCCGCCGCCTGCCGATCCATCAGTCGCGCGCGTGCCTACCCAGAACCGGCCCGCCGGATCGCATTTGCCGTCGTTGAAGTGCACACCCGTCATGTCTGGCGATGGCAATGGATCGAGGGGCCGGCCCTGCCGGAACAGCCATAGGCCGTCTTCGAGCGCCAGCATCGCCTCTCCCGCGTCGAGCGGCGCTGCCGATCCGATCTTGGCATGGACGGGAATGGAGCGATTGATGCCGGTGGCCGGGTCCAGCAGATTATAGGTGGGGCCGAGGATATCGACCCAGGCGAGCAGCCGCGCCTCCGGAATCCAGACCGGGCATTCGGCGAGTGCAGCGCCGACGGGCCATGACATGTGTGGAGCGATCCCCTGCATCGGCTCTACCACGCTCGCTCCCCGTTTTCACTAAACATGTTGCTATAACGGCTACACGCCTTTAGCTACCGGGCAGACAGGGCCTTGGCAATGATGGCTCGACGCGGGGAGAGATAATGGCAGCAACCGGACAGCGATGGCCGCGTTTTCGCTGGTTCGTCGTGGCCATGCTCGCGGCTGCCGCAGTGCTCAATTATCTCGACCGCCAGACGCTGGCGCTGATGGCCGGCACCATCCAGGGGCAATTGCGGATCAGCGATGTCGGCTATGCCGCCCTCGTCAACGCCTTCCTGGCCGCTTACACGATCGGCGGATTGATCTCGGCGCTGATCGTGGATCGGCTCGGCGCCCGGCGCTCGATGGCGCTGTTCGTCGGCTGGTGGTCGCTGGCCAGTGCGCTGTCGGGCATGGCGGGAAGCATGTGGCAGCTTGCCGCCACGCGGTTCGCGCTCGGGATCGCGGAGGCCGGCGGTTGGATCGCCTCGCCCAAGCTCGTCCAGGAATGGTTTCCCAACCGCGAGCGCGCGCTGGCGATCGGCATTTACTCGTCCGCCGCGCATTTCGGGGCGGCACTGGCGCCGATCCTGATCACCACCCTGCTCATCACGGTCGGTTGGCGCGCGACGTTCGTCGTCACGGGAGCGATCGGGCTGACTTGGCTCGCCGTCTGGCAGATGGCCTATCGACCCCATCGTATCGGTCCGGTCGATCTGGCTACGGTGCCGGAGCAACGCGCGGGTCCCGCGCCGGCGGAATGGGGTGCAGTGCTTCGCACCCGCGGGGTCTGGCTGATCGCGATCGGCAATGCCCTCACCAACCCGGTCTGGTTCTTCTATCTGTTCTGGTTTCCAAAATATCTGACTGAGGAACGCGGACTGACGGTCGCCGAGATGGGCCGGCTGAGCTGGGTGGTCTATGCGTCGGCGGGTGTCGGTTCGGTGCTCGGCGGCATCGTCTCGGGCGCGTTGGTGAGGCGCGGCATGCGGCCGGCGCGTGCCAGGGTGGCGACGATGGCGCTCGTCGCCGTGATCGCGCCGATCGGCGCCTTCAACGCGCTGGCGCCTGCCGTCTCGATCAGCCTTGCGCTCGGCGCGCTGGTGGCACTGGTCCATACCGCCTGGGTGACCAACCAGACCGCCTTGTGCGTGGACTTGTATCCGGGGCGGCATATCGGGAAAGTGATGGCAGTGAACGGTATCATCGGCGGCCTCGCCACGATCGTCACGACGCAACTCGTCGGCGCGTTGGTGGCGACCATGACCTATCGGCCGATGTTCCTGATGATCGCGATCGCCTATCCGCTCGGACTGCTGGCGGCCTTTCTGGCGACGACCGGCCGATCGATGCTCGACCGCGAGATTGCGGCGTGAGCGAGAACCTGATCGCGGTCGAATGGGGCACCGCGCAATTGCGAGCCCGTCTGTTTCGGCGCGACGGCGAAACGCTCGATACGCAGATAGAAACCGTGCGGCTGGCGGACCTGGGTCGCGACGGGATCGTCGAGCATGTCGACCGGCTGCGGGCGCGTTGGCCCGATCCTCAGAATCCTTTGCTGCTGAGCGGTATGATCGGCTCGGCGATGGGCTGGCAGGAAATCGCGCGCGTCGACTGCCCCGCCGGCCCGGAAGCAATCGCCGATGGCGCGGTGGCCGGCCGGATCGGCGATCATGCCGTCCTCTTTCTGCCCGGCCTGGCGTGCGAGCAACGCTTCGGCGACCCTGACGTGCTGCGCGGCGAGGAAGTGGCGGCGATCGGTGCGCTGGAGCAGGCCGGAGGACGAGCGGGGCTGTTCCTGTCGGTGCCGGGCATGCATGGTAAATGGCTGGCGCACGATGGCGCGAAGATCACGCAATTCCACACCTCGATGACCGTCGAACTGTATCGCATGCTCGCCGAACGCAGCGTACTCGCGCCCCTGATGGCGGCGGAGCCCAGCGAAGGAGCGGCATTCCAAGCCGGCGTTACGCGCGGTGCCGAGGGTGGCGGCCTTGCCCGACTGCTGTTCGCGGCGCGATCGAATGTGCAGGCTGGCCGGATGCAAGCCGGCGATGCCGCGTCCTTCCTGTGGGGCGTAGTGATCGGATCCGATGTGCGGGAGAATTTGCCGCTCGCGCCGGGCGCGACATGCCTGGTGGCCGGCGCGCCTATGGTCGCATCCTTGTTCGCCGCGGCGATCCGCCAGCTGGGCGGCGCCGCCGAGATCGCCGACAATGACCGATTGACCGCGGCGGGTTTCCTGCGCCTTGCCGCTCTTCTCCGGGCAAAAGGGATGTTCGCATGACACAACGCCTCGCCGGGCAAGTCGCGTTGGTAACGGGGGCCGCGGGTGGTATCGGCGGTGCGATCGCCGCGCGGTTCGCCGGCGAAGGGTGTCGCATCATCGCGCTCGACCGGGTGGAGGCGCCATCCGGCGACCTGCGCTTGCTATGCGATCTTGGCGACGAGACGTCACTGGCGCACGCCGTCGACGCGATCAGGACCTCCGGCCTGGCGCCCGACATCGTCGTACACGCCGCCGCGATGGGCGACTCTCGCCCGACGATGGATACCGACGCGGCATTCCTGGCACAGATGTTTGCGGTGAATGTCGGCGCAGCGTTGAGCCTGGCGCAGGCGTTCGCGCCGGGCATGCAAGCGCGGCGGCGCGGCTGTTTCCTGTTCGTGTCGTCGATCAATTCGACCTACGCTACCCCCGGACTGGCGGCCTATGCCGCATCCAAGGCCGCGCTCGACAGCCTGATGCGCACGCTCGCGCTGGAGCTCGCGCCCGATAACGTCCGGGTGAACTCGGTCCGCCCGGCGTCGATCGATACGCCGCTCTGGCGCCGCGGGATGGAGGCGCAACCCGACCCCCAATCGGCGATCACCGCCAACATCAAGCGCCACCCGCTTGGTCGTATCGGCCGGCCGGAGGACGTTGCGGCGCTGGCGCTGTTCCTGTGCTCCGACGAGGCGAGCTGGATCACTGGCGTCGATTATCAGATCGATGGCGGGGCATCGGTGACGCGCCGCTAACCTCTTTATAGCAACATATTGCACCATTTTTTCTGGGCGCCACTCGAACGAAACACTGTAATATGGCCGAATAATTCAGTTGACGTGTAGCTAAATGTGCAACATTAATTCCTCACTAGACGATAAGATCGCAGGGGAGAGGAACGATGAGAGCAGGCTTTTGGCTTGGCGGGGTGTGTCTCGGCGCGATCGTCGCCGGTAGTCCGGCTTTGGCGCAGGACAAGGCAGGCACACTCAATGCCGCAGCCTCCGGCGATAGCGGCCAGGCGGCCGATGCGCCCAGCGCGGGCGACAAGGAGATCGTCGTCACCGGCTATCGCAAGAGCCTCGCCGAAGCGCTCCAGGTCAAACGCAACACCGACCAGTTCCAGGATTCGGTCGTCGCCACCGATGTCGCGAAACTGCCGGACAACAATATCGCGGAATCGCTGCAGCGCATATCGGGCGTCCAGATCCGCCGCGCGCTCGGCGAAGGAACGAGCGTTTCGATCCGCGGCCTTCGTCAGAACCGTAGCGAGATCAACGGGCGCACGCTGATCAATCCCAATGGCCGCGGTGCGGGCATCGCGTCGGTGCTCGATTCCGATTACGGCCCGCTCTCGCTCTTTCCCTCCGAACTGATCGGCCGCCTCGACGTCATCAAGCTGCAGGGCGCGGACCGGACCGACGGCTCGCTGAGTGGCACGGTCGACATCATCACGCGCAAGCCGTTCGACAAACCGGGTCAGCTCATCTCGGTGTCGGGGTCCACGGTCTATTCCGACCAGGACAAGAGATGGGGCTATGACGGGTCGGCACTCTATTCGAACACGTTCGCCAACGACACGTTCGGCATCCTGCTCAACGCCACCTATTCGAACAAGCCGGTGAACGAGGATTCGTTTAATTCCTTCACCGGCTACACGCCGCTGACCTCGGCGTTCAACACCCCCGCCCATCCCAAGGCGAACGATCCGAATGGCGACGGGATTCCCGGCACCTATATCGCCGATTTCCGCTTCCAGCGCCTGCGCGAAAAGCGCGAGAAGATCGGTGGCAATGGCGCGTTTCAATGGCGGCCCAGCGCCAATTTCGAGCTTTACGGCGACGCGGCTTACTCGCACCTCAAGACGTCGCGCACGCGCGACTGGTTCTCGGTGCCGCTGAGCAGCAATGCCGGCGACTATACCTCCTACACCCTATCGTCGAACGAGATCCTGACCTCGGGCGTCATCAACCAGGTGGCGCAGGGCAATGCCGAAGCGCTCAGGGTCAAGAGCGACACCTTCACCAGTGCGCTGGGGTTCAAGTGGAGCACGAATGACGGGCGCTTCTCGGTCAGGCCGGAGGTGAATTATTCGCGCGCGACGATGAACGTCACCCAGGAGTTCGTCCGCGTCCAGAGCGTCAGCAAATATCCCTTCACCTTCGACGTCAATGAAGGCGGCATTCCCAGCCTGACCGGCCCCGCGGGTCTCGACACGACCAATCCGGCGTCGTTCCGCTATTCGAACGCCTTCGACAATTTCAACCGCAACACCGCCCAGGAAACGGCCGGCAAGGTCGACTTCGCCTTCAAGCCGGAGAATTCGTTCATTTCCGAGATCGATGCCGGCATGCGTTACTCGGCGCTGACCACGACGCGTCAGACGATCCAGAACCAGGTCGCCTTCGCCGGTACCACGGCCGCCAACACGTTCCTGCTGTCGTCGGGTCCGTCCATTTATAGCGTTCGGGGCTATGCCGACCTGTTGGGTGGGAACGCCCCGTCGATCGCCACCAAATATCTCGCGGCGAATGCCTGGGCGCTCCCGATCGGGGGAGCCTGCAACACGATCGCGCCCAATAGCGGCCTGTGCCCGGCCGGCTTCGTCGATCCGCTGCAATCCTTCCGCATCGGCGAGAAGACGATGGCGGCCTATGCCAAGATCAATTTCGCGACACGGCTGGGATCGATGCCGCTGACCGGCAATGTCGGGCTGCGCTATACCGACACGACGCGCGAAGCGAATGGCGCCATCAAGCGCGCGAGCGGTCTGGCCGATCCGTTGACGGTGAAGACGCAATCGGTCGATTGGCTGCCGAGCGCGGTCGCCAAGCTGGAAATCACCAACAAGCTCCTGCTTCGCGCCGGCTATGCCAAGGTCCTGGGGCTGCCCGACTCGATCGATCTGTCGCCGAACCTGACGCTCAACCGGTTGACGCCCTATAATGGCAACGCCGGCAATCCCCGGCTGCAGCCGTTGCGCGCCGATCAGTTCGACGCGTCGCTCGAATGGTATTTCGCGCCCGGTTCGGCGTTGACCGTCGGCGCGTTCTACAAGGACGTGAAGACCTTCATCTACAGCAAGGCGAGCTACGAAATCCCGCCGGGGGAAGTCGCGCCGCCAGGCCAGCCCGAAGGCTATCTGATCACGCGGCCCTATAATGGTGCCGGCGGCAAGGTGAAGGGCGTCGAAGTGCTGTTCCAGACGCCATTCTCTTTCCTTCCCTCGCCGCTCGACGGTTTCGGCGTCGTCGCCAATTTCTCGTACATCGACAGCTCGACCAGCCTGCTCGATCGCAAGGGACAATCTTTGCCTTTCCAGGGTCTGTCGAAGGTCAATTACAATCTGGTCGCCTATTACGAGAAATACGGCTTCGGCGCGCGCGTCGCGTACAATTATCGCGACAAGTTCTTCGACAGCGTCGGGCCGGGCAGCACGGCGATCTATTATGCGCCGTTCCGGACCGTCGACGCATCGATCCGCTATGAATTCGGTCGCTTCACGATCTTCGCCGACGGCACGAACCTGACCAACGAAATCCAGCGCCGCTACGTGGAATCACCTGAGGCTACCTCTTTCTACGGCATTCAGGGGCGTCGCTTCTCGCTCGGGTTCAACGCGAAATTCTGACGCGTTCGGTTCGCCCTTCTTGGTTCGCTCGGGTGAAGCAGTTCGACCACCTCCCCCGTCTCTTGCGATAGGATTTCAATGAGCCAGTCTTCCTTCGGCGGCGTCTTTCCGGTGCTGCCGACCGTCTTTACCGACCGCGGCGATATCGACCCCGACGGCATGCGATCGGTCGTCGAGTATGTCGTTGCGTCGGGCGCCGATGGTCTCGTCTTTCCCGGTCTTGCCAGCGAATATGACCTGCTGACGCTCGACGAACGCGGAGAACTCATCGGTCTGATCGGCGGCGCGGTCGCCGGTCGCGTGCGGTTCGTGGTCGGCGCCAGCAGCGATGAGGTCGGCGATAGCGCAGGGCTGGCTACGGCCGGGGCGGCGGCGGGCGCCAGCGCCGCGATGGTGATGACGCCTCGCGCGCTGGGCCCCGATGTCGACGCGCTTTCCCGTTTCTATCGCGATCTGGGCGCGCAGGCCGGCTTGCCGATCATGCTGCAAAATGCGCCTGCGCCGATGGGCCTGGGGCTCGCCGCCGATGCGGTCGCGCGCATCGTCGCGGCGTCCGACGCGATCCGCTGGGTCAAGGAGGAGAATATGCCGTGCGGGCAGCGCATCTCTGCGTTGCTGGCCAGCGGCGTCCCGCATCTCGAGGGCGTTTTCGGGGGCGCCGGCGGGCGGTACATCACTGATGAGCTAGCGCGCGGCGCGATCGGCAGCATGCCCGCCGCCGAGACGCCCGAGGTGCATGTCGCGTTGATGCGCGCTCATCTCGCCGGCGACCGCGCCGAAGTCTGGCGGTTGTACGAGGCGTTGCTGCCGATCCTGATGATCCAGGCGGTCTATCGCTGGCGTCTCACGAAGGAAGTGTTGCGGCGGCGTGGCGTGATCACCTCGGCCTATACACGCGCCGCCGGTCCCGAGTTCGACGAAACCGACCAGCGCGAGCTTGGGACGGTCCTCGACCGTCTGCAGCATGCCAGTGCCGCGCGCTGAGCCTTAGGTTGAGGCCAAAAATAACCCGTTGTTCTTAAAGGGATTAATTTCCCAAACTCGTCATCCCAGCGAAAGCTGGGATCTCAAGCGGCATCGCGTCACCGCCAGAGACCCCAGCGTACGCTGGGGTGACGGGAGGTGCGCTGGGGTGACMGGAGGATTCCGCGGGAATGACGCCAGGAATCTGAGGCCCCAACCTAGCCTAAACGGCGAGGCGATAGTCGAGCGCCGGATCCGCTGGCGCGATTTCGTCGCCGCGTTCCAAGCCCCTCGCCTGGATTTCCGCAGCGGCGACGCGCAGCGCTTCGAGCATGGTCGGCATCGCCGCCTCGGGAATCCATCCCGACAGGCCGATCGCCGCATAGGCTGTCTCGCCCACGGTGATCGCCACCGTATGCTGCTCGCGCTCGTCCTTGACGCGCAAGCGGGCATAGCCTTTGCGGCGGATGTCGCTCAGCGCCAGCAGCAGGGCATCGATATCGGCGTAACCGGGTATGTCTCCCTTGGCGTAGATCTCATGGATCTCGTCATCTTCCAGCGTCGCGAGCAGCGCCATGCCGATGCCGCCGCGCGTCGCGGGGTAAAGCCCGATACGGCCCAGCGCATCGGTCGCCGGCATGTTGGGCGGCGCGTGGAACAGATAGCTGACATTGTCGCGCCAGCGAACGCCCATCGCGACGGTATGGCCGAAGTGACGCAGTTCCTCGAGCGCCGGCAATGCACGCCGCAGCAGTCCCGAGGCGAACAGGCTCTGGGCCGCCAGCACGGTCATACCGGCGCCGGCCCGATATTTGCGATCGGGCGTCTGGCGAGCGATGCCGAGATAGGTCAGCGTCTTGAGTAGCCGGTTGACCCGCGTCGTCTCCAGCCCGACGCGGCGCGCGACCTCGCGGCAGCCCACCGGCTCCGTCGAGATGGCCAAGGCCTGGAGCACGGTAATGCCGTCGATCAGGCTCTGGTTGGGCTGCGCCCCGGCCTTGTCGCTGCGTATCCGGGTTCCACGGCCGGCCGGTGATTGCGTTGCTACCATCGCCGTCGACGCTACCGCAGCGCCGGCGGCACGTCTACACTTCCGGCTCGATTTAGGACTGGCGGCGCCTTATATTGTTGCTAATAGAGATATACGAATAGCGAATTGAATCCGCGCTGGAGAGGTATTCGATGGTTGATGACGCGATCAAGGCGATCGACATATTCTCGGTCCGCATTCCGCAGGATGACAGCTATCTTGGCGGGCTGGGGCCAGGCGAAACGGTCAACGAGCGCGGATACGTGGTCCGCCGCGGCAACCGCACCATCTACCCGCAAACCATGCGATCGGCGGTCATTCGCGTGACGCTCGAGTCCGGTGCCGAAGGCTGGGGCGAAACCTATGGCCTGGTGGCGCCCAATGCGATTCACGCCTTTGTCGAGGATCTGATCGCGCCGATCATTGCCGGCCGTTCGCCGTTCGACGTGCAGGCGATCTGGGACGACCTTTACGACCTGATGCGCGTGCGCGGCTATACCGGCGGCTTCTGGCTCGATGCGATGGCCGGGGTCGACATCGCCTTGTGGGACCTGATGGGCAAGCTCACCGGCCTGTCGCTGCCGCAACTGCTCGGCGGCCGGCATCGCGACCGTATCCCGGCCTATGTTTCCGGCCTGCCGAGGCCGACGATCGCGGCAAAGGTCGATCTGGCCAAGAGCTTCGTCGACCGCGGCTACCGCGCGGTCAAGATCGCCGCGGTGGTGAGCTATGAGGGTGTCGAGCGGGAAATCGCGGCTTTGCGCGAGGGCCTGGGTCCGGACATCGGGATCATGCTCGATTGCCATTGGATCTATTCGCCCGCCGAGGCGATCGCACTGATCGACAAGCTCGCGCGCTACGACCTCACCTTCATCGAAGCGCCGTGCAAGACCGAGGACGTTCAGGGCCTGGCGGAAATCGCGCGCCACTCGGTCATCCCGCTTGCCGCCGGCGAGGAATGGCGGACGGTGTTCGACGCGCGCAGCAGGCTGGAGGCGCGTGCGGTGTCGATCGTCCAGCCGGAAATGGGCCATACCGGCATCACCCAGTTCATGCGCATCGCGCACCTCGCCCAGGCGCATCACGCCCAGATCATCCCGCATGCGACCATCGGCGCCGGGATTTTCGCCGCGGCGAGCCTGTTGGCGTCGTCGACCATCCTCAACCTGCGCTGGCACGAATATCAGCACTCGATCTTCCATCACTCGGCGTCGCTGATGGATGGCCGGCTCGAATGCTCGGACGGCCATTTCGTTCTTCCGGACGGGCCAGGGCTTGGCGTCACGCCCAATGCGCGTTTCTGGGAGAACGCGACGCGGCTGGGTGGCGTAGATGCGCTGGTTTGATGCTGAAGGGACCGGAGCCGGCTTAGCCTGACGGCCCCTTCAATACGCGTTGCGATGTACCATCACCACCACCGTCGACGCCAAAATGCGCAGGTCGCGCGAGATCGACCATTGATCGAGATATTCGAGATCGGCGGCGAGTCTGCGTTCGAGATCCTCGCGTTTTTCGGTTGCGCCACGGTGCCCGCGAACCTGTGCCAGACCGGTTATGCCGGGTTTCAGGGCGTGGCGGACCCAATATTGGTGGCTGATCTCCCAGAATAACTGGTCGCCGGCCAGCGACCCAAGCGCATGGGGCCGTGGACCGACCAAGCTCATATCGCCTTCCAGCACATTGAACAGCTGCGGAAGCTCGTCGAGGCTGGTGCGTCGCAAAAAGCGTCCGACCCGGGTGATCCTGTCGTCCGTGCGGCTGGCCGAGCGCTTGCCGGCAGCGTCGCTTTCCTCATGCCGCATCGTGCGGAATTTCGTGATCTTGAACAGCTGATTGCGCCGGCCGACGCGGTCCTGCCGGAAGAAGACCGGTCCGGGGCTGTCGAGCTTGATCATCAGCGCGATGATTGCGAGCAGCGGCGACAGCGCGATGATGGTGGGCACCGTCAAGGCGAGATCGAGCAAGCGTTTCGCCGCGCGGTTGCTCATGCTCAAGGGCCCGCGCGACACGACGTGGGTGGCTTGCCCCTGCGCGCGCCCAATGCCGATCACATCGCCATAGTTGCGATCGTGAACGAGCAGTTCGCCGTCGATATTCGCTCCGCGCAACAACGTGGTCCATGCATGACGGCGGTCGTCGTCGCACGAGACGATCACGCGATCGAACCCCGCGAGCACGTCGCCGATGCGGTGGAGCATTACCGGGTCGCTGAGGTCGGGCAAAAGGCCCATCGCGCGCGCGTTGATGCGGTGGGCCCAGGCCAGGCCTGGGGCTTCGACGCCATCGACGATCAGCAGTTCGTTGTACAGCGACCCTTCCAGACGCCGCAAACCGTGCTCCACGAAGAGCAGCCGGCCGCCGACGAGGAACAGCAAGGCGAGTGGCGACCCGATCGCGAAATCGACGCGCGAGATCTGCTGGCTGGCATGGGCGATATAGGTAAGGAACACGACCGCGACCAAGGCATAGACCAGCGCCGTCGCCGATCGCTTGAGGCTCAGCTTGGGATTGGTGAATACCGTCGCGTTATAGACTTCGGCGGCAAGCGCGATGCCGAGATAGCCGGTCAACACCATCAGCGATAATTGCCAACCGTCGAACGTGCGAGGCCCGGCGTGCAATGCGTGGGCCGTGACGAACGCGGCGATGATCGCCAGGCAATCCACCGCGAGGAGTTCGGTATAAAGGCGAAGGCGCTGCAGACGCTTTGAGCGTACGCGCGGCGCCACGAATTCCCCAAGCGTAGAAACATTCATTCCCGAGTTCCCCTTTGACTCATGCGCAACGCGCCGATCCGGGTCTTTCGGTATAAATCAATTATCTAAAGCCGAGTGGCAATGGAGGTGCGGGTCAAATTGGCCGAAGGCAAGACCACCCGGTCTGTGAAAAGGACGACCGGTTTTTCATTATGCCGCGGTGCAGCGTAACCGCGGAATTCGGATGCTTCAGCGAATCACTAGATAGGCGATTCCGGCCACCGCTACAGCCAGCGCCAGATAGCCGGCGACGCGGGACACGCGGCTGACCGTGAGCTCGATCCAGTCGCGCTCTACCGGGGCCGATTCGGGATTGGCCTGGATCTCGACCCGATCCAGCGCAGCGCCGAGCGCTTGTTGAGACATATCGTCCATCCTCTCCCCGCCCACCGCTTATGCCGCTGAGGCGAGTTGTGCCATAGCCGGGTTAAGCTGATGAGTGAAGACCAAAATAATTAATCGAGCTTCATCAGCCGCTTGAAATCCGGGACAAGCCGGCGGCGAGACGATTCACGGGGCGCCAGCCACGCGGACAGAACCGCTGCCGCCAGGTCGTTAGGGTCTTCGGGCCGCGCGTCACGCGCGATCAGGTGGGATGGGCGCATCGCGCGGAACTCCTTGTGTGGTCGCGGCGTTGATGCGTCGGGCGGAGCTTCGATGTCGTTAAACGACATGCTTTGCCGCGCGTTAAGCATCGGTTCGGCGGGCGTGCGTCCCGAACTATCGCAGGCCGCTGGCCGATGACGCCGGCGCCTCGATAAATACAGGCATGCTGTTCGAAGCTACCGGCCGAACCCAGATCGACGCTCGCGGCGAGCCGGTTTATCATGCCAAGGACCGTGCGGCCTATCGCCATGTCAGCGCGCATGACGTGGGGAACGGCCTGGTCGTGCTCGATCGTCCGACAAGCGGCGTGGTGATGGACGATGTGCGAGTCGATGGCGGGTATCGCGTCATCGAGAATACCGGGATCGATCGCGCCGCAGCAGGCGTCGTCGGCTTGCGGGTGTCCAACGTCACCGCGACCAACCTGCGTCGCGGCTTTGCCCGGATCCGATATGATAGCCGAGATGGAATCTTCTCCGACGTCACTGCCAGCGGCGTGCTGACGACCGGCGCGCACGACCTCCCATGCGGGATAGCGATCGCCGATGACGCATCCGACTTTCGCTTCGAGCGATGCACGATGCGCGGCTTTCAATGGAAGCGGAACGACCGCCAATATTGGAATGGCGACGGATTTTCGGCCGAACGCGGCAACCGGCGGCTGGTGTTCCGCGCGTGCGCGGCCTGGGACAATAGCGACGGCGGCTTCGATCTGAAGGCCAGCGATTCGATGCTCGACGACTGCATTTCGGGCCGCAACGCGCGCAACTACCGTTTGTGGTCGAGCATCAATGCAAGCCGCCTGACCAGCATCGAACCGAACAAGGTGGGCGGCATCGGCGATACGGTGCATTTCGCCCTGATGGGCGCCAAGGCGCCGGGAGGCGCGCCGATCGTCATCCGGATCGCCCATCTGGTGGTGAAGTCTGCTCATGGATGGCCGATCTTCGACGTGCATGACGGGCCGGTACGGATCATCATCGATTCGCACGACATTCAGGTTCCCGCGGGCACCCAATTAATCCGACCCCGGGGCAAAGGCAGCGTACCGGGAGGAATCCAATGGGGCGGCACGCCGCCAAAGCTGTGACCCGAGTTGAGCAGTTGCAGCATTAGGCGCGATGTAGGCACGGCTCAACGTTGCGCTCTTGTTGCGATGCAGCAGAAAGGCACAGGTACGCCAGCCCGTCTTAAGCCGACCGTTGGAGTCTTGGCGTGCCGGGCACCTGTCGACAACGCTCTACAAAAGGGATCGATATGGACAAGGTGCGCAAAGCGGTGTTTCCGATCGGCGGACTGGGGACGCGTTTCCTTCCCGCCACCAAGGCGATGCCGAAGGAAATGCTGCCGATCGTCGACCGCCCACTGATCCAATATGCCATCGACGAAGCGCGCGAGGCGGGGATCGAGCAGTTCATCTTCGTGACGAGCCGCGGCAAGTCGCTGATCGAGGATCATTTCGATCATTCCTTCGAACTCGAAGAGACGATGGAGCGGCGCGGCAAGTCGCTCGACGCGCTGGTCGACACGCGGTTTGCGCCGGGCGACATCGCCATCGTCCGTCAGCAGGAACCGCTTGGTCTCGGCCACGCCGTATGGTGCGCGCGCCGTCTGGTCGGGGACGAACCTTTTGCCGTGCTGCTCCCGGACGATCTGATGATCGGCCAGCCCGGCTGCCTGAAACAGATGATCGAAGCCTATGCGCAGGTCGGCGGCAACCTGCTCTGCGCCGAAGAGGTACCGCATGACCGGACGAACAAATACGGCATCATCACGCCTGGCGCCGCCGATGGCACGCTGACCGAGGTTCGCGGCCTGGTGGAAAAGCCCGCGCCCGACGAGGCGCCATCGAATCTGGCGGTCATCGGCCGCTATATCCTGCAACCGGCGATCATGGACATCCTGGCGCAGCAGGAAGAGGGCGCCGGCGGGGAAATCCAGCTTACCGACGCGATGACGCACCTTATCGGCCGCCAGCCGTTCCACGGCGTTACCTTCGCAGGCACGCGCTACGATTGCGGCGACAAGCACGGCTTCGTGAGCGCCACGATCGCGGTCGCGCTGTCACGGCCGGACATGGCGTCGGCAGTTCGCGACTGTCTGGCGAGGGCGTGAACCATATGGACGCCGCAACCCGGCCCCGCCTTCACCCCCGCCCGCTCGGCCCGGAGTCGGACGTCGACGAATCGACATTGATCGATCTGCGGCGAATCGGCCGCATCCTCCGCCGGCGCGCGCTGCTGATCGCGATCATCCTGGTCTGCGCCATGCTGATCGCGGCCATCGCCTACATGCTCGTGCAGCGACGCTATGTCGCAACCGCGCAGGTGGCGCTCGAGCGAACCGCCGAAAAGGTCATCGCCGAGGACCAGGTGACGCCTACCGTCGATCCCGATTCGGCGGCAGTCGATACCGAGGTCCAGGCGCTGCAATCGCCGGCGCTGATCGGCCAGGTGGTCGACACGCTGCGGCTCGATCGCAATCCCGATTTCAACGGCCACATGGTGCTTCCCGCTGCGGCAAACGCAAAGCCCGACCCGCTGGCCCGCGCCCGCGCGATCGGCAACATGTTCGGCAATTTGACGATCAAGCGCGATGGCTTGTCCTACGCGATCAGCATCTCGTTTGAAGCAACATCGCCGGTGGTCGCCGCGCAGGTCGTGAACACGCTTGCCCAGACCTATGTCTCGGGTCAGGTCAATACCAAGTCCGGCGCGACCAAGCGCGCCAGCCAGTTCCTCGAAGGGCGGTTGCAGGAAATGCGCGGCCAGGTGCTGACGGCGGAGAAGGCAGTCGCCGATTTCCGTGCGGCGAACAGTCTTTTCGCGGTGTCGAACCAGAGTGCGACAAGCCAGTCGACAAGCCAGGAAGCCTTGTCCAATCTTTCCACCCAGCTCGCGCAGGCGCAGGCTGAAAGTGCCGCCGCGCAAGCGCGTCTGTCGACTGCTCGCGCGCAACTCGCGCGCGGAAAGAGCGGCGACGAACTCGGCGAGTCGCTGGATTCGCCCGTCATCAGCGCGCTTCGCGGGCAGCGCGCCGAGATCGGCCGCGACGTTGCCAGCCTCGAAAAGCGATATGGCCCGCTTCATCCCGATCTTCAGCGGGCGCAGCGGGCGATGGCGAATACCGACGCGCAGATCGCCGCCGAGGTCAGCCGTATCGTCGCCAATACTTCGATCCAGGCCAATATCGCCAGCCAGCGCGCCGCTTCGCTCCAGGGATCGATCAACCGCGCCGAAGGTAAATTGGCAGCGGACAACAAGGCCACGGTGAGGCTGAACGAACTGGAGCGCAACGCCGATTCGGCGCGCACGCTCTACCGCTCGTTCCTCGACCGCTATCGCCAGACGATAGCGCAGGCCGGCCTCGAACAGAGCGACAGTTATATCGTCGCCGCGGCGCGCGTCCCGGCGTCGCCGAGCGCGCCCAATTTGCTGATCTTCGGCGCAGCGGGATTGGTCGGCGGGATCGGCATCGCGACATTGGTCGTGCTGTTGCTCCAGCTGCTCGAGCGTGGCGTCGAGACGAGCGAGGCGATCGAGCGGAAGCTCGGGTTGCCGGCGCTGGCGTCGATCCCCGACGCGGCGACGCTGCCGGAGTATAAAAAGAAGGGACTCCCCGCGCCGCCGATGGAACTCGTCGTGCAACGGCCGCAATCGTTGTTGGCGGAGGCTTTTCGCTCGCTCAGAACATCGATCTCGTTCGCGCTTCCCCACCAGAAGCACCGCATCATCGCGATTGCCTCTTCGGTACCCGGCGAAGGCAAGACGACGACCGCGATCTGCCTGGCGCGATCGGCCGCCGCTGCGGGCGTGAAGACCTTGCTGGTCGATTGCGACCCGCGCCGCCGCGCGACGAGCCGGCAGTTCGGCGGCAATGTGAAGGTTGGACTCAACGAGCTGCTAAGGGGGAGCGCGTCGCTCGATCAGGTCCTAGTCCAGGATCAGGCGACCGGCGCCTGGCTGCTGCCGCAGCGGGTCGATGCGGACGATCTGACCCTGACCGAAGGCGGGCGCTTCGCAGCACTGCTGACACAATTGCGCGAACGTTTCGATCTGATCCTGCTCGACACAGCGCCATTGCTGGCGATCGACGAGGCGCGCGTCGTCGCCAGCATGGCCGACGGCGTCGTGTTCTTGCTGCGTTGGCGTAAAACCGCCGCGAAGGCCGCGGAAATCGCTCTCGACCGGCTCGCCGATGTCGACGCGAACGTGATCGGCGTCGCGCTGACTCAGGTCAATGTGGTCGAGCAGGCACGCGCCGGGTTCGGCGATGCCGGCTATTACTACAAGGACGTTGAAAGCTACCACACAGCCTGAACGAGCAGCGACGTGAACGAAGCCTCCAGTTTCGGCCCGTCCTTCGGGCTGCAGATCCTCGTTCCCGTCACGATGCTCCTGCTCGTGCCGCTCGCCATCGCCTATGTGCGATCGGGCAGCACCGCGGCGCGTTTCGTGCTGGTCGCGCTGTGGCTGCGCTATATTGCCGGTGCGTATCATCTCTGGATGTTTCGCCCCATCGCCGCGGGCCTTTCCGGCAATGCGGTCGTGTCGATCGCGACCACCGGCATCGGGCTGCTGTTCGTGGTCCGCTTCGCCAATCTGGCGATTCGCTGGCTCTTGCCGGTTTATCTGATGATGGCGCTCGTGCTGGTCAGCGCTGTTCTCAATCATGACCCGAGCGGCGCGATCAACGCCGTCGTCAAATATCTCTATTTCGCCGTCATCGCGCTGGCGGTGCTCCAGGCGCACCGGCGCGATCCCGAGGGGCATTTCATCGGCTGGCTGATGGTCGCTTTCCTGCCGCTGACCGTGTTCCAGTTTCTGTCGGTCGTGCTCCATTTGCCCAAGGGGTCCGAACTCGACGGCGGCCTGGTATGGATCGGCGGCTACAACCATGAGGCGGCCTTTTCGGTCGCGCTGGTGGCGGGGTTTGTCGTCGGGTGCTTCGCCCGCTCCGCGCATCCCCTTCCCCGGGTGATTTTCCTGCTGGCGATGCTCGTCGGCATCCAGCTCGCGGGGTATCGCACCGCTATCTTCGCGATGGGGCCGCTCGCGGTGGCGACATTGTGGATCGGCATCACCACCAGCGTCCGGCGCGACCAGCGTCCCTTCATGGCGGGAGTCGGCGCCGCGCTCGCCGTGCTCCTGGTCGCGGTCGCGGTCGTCTTCTACGCCGACAAGTTCGCGGACATCGCGACTATCGCTGCCAATCCTGGCGCGCTGATCAAGCCCCCGAGAGAGTTTACCTGGGCCGACAAGCAGGTGTTGTCGGCACGCGCCTATATCTGGAGCAGCTATATCTATGCCTGGAAGGAAGGCGGCCCGGTCCAGCATCTGTTCGGGTTCGGGCCGGAGAGCTGGGAAGGATTGTTCAAGGTCTATCCGCACAACACCCTGGTCGGAACGGTGTACGAACTCGGCCTGGTCGGCGTTCTGGGCATGCTGTCGCTGTGGCTGACGATGCTGTGGGTGGCGATAAATGCGAAGGGCGAGCGCCTGATGCTGATCGCGGCGCACGCGTCGTTCCTGCTGCTCAACATGGCGACGATGCCGTTCTGGCAGGTCGAGGGACTCGGTCTCTACGGCTTCCTGTGCGGCTATACGATGTACCGGGCGCGCGCCCTCGCCTCACCGCGGCGAGAGGCTATCGCCGTTCGATCAGCGGATTGGCGCCCGGCACCATCCTGAAGCCGGGATTCTGCTCGAGAAAGGTGTCCACGGCGGTGCGGCAGCCGGGATAATCGTGGTAATCGTCGATCACGATCACGCCATGCTCCGACAATTTCGGCGCGACGGCGTTGAGGCAATAGAGCACCGGATCGTGCCAATCGCAGTCGATATGCGCGAAGGCCACGCGCTCGACGTCGAGCGTGGGCCAGGTTTCCTCGAACAGACCCTTTGCCAGCCGGACCTGGCGGCCATCGACCGGCGCATCGACGCTGGCGAGAACCTGGCCGACATGATCGAGCAGGTCGTCGCGATAGCCGTAATAGACGTCGCCGCCGATCCCGGTCGCCTCGCCGGCCGCGATCACGGCATAGCGTTCGCGCGATTTGGCGTCGTCATGCTCGGAGGTGGGCGGCGGAATGGTGGCGAAGACGTCCAGGCCGACGAAGTGCGTATCGGCGCGCCGCGCGGCCTGGGCGATCAACGCGGCTGTCCCGCCGAGCGCGACGCCGAATTCGAGATAGTCGCCCGCGACGCGGCGCTGCCCAAGCCGGCGCAACGCCGCCTCGATCCGGACGAGCTTGACCGGGCGCAGATAAGTCAGCCCTTCGCGCCGCATGCGTTTTGCGACGGGGCTGAGGCGGAACAGCATCCAGCGGCGGACGATGCGGTTACGAAGCGACATGGCGCATTTCCTTCCGGGTGGTCGCGGCAAGCGCCAGGTCGATCGCGGACTCGCGCGACGKCGCGCGGGACAGGCCGGCATAATCGGCGGTCCATTGATCGGCGAACCCGGCGACCTTGCCATAGCTATTGTCGAGCAGCACGTGGGGGATATCGAGCAGCAGCGAGAGGATGTGCGCGTGGAGGCGGTCGGTCACGACCGTGTCGCCCTGGGCCAGCATCGCCAACCCGCGTTTGACTCGCCATTCGGCAAGCACGCGCTGGCGTAACAGCCGTCGCGCCTGCGGATCGCGGACCAGAAGCCGGCGGAGTTTCAGCGTCGCCCGAATCCGGTCCCGCGCCCCCTTATCCTCCTCGAGCCAGTCGTCGGCGATCACGCCCGCCGGCGGCTCGGCGTCGGCACCGTTGGCGCGTTCATGGTCGGTGCGCAGCAGCGCGAATACCGGCGCCACGGCGGGCGCGGGCCGAGGTAACCGGCCGAGCATTAGCGCGGCATCCGGGCACAGCTCGACTGTGCAATCGAAGCGTGCGCGGGCAAAGGCCAGCGACTTCGCGTCGCGGACGAGCAATGTGAAGCGGCCATGGTCGCGGATCGCCGCGGCCATCTCGTCGGCGCGTTCGGGCGCGTCGTAATGGATCGATTGCGGCATCTGCACGATCGCGCGGTCGCGATGGTGCCGCAGCATCTGCAACCGAAACGCCTCGTGCTTCGGCCAGAGCGTTCCGAAATTGCCGCCGCCATGGATCAGGATCGTGCCGTCGCCGAGCGCAGCCGCCATCGCGCCGTCGTCATGGTCGCCCAGCGCGGAGACATAGACGGGCATCCGGCCGGCGCGCCGCAGATAGGCGATCTCGCCCAGCCAGATCGCCGAATCCCCGACATTGCTGTGATCGGGGAAATCGACCAGCGCGAGCCGGCCGGGGGGCAGGATGCGACTGAGCGTGGACGCAAAGCGTCCGGCGAGGGTAGCGACGACCTGGTCGGCACTGGCAGGGGTCAAATGCGGGCCTTTCTCAAGCGATAAGCACGACCGAGGATCATCGTGCGCCATTCGGGTCCAACCGCGAGAAGGACCGCGGCATAAAGCGCGACGCCGAGCGGCACGAGCATCGCGAGGGTCAGGAATTTGCTGATGCCCGCAACCTCCAGGGCGCGCAGTCCGACGAACAATGCGACTCCCATGACGGTCGAGGCGGCGAGTGGCGCCCGGACTGCCGCGAGCGTCGTTCCGGGTCCGATCCCCGATATGCGATGCAGCAGCCAGACTTGAAGCGGCAGCGTGACATAGGCGCGCGCCACGTAGGAGATTGCCACCGCGAACAGACCGTAAGGCAACGAGGCCAAGGTCAGGACGACGCCGAGCACAAGTTGCGCGGTGGACAACATGATCAGGCTCCGCCCGGCGCCAAGCGCGGACAGCGACGGCGAGGCGAAGAAATTGAGTGTGAAGGGCAACGCCATGAAGGCGAAAATCTGTGCCAGGGCGCCGGCATCGGCCCATTTCGCGCCGAACACGAACGGCACCGCGATCGGCGCGAGCGCGCCGAAGCCGACCAGGGCGGGAAAGGAAATCGCGGCGGCCCGCCCGATCATCCAGCGATAGGCGCGGGCGAGTTCGACGGTGTCGTCCTTCACGCGCGCCAGCGTTTGCGTCGCGACCGTCGTGAAGGGCTGGATCGCGCCGCGGGCGATCAGCTCCACGGTACGCCACGCCGTCCGGTAGACACCGACGGCGGCAAGGCCGATCCCCGCACCGATCGCCATCTCCTGGACGCGGACCGTCGCCAGGAAGATCAGCTGAACATAGATCAGGCTGGCATTGAGCATCAGATTGCCGCGCAGGATCGGCCATTCGAACCGCCATCCCGGGGTCCAGTCATAGGATTGGCGTGACAGGACAACGCCGACCGCTTCGGTCACCAGGCGCTGAATCACCAGCGCCCACAAGCCGAGCCCGTAAAAGGCGGCAAGCACGGCGGCCCCGCCGCCAATCACGCCGCCGACCACCGAGCGCAGCGCGGTCGTGCGATGCCCGAATTCGCGCAGGCGCAGCGCCATGTGAGTCACGCCGAACGAAGCGAGGGGGAGGACCAGGCTCTGCACCGCGAGCGGCAGCGCGATGCCGGGCGCGCCCATCAACTCGGCGATCGGGCGCGACAGCAGGATGATGGCCCCGCACGACAGCAAGGAGAAAGCCTGTTGCGAGCGGTAGATCGTGTCGAGGAACGCCGGGGTCAGCTCGCGGCGCCGAGCGACCGTCTGGAGCAGGCCGGCGGTCGATATGATACGGAATGCCTCGGACGTGACCGCGATGACCGCGAACGCACCGACTTCGGCGCGCGACAGCAATCGTGCCAGCATGACGAAAACGATGAACGACAGCACCTGATCGGACAGGAACCGCACCAGCGTCCAGCCGACCGAGCTCTTGCTCCGCTTGCGGAGTTCGGTGTCGAAACGGGCCTGATCAATATCCAAGGAAGCGCCTCGCCTTCATCATCCGCATGCGGGTGCGTTCCAGCTGCCGCCAGGCGCGCTGGCGCAGCGTGTGGAACGCAGGATCGTCCTTGCCGGCAAACCGCGCCGCGCCGATCGCGGACGGCACGGTCGCTTCGAGGATCGGTGCCGGGAACAACGCGAGGTTGCGAACCCCGTGCGCCCAGGATCGATCCATCGCGTCGTCGATCGGCCGGCGAATGACGCGGCATTCGTCGATGAACGCGCGCGCGCCGGCCAGCGTGATGGCATAGCCCTGCGTGCCGTAAGCCGGGCCGATCAACTCGACCACGGTACGCGAGTGCTGAAGGAAATCGGTCGCGACGATCCGCTGAAAGGTCGGCCGCTTTGCATAGAGCCGCAGGTAATCGAAACCGCGGGCGGCAAGGTCAGTCTCGGCGAGGCGCTCGATATAGGCCCAGTCGATGATCGTATCGTCTTCCAGGACGATGGCCTGCGCGACGTCGCGCGCAACCATCTCCTCCCAGATCGAGAAATGGCTGGCGTAACAACCGATCTCGCCGCGGGTCAGCGCACGCCCTTTGTGACGCCGGATCGCCGCCTCGTCGATGGCAAGGCTGTCGGGACGCTGGGTGCAGGCGTCAAAGAACCGCCAGGCCAGCGCGGTGTCGCGTGCGCGATCGGAGAATGCGGCGCGACGCTCGCCGGCGTCGGCCAGCGACACCACGAAGAACTCGGTTCGCGGGGGCGTGCCGGAGGGCTTCCCTCGCTCAACATGGTCTGGGTCCGACACCACGTGCTAGGCAGAGATTATTTTGCAGTGCAGCGCAAGACGGCGCTGCGACGACCCGAGCGGCACGAGCGACGGACCCAAAGTCGCAGATCCGAGCTTCTCGCGTCGTCGGCATAATGGGGCATTTCGCCTTCGCAGGTGCAGCAGGACATTGACGCTGACCGCGCGCGGAGGGAGGCAGTGCCCATGCTTGACGTCAGACGAGGAGACGAGTCGTGACGCGTGTCGCGCTGAGCGTCATCGTGCCGGTGTGGAACGGCGAAGCGGTGATCGCGCGCTGCCTCGACGCGCTTGGGCGCCAGACGGCCGATCGCGCGCGTTACGAGATCATCGTGGTCGACAACGGATCGACCGATCGCACCGCGGAGATCGTCCGGGGTTATTCCGGCGTGACCCTGCTCGCCGAACCCAGGCCGGGATCCTATGCTGCGCGCAACACCGCGATCGCCCAGGCCGCGGCGCCGATCATCGCGTTCACCGATGCCGATTGCGTGCCCGATGCCGATTGGCTCGCCACCGCCTTGGTCGCAGCCGAGGCGAATCCCGGGTTCGGCGTCCTCGCGGGCAAAATCGACCTGTTCGAAGAGGGCGCGTCGGGCGCACGAGTCTATGCCGACTATGAAAGGCTGTTCAGCTTTCCGCAGGCGCATGCGGCGCGAGGGAATTGCGCGACCGCCAACTGGATTAGCCGTGCGGAGGTATTGCGTGCGCTGGGCGGGTTCGACGCCAGTCTGAAATCGGGTGGCGATCGGCAGATGGCGTTACGGATCCGCGCCGCGGGCCACCCGCTCATCTATGTCCCCGAGATGGTGGTGCGTCACCCGGTGCGCGCCGACCGCAGCGAATTGGTGCGCAAGCGCCGCCGGCTCAGCGGCGGTCGCTGGGATCGGACCAGCGCTACGCCGCGCCTGGCGCGCGTGCTGGGCGTCACCGCGGTCGACACCGTGCGCCGATTGCGACGCGCGGCGGTCTCGCGGGAATTGCCGCTCGGCCGGCGGCTGGCGGTAATGAAGCTGACGCTTGAGCTGGCGGGAGTCGCGACGCGCGAATTCCTGCGGCTCTCGGGCGGACGCGAGGCGGCGCGCGACTGATGGGAGACGTTCGCTTCTCGGTGGTCATGCCGCTGTACAACAAGGCCGCACATGTTCGCGACGCGATCGACAGCGTCCGCGCGCAATCCCATGCGGCCTATGAAATCATCGTGGTGGACAATCGCTCGACCGACGGGAGCCGCGAGATTGTCGCCGCGATCGACGATCCGCGCATTCGCCTGCTCGATCTCGCGACACCGGGGCCCGGCGGATATGCCGGGCGCAATGTCGGTATCGAGGCCGCGAGGGGCGAATGGATCGCCTTTCTCGACGCCGACGATCTATGGGCGCACGACCATCTGGCGCTATTGGCGCAGACTATCGCCGAGGACCCTGGCGTCGCCGCGGTTGCGACTCGGTTCGATCACGTGTTCGCGGACCGGCGTCAGCCGCAGCGCATCGCGGCCCGGCTCGAGAGTCCCGTCACGCTCGATTTCGCCGGCTTCCTCGAAAGCTGGCTGGCGGTGCGCGAATGCCCGATGTGGACCGGCGCGATCGCGATTCGCCGGACCGCGATTCTCGCAGCCGGCGGATTCCCTCATGGCAAGGCGGTGCGCGGCGGCGACAAGGACCTGTGGTTGCGCGTCCTCCGCAAGGGCCGGTTGCGCTATTCGCCCGTGATCAGCGCCGACTTCCATCGCGACTCCGAGAACAAGGTCAGCAAGTCGACCACGACGCTCGACCTGCCCCTCATCGTGACGACGGTGCGCGGCATGATCCCGACCGCGACCCCGCGCGAAGCTGCGCTGCTGCGGCGACTGGCGAACCAGGAGATCGCGCATTACGCGCGCTACGCGATGAAACATCCGGGGCGGACCGCGATCCGCGCGAGCGACGTCTATCTGCCCGAAGGTTGGACGACCGCGGCGCTGGTGCTCGCTGCGCGCGCGATCCCGGCGGCGGTCCGGCAACGAGGACATGAACTGCGCAGCCGGTGGAGCGCGCAGGCTTGACCATTCTTGCCAATATCGGTCGGCTGATGATCGCCGGCGCGGCGATCGCGGCGTGGCTCGCCATCCTCGGGGCATGGCTTCCGAGCCTGGACGTGCTCGCGTCGTTCGTGCCGCTGTTCGCCGTGGCGCTGGCGGTCGGGCTCCTGATCGCGCGGCGACGCGTTCGCTGGACCTTGCCGCTCGCGGCGATCGGCATCGTACCGATGGCGATGGCGGCGACGCCGGAAATCGTCCGGACGATCCCCGCCGCGCCCAAGGGGGCACGCGAAGTGCGCGTTCTGACCCATAATGTCTGGGTCGACAACGCGTCCCCCGCCGCCACCGGCGCGGCGATCGCGGGGACGGATGCCGACATCGTGCTGTTGCAGGAGACGTCGCGCGCACGCGACGCGCTGGTCACGGCGACCGCTGGCCGCTTTCCCTATCGCACGGCGTGCCCCGGCGGCGGATGCGGCCTGGCGATCCTCTCGCGCTGGCCGATCCGCGCTTCGGGCTATTTCCTGAAGGATGCGCATGGACAGAAGTTCGGACCGCCGCTGCTCTGGGCCGAGATCGCCGTGCCCGGGAGCGCGCCGGTGACGGTTGCCACGCTACATTATCCGCGGCCGATTCCTGCCAACCGACAGGCCGCAGCGCGCGCCGCGCTTGCCGCCGCCTTGGCCCGCATCGATCGCGGCGGCCTGATCATTGGAGGCGATATGAACCTGACGCCGTGGAGCGCGGCGATGCGCGCGCAGGATGCGGCGTTCGCGCCACTGACGCGGATGACGCGCGCGATCTGGAGCTGGCCACGCACCCTGCCCTTCCTGCCGATCGATCAGCTCTATGCCGGCCCGGCCTGGGGCCTGGTGCGCGCCGACCGCCTGGCGGCGACCGGCTCCGACCATTTCCCCATTCTCGTGACGCTGGGGCGCCGATGACGCCTCGTGTGATCCTGCTGGCCGGTCTGATCAATGCCGCGATTACCGGCACCGCCTTCGCGCAGGTATCGGATGCGACCGACAGCGTCGGCCAGGCCCCGCCGTCGAGCGCGTTCGGCCGCGACCGCAACGTCAGCGTCATGGAGCGCGAACATCCCGAATACGACCCGGCCCCGGTCCATGTCGGCGTCCTCGAGCTCACGCCGTCGGTGGCGATCGGCACCGGGTATGACGACAATTTGTACGCGGTGAACGCACCGCGCATCGGCGATGCCTATCTCCATGTCGTCCCGCGGTTGAAGATTGTCCGCCCGTCGCCCAATCTGAAGCTGACGCTGAACGGCGAGTTCGATCTGACGCGCTATGCATCGCGCATCAGCGAAAACCAGACCAACTACCGCCTCGACGGCAGTGCCCATTACGTCATCAGCAACGACACGACGATCGACCTGACCGGGCTCTACGGCCGTTTTGCCCAAGAGCGTACCGAGCCCGATTCTCCTGCGCTAGTGCAGCGTCCGATCCGCTTCACGATCAGCGAAGCGAGCGGAGCAGTGACGCATGTCTTCAACCGATTGCGCGTGCGCGGGGTGCTGGACGTCGAAAATCGCAATTACCGGGACGGCCGCGATGCCCTTGCCGGCGTCGTCGATGAGGATTTTCGCGACCGCACGACGGTAACGGGCACCGGCATCGTCGAATATGCGCTCAGCCCGAGCATTTCGCTGTTCGGTGTGGGGTCGTACAATATCCGCGATTACCGCACCCGGATCGGACCGGTCCCGGCACGCGACTCGCAAGGGTATGAGGCTGCCTTGGGATCGAGTTTCGAACTCGGCGCCAAAATCCGCGGGTCGCTGCGCGTCGGCTATCTTCAGCAGAATTATCGCGACCCGTTCTTCGCGGACATCAGTGGCGTGCTGGTGCGGGGCGATGTCGAATATTTCCTGACGCCGCTCGTCACGCTCACGGCCACGGTCGATCGCCGCGTCAACGAGACCGGAATCCTGGGGGCCGCCGGTTATCTTTCGACCACCATGTCGCTTCGCGCCGACTATGAACTGCTGCGCAATTTGATCCTGAGCGCGAGCGTCGAAAAGGAAGCGCGCGACTTCAACAATATCGATCGCAATGACGACCGCTGGAACTACCGCGCATCCGGGACATACCGGCTCAGCCCGCGAATAGCGCTCCGCGCGGATGTGTTGCGTCGCAGTCAGTCCAGCTCCGGTCTCTTGTCCGGCCGCGATTACGAGAAGGTGCGCGTGTCGTTCGGCGTGACGCTATCAGGTTTGTAGGGCACCGCCGACGGTCGGCTGCGCCTTTTCCCGCATTTGTCCGGGATAGGCATCGGCGCAGGCGGCCAACAGCGCCTCGGGCGCCATCCGGTTGATATAGCCTTCCGATCCCTGGTCGGAAATGAGCTTGGCCGGAATCCCGACGACCACGCCGCGGTCGGGCACGTCCTTGGTGACGACGGCATTGACGCCGATTGCCGCCTCTTCGCCGACATTGATGCCGCCGATGATCTTCGCGCCGGATCCCAGGAAGCTGCGGTCGCCGATCACCGGCGCCCCCTTGCGCGCGCCGCGGTTCATATAGCCGAGCACGACTCCGTGGGTCAGGTTGACGTTGCTCCCCAACACCGCATCGCCGTGAATGTAGAAACCGCCGAAACGGTTGAGGAACAGCCCCGGCCCGATCTCGGTATATTCGGGAATCGCGAAACCGTATTTGTAGCGCGCGCGCAGGAGCATCAGCTTTGACAGCGGATAGAGGCCGAACGCCTTAGCCGGCTTGCGCTTCAGCCACCCGCAGGTGCGCATCAGCACGGTATATTTGTACCCCGGCGTGAAGGCATAATGCCGCAGGAAGCTCTTCAGATCGACCCGACCGGCATAGCGGTAGAGGTCGGCGGCAAGCAGCGCCTTGAGCTTCGTGAAGCTGACTGCGCAACCGCGCAGATGCGGCTCTCCCGTTTCCTGCATCAGAAGTAGCGCTCGGAGAAGCGCACCGTGTCGCCGGGCATGATCGCGAAGTCCGCGGTCAGCGGATATTCGGTTTCGCCCGCCTCGCCCGCGCGTTTGACGAATACCTTCTTCTGGTTGGCGCGATAGGTGAAGCCGTCCGCTTTCGCGACCGCCCCACGGATCGTGAGGCCCGGCGTATAGGGATATTCGCCGGGCTTCTGCACCTCGCCCAGAACGTAGATGGGACGGAAAGTCAGCACTTCGACCGCGACCTTGGGATTGAGCAGATAGCCCGCGCCAAGCTTGGCTTCGAGCGCGCCCGCCAGCGCGGCCGGGTCGAGCCCCGCGGCCTGCACGTCGCCGATCAGCGGGAAGGCGAGGGTGCCGGCGGGAGTTACCTGGAACTCGCCGGTCAGCGTCGGCTCGCCATAGGTCGTCACCTTCACCTTATCGCCGGCTGCCAGCTTCATCGCGTCGGCCGCGGGCGGAGGACCGCCGCCGGCGACCGGGGTCTGCCCGACACAGGCAGAGAGAAAAAGAAGGGCCAGAGCGAGCAGAAGCTTCATCGCGCGATTCCTGAGGACAGGGGATAGGGAGACGCGGGCGAGCCGCTGGTTCGAGGGGGCTGCAGTGCGGCGTCGATACGGCGCCAATAACGTTCGGTCGCCTGGGCGACGCCATAATCGAGCGAGCGCCGGCGGGCAGCGTCGGCCGCGGCGGTACGGCGCGGTTCGCTCGCGACTTCGCGCAAGGCCGACGCGAAGGTGGCAACGTCGTTCGGCGGCACCAGCGCGCCGGCGGGAACCTGGCGCGCATCGACTATCGATTCGCGCGGCAGATCGGCGAGGATCTCCGACGGTCCCGATGCGCAATTGGTGGCGACTACCGGCAATCCGCAGGCCATCGCCTCGACCAGGCCGTTGGGAAAACCTTCGGCATTGGAGGGCATCGCGAACAGCCGCGCGCGCGCCAGTACGGCGAAGGGATTGGCGACAAAACCGGGCAGCAACACGCGTTCCGTCAGTCCCTTTGCCGCGATCTGCGCTTCCAGCGATGCGCGTTCGGGTCCTTCGCCCATGATGACGAGCCGATGCGGCAGACCGGACGCGGCGAACGCATCGACGAGCAGCGCGAAATTCTTGTTGGGGACGAGCCTGCCGGCCGCCACCACATAATCGCCGTCGATCGCCAATGGGCTGGGCGCAGCGGCCTGAGCCGCGATCGCGTCATGGTCGACCGGATTGGCGATCGCGCTGACGCAATCGCGCGCGACCCCGAAATTCTGCACCAGGTCGTCGACCACACCATCCGATACCGCGATGACGTGTCGCGCGCGTGGGTAGGCGAAGCGCACCATCGCACGCGCGGCGATCGCGCCCGCGCCGCTGCCCAGATGCGCGCTGGTATTGACCCGCTCGCTGATCAGCCACGGCCGTCCGCGCCCGGCCATCGCAATGGCGGTGGCCACATTGGCACGGGTCAGGAAGGCGAGCGCGGTGTCGGGGTTCAGCCGGGCTACCAGCCGACGCAATTGCGCGATGCTCGCGCCCAACCGGTGCCGCGCGTCGAGCTGGGTGACGGTGATCCACTCCGGAACGGCGTAAGCGCGCGGCTCGTCGTCGAGCAGCGCGAGATGCACGTCATAGCGATCCCGCCACGGCGCCGACGCGCCAAGGATCGTCGTGAGCACACGTTCCGCCCCGCCGCCGGCGAGCGAATTGATGACGAACAGGATCGTCGCCTTTGCGGCCATGTATCCTCACGTTCGGCGCTACCACCGGTTACGGCTGCGATGCATAGCATGCGCGTCTGCTGCAATGCACCATTCCGGGGGTTGTCCGTCGCTGGGAGCGGGCGGCCCGTCGCTACAGAAGAATGAGATCGTAGGGATGGAGCGCGACGACGCCGTGAAGGACGATCGTGCTGTCGCCGACGTGAATCGAGAGTCCGTCGGCCGTGAGCGTGGTCGTGAAGTTTCCAGCCGCGGCGCCGAATCCCGACAGATCGATCCGATCGCCCTCAGCGGACGAGAAATCGAGAATGTCGTCCTTCCCCGATCCGGGCGCGAAGACGAAGTGATCGGCACCCGCTCCCCCGATCAGAGTGTCATGGCCGCCGCCGCCGATGAGCACGTCGTTGCCCGCGCCGCCGTCGATCCGGTCGTCCCCACCGACGACGCCGACCGCCATGATCGCGCCGTCGCCGTACAATATGTCGTCGCCGTCATTGCCGTACAGCGTGTCGCCAGCGCCAACCGAGGTGCCGGTCATCGTCATGGCGTCTCCGTAGAGCACGTCGTTGCCGTTGCCGCCCGACAGATTGTCGATCCCGCCATGCGCGGTGCCGCTCATCGTCTCCGCATCGCCGAACAGCAGGTCGTTGCCGTCGCCCCCGCGAAGTATATCGCGCGCGCCGGTCGTGCTCAGCCAAGTGATGTCGCCGATCAGCCGATCGTCGCCAGTGCCGCCATCGAGCGTATCGCCCTGCCACCCGCCAAGCAGCATGTCCTTGCCATCGCCGCCGTTCAGCGCGTCGGCGCCGTTGCCGCCCTGGAGCGAATCGTCGCCGCCACCGCCATTCAATGTGTCGTTGCCGTCGAGCCCCAGCAGCGTGTCGTGGCCGACCCCGCCGGTGATGATGTTGGCAAGTGCATTGCCGGTGCCGGCGAAATCGCCGAGGCCCATATGGGTTAAATTCTCCAGATTGGCGCCGAGCGTGTATTTATCGAGCGTCGTCGCGACATGATCTGTGCCGGCCGACGCCGATTCGGCGATCGTATCCTTCGCGGAATCGATGAAATAATGGTCGTTACCGGCCGTCCCGACGAAATGATCCGTCGATACGGCGTAGCTCGCAGAGCCGATCGACGTCGCAGCTGCCGGATCGTCGATCGACCATCCCGCCGAATTGCTGCCGTCCGATGCGACGACGCTTTCCGTGAGCGTCGGCAGGCCCTCAAGCGAGAGCAATGTGTCGGAGGTCATCAGGATCGAGTCCGCAGCATGGACGACATGCACCCCGTCGAGCAGCAGCGTGCCCTCGGACGAGAAGACCTTGGTCCGCGATCCGGCGTCGGTGAAGGTGCCGTCGACGATCGTGACATGCGCGCCGGCCGCGATCCAGACCTGGTTCTGCTCGGACGATCCGCCGCGCCAGACCGGATTCAGCCCGACCGAGCCTGACATCGTGATGTCGCCCCAGAGCCGATAGTTGCGCGCATTCTCCGACGCGACCGCGCCTATCAGCACGGTATCGGTGGATTTCAGGTCATAGCCGCCGTCGCTATTGCCGGTGGCGAGGGTATTTTCGAACCGCACGCTATAGACGCCGCGTTCGGTCGCGAAGCCGTCGCCGTTCAAATAGGTGCTGCCGCTACCGACGCTTTGGACATTGGCCATTGTCGTGTCGCGGATCACGACATCGTGGACCGTGCCGTCGAGATGGATACCCTCGGGCAGATCGTCGCCGACCTGGCCCGCCATGTCACCGCGAACATTCTCGATCACGACGTCATGGGTGTCATATTGCAGCCGGATCGCCTCGCGCGAGAAGCCGGTGACGGTGACGTCGCGGATGGTGAGGCCGCTGACCGACGCGGTGCCGCTGCTCGCCAGATCCTCGAAAAAGCGCCGGGCATTGTGGACATCGACGTGCTGCACCGTGATGTCGGCGATGTCCGCGCTGGCGCGGAAGGCGGTGCCGACATTGCTGACGTCGATGTCCTGGAACGTCAGGTGGTTCGCGCCGCTGCCCATCTTGAACAGCTCGTTACCGGCCGCGTCGCCGGCGTGCCAATCGGCGGGGCGGGTACCGCTGAACTGCGCCGCCATCGTGTTGCCGAGATGGTCGACGCCGCGGATCGTGACCGGCAGGCCGTCTGCGCCGCCATGCGAAACCCCGATGGTTCCCGCAACATTGTAGGTGCCCGCGTCGGCGATCAGCAACACTTCTCCGCCCGCGCCCGCCTTGACGATCTGGGCATCGAGCGCGCCGATCGGCGCGGCGTTTTCCAGACTCGACCCGGATTTATCCCCCGCCCCGGTCGGCGAAATATAACGCGTACCCATACACCCACCGCATCACGGGCGCCGCTCACCGCGTCACCCTTCCAGATTTCACGAAATTGCGGATGGTTGGCCCCCCGGCCGCGTCAGTCCGCCGCTTGCAAGGCTCTGTCTGCCATGAGGGGCGTGCCCAAAGGCTCAACAGGCGTTATTAGCGGGCCGCTAAGCATCAAAAGGAGACGCGCGATGGACTTCTCGAGACGCAGTCTGTTGGGCGGTGCGCTCGTGGCGGTGCCGGCAGGGTCGCTCGGTGCGATAGCGCCGTCCGATCCGTCGCGCCCGCCTTTCCATGTCGCGCAGGAAAGCGCCGGCATTTGGCGGTTCCGCAGCTGGACTTGGGCAGCGGGGGCGTGGCATCCGCTGACCGGCCGGATCACTGTCGATGGGGCGGCGCTCCGGGTTTCGGGCAAGCCAGATCCGCGCGACGCGTCCGCGCTTCAGGCCGCGCTGGGCCGGATCGTACGCGACCGTTCGGGCTGAAGCGCGCGATACAGGCTGAGCGTCTCCACCGCCGCTTTGTCCCACGAGAAACGCGTGCGCACCGCGCTTGCGTCAGTTCGGAGCGAAGCGGGATCGGCCGCCAGCATAGCCGCGAGGCGATCGACGTTACCCACCGGAAAATAGTTCGCCGCGGGCAAGCCGATGTCGCGGTTGGCGGGAATGTCGCTCAATAGCATCGCCGCGCCCTCCCCCGCCGCCTCGAGCGCGGCGATCGGCAGCCCTTCGTGATGGGACGGCATCACGAACATCGCCGTCCGGCGGTAGAGTGTCGCGAGCACAGTGCGCGATTGCACGCCCGCAAAGATCACATCCGGCCCCGCTTCGGCGACCAGGTCGCGCGCATAGGGACTGTCGTGATCGGCGCCGCCGACGATCACCAGCTTATACCCCGTGCGCGACGCGCGGTGCGCGGCGATCAGGTCGTGGAGTCCCTTTTCCGGCACCAGCCGTCCGACCGCGAGGAGGAAAGGTGCGTCGCCGATTCCCAGCCCCGAGAGGATCTCGCCGGCATCGCCGCCCGCGAACAACTCGGGCGCGCCGTTGGGGATATAGTGGATCGCGTTGGCCTTTCGCGGAAAGGCCAGCCGCAACTGCTCGGCAAGCGACGGTGAGATCGCGACGATTCGATCCGCCCAGCCGAGCGCTGCACGCTCGCCCAGCCGCAATACGGCCTTTGCGAAACGGCCCCATTTGGCGCGATCATAATCGGTGCCGTGATGAGTCACGACCACGCGCAGGCCCAGCATCCGCGCGAGCGGGGCCAGGATGGCGGGTCCGATCGCGTGGATGTGGAGCACGTCCGCGCCGCGCCGCTTGGCGGCGAAAATCGCGAACAATGTCGAAAGGATCGTCTCGAAGTGCTTCGATTGCGGACAGCGCAGCCCGACGATCTCGACACCACGCCATGTTCGCCGCCGCTCCGGCAAATAGGGCGCGCGGCCGAGCACGACGATCGGCTGGTCGGGCGCGAGCGTCGCAATGCGGGGCAGCAACTCTTCGCAGTGGCTTTCGATGCCGCCCATGACATCGGGAAATCCGCGCAGTCCGGTGACGCAGATCGGCGGCGTGGTGGAGGCCATGTCCGCCGCCCTTATTGCAACTCGGGGATCTTGAGCGTCTCGGGATGAATGACCGGCTCGCCGTCGCCGGGCCGTCCGACACTGCGATAGATGAAGCCCGCGGCGGTGAGATCGTCGGCGCGATAGATGTTGCGCAGGTCGACCAGCACCGGCGTCGCCATCACCGCCTTCAGCCGCTCGAAGTCGAGCGCACGGAACGCATCCCATTCGGTGACGATGACGATCGCCGACGCGCCTTCCGCCACGGCATAAGCCGAATCGGTATAGGCTACTTCGCCCAGCAGCGGCGCCGCCGCCGCCATCCCTTCCGGATCATAAGCGCGCACGGTCGCACCGGCGTCCCGCAACGCCTGGACGATCGCGATCGCCGGCGCGTCGCGCATGTCGTCGGTGTTGGGTTTGAAGGTCAGACCGAGCACGCCGATGGTCTTGCCGCGCACGTCGCCGCCGGCCGCCGCGATCACCTTCCGCGCCATCGCGCGCTTGCGGACGTCGTTGACCGCGACGGTCGTCTCGATCAGCCGTAACGGACTGTCGTGATCCTGCGCGGTCTTGACCAGCGCCAGCGTATCCTTGGGAAAGCATGATCCGCCATAGCCGGGCCCCGCGTGGAGGAATTTCCCGCCGATCCGGTTGTCGAGGCCGATCCCGCGCGCCACGTCCTGGACGTCCGCCCCGACCTTCTCGCACAAGTCGGCGACCTCGTTGATGAAGGTGATCTTCATCGCGAGGAACGCATTGGCGGCATATTTGATCAGCTCGCTGGTGCGGCGGCGCGTGAACAGCAGCGGCGACTTGTTGAGATAGAGCGGACGATAGACCGCTTCCATCGGCCCACGGGCGCGCTCGTCCTCGATGCCGACGACGATGCGATCGGGGCGTTTGAAGTCCTCGATCGCGGCACCTTCGCGCAGGAATTCAGGATTGGAGGCGACCGCGAAATCGGCACCCGGATTGGCCTCGCGGATAATCCGCTCCACTTCGTCGCCGGTCCCGACCGGGACGGTCGATTTGGTGACGATCACGGTGAAGCCGTCGAGCGCCAGCGCGATCTCGTGCGCCGCAGCATAAACATAAGACAAATCGGCATGGCCGTCGCCGCGTCGGGTCGGCGTGCCGACGCCGATGAACACGACATCGGCCGCGGCCACCGGACCTGCGAGTTCGGTCGTGAACGACAGCCGGCCCGCCGCGACGTTCTTGGCCACGAGCCGGTCGAGCCCAGGCTCATAGATCGGAATTCCGCCCGCCTTCAGCTTGGCAATCTTCGCCTCGTCGCTGTCGACGCAGACGACGTCATGGCCGAAATCGGCGAAACAGGCGCCGGAGACAAGTCCTACATAGCCCGAACCGATCATCACGATGCGCATAGCTTTTTCGCCTCTTCTTAACGATATGCTGCACATGCGAAGAGATGGGTGCCCTCGTCAATCGTCGGACGACGAACGGTGTATGACGTCGGTTGGCGCACAAAACTCGGTTCCGCCGTCTCGGCTATCGCCGTAAATGTCCCTCTGGCGCCGGTTGAATTTTCGGCCGAGTAGGATTAAATCCTACTCGAAAGGACCCGCCGTGCGTTCGACTCAACAGTTCAGCGTGACATTGCCCAACGAGATGGCTGCGCTTGTCCGTGCCAAGGTTGCGTCGGGCGAATATGCCAGCGAGAGCGAAGTCATCCGCGAAGGTCTTCGAGCATTGAATGCACGCGAGCGCGCATTGGATGACTGGCTGCGACAACAGGCATTGCCTGCCTATGATGCATATCGCGCCGACCCCTCGCGCGGAATCTCCCTGGACGACGTTCGCGCGTCGATCGGCAAACGCGACATCTGATTGCCGCCTTCTGATCAACGATGGCCTATCGCATTGTCTTTACGCCCGAGGCGCGCGACCAGCTTGACCATTTGCACAGCTACATTGCCTCAGCGGCCGACGCCGAGATCGCGTTGCGATTTGCAGATGGCATCCTCGACCACATCGCCAGGTTGAGCGAATTTCCCGAACGGGGAACACCGAGGGACGATCTGCGGCCGGGAATGCGTGCCCTGGCTTGGCGCCGCCGGGTAACAATAGCCTTCGTGGTTGAAGAGAGCGATGTAGTCGTAATCGGCATTTTCTATGGCGGACGGGATTTCGAGACCTTGCTGAGAGAGGACTGACTTGCCTCGAAGGGGTGCGGGTCAATCCCTTTGACCGATTGCTTCGGGCGAACTGGGCCGGCCTCCGCGAAGAGGGCTTGTCAATTGGACGGCCGATCGCAAATGTATCGCGATGCGTTGTCACGGACTGCTCATCACCCACCCAGATCGTCGCGTTGCGGCCGTCGCTCCCGATATTCGCTTACCATGACAACCATTCGCGACGTCGCGCAGGCCGCCGGCGTCTCGAGAGCAACGGCCGCCCGGGTGCTGTCCGCGCCCGAATTGGTCGCGGAAGCGACGCGGCACCGGGTGTTGAAGGCCGTGCAGGAGCTTGGCTATAGCCGCAATTCGGTGGCGGCGAGCCTGCGCACGACGCGAACTGGCCGGATCATCGTGACCGTCCCGGATATTTCCAACCCGTTCTTCTCGCGCGTCATCCGCGGGGTCGAGGAAGCGGCGCAGAAAGCGGGCTATGCGGTCCTGCTGGGCGATACGCGCAACGAGCGCGAGCGCGAGGAGCAATATGCCGACATGCTCAATCGCCGGGAGGCGGACGGCATCATCTTCCTCGGCCACCGCCTGCCCACCGTCCTGGCGACCATTCTCGAACGCGATGGCAGCCGCGCACCCATCGTCAACGGCTGCGAGTTCACGCCATCGCTCGGCGTGTCGAGCGCGCATATCGACAATGCGGGGGCGGGCTATGATGTCATGCAATCGCTCTATCGATTGGGTCATCGCGATGTCGCGGTCATCATCGGACCCGCCGACAGCCCGCTGACCCGGGACCGCCTGGCGGGCGCGCAGAAAGCGGCGGAGGATCAGGGGCTGGCCGCGCGGCTCGTGATCGAGAATGGCGACTTCTCGATCGAATCGGGTCGCGGCGCGGCGATGGCCCTGTTCGCGCGCGCCAAACGTCCCACCGCCATTTTCTGCTTCAGCGATGAGATGGCGATCGGCACGCTCGCGGCGGCGCGGTCGGCGGGTATTTCATGCCCGGGGGATGTCTCGGTCGTCGGCTTCGACGACATCCAGATGGCCCGTTATGTCGACCCCCCGCTCGCCACCGTGCGCCAGCCGATGGCGGAAATCGGCCGAAAAACGGTCGAGCTCCTGCTCGACATATTGAGTGGTCGCCAGACGCAGCCGGTCTATGCCACGCTGCCTTACGAGGTCATCGCCCGGCAAAGCATGGGGCCCGTCCCCGGGCGGTCGCCGATTTCCTGACGCGACGTATCCGATTTTCGTCAATTTGCACTTGCAATGAGATCGATCTCATGATTGTTTTGGCCAATCGAGGACTCGGCGAAGATCGAGGCAAGTGACGGTATCGGGTGGCGTTTTTCTCTAATCGCCAGTTTCCTGCCGGGTGAGAGGTCTGCCAAGGTCATGCCTTGGCTCTGAAGGGGTGCGGCACATGGTCAAATTGCGGCTGTCGATCATGATGTTCGCGCAATATTTCGCGTGGGGCGTCTGGCTCGTTCCGCTCAGCACGTACATGAGCAAGGGCCTGCATTTCGACACGATCATCGGCGCTGCTTATGGCATGGTCGGCATCGCGACGATCGCCTCCACCCTGTTCGTCGGGATGATCGCCGACCGCTTCATGGCGGCCGAGAAGCTGCTGAGCATCCTGTCGATCTGCGCGGGCATCGTCCTCTTCTGGGTGTCCACCATCCAGAGCTCGCCGTCGCTGTTCCTGTTCGGCTGCCTGCTCCATTTCCTGTTCTACGCGTCGACGATCCCGCTCGCGACCGCGATCGCGTTCAACTCGATGACCGATATCGCCAAGGAATTCCCCGGCGTCCGGGTGTGGGGCACGATCGGCTGGATCGTGGCGGGCTTGCTGGTCGGCGTGATCGCCGGGGCCGCGCAAACCGCTCTGCCGATGCGGATGGCGGCGATCGTCTACATCGCGCTCGGCCTCTATGCCCTCACCCTGCCGAACACCCCGCCGCGCGCCCGCGGGCGGATCGTCAGCCCGTCGGCGGTGCTGGGACTGGACGTCATCCTGCGCCACCGCGAGACGGCATTCTGGGTGTTCATCGCCTGCACCCTGGCGCTGATGACGCCGAGAAGCTTTTACGATGCCTATGGCAACACCTTCTTCGCCGACAAGGACCTGCACCTGACATTGTTCGGGACGCGGATCGAGGCGACCGGCATCCAGACGGCGGGGCAGATCTTCGAATCGCTGATCCTCGTCAGCCTGCCGTTCGTGCTCTTCCGGCTGGGTATCAAATGGGTGCTGGTGGTCGGAATGGGCGCCTGGGCGGTTCGCTTCCTGCTGTTCGGTTTCGGCTATCAGGGTTCGACCGCGATCATGCCGATGGTGCTGCTCGGCATCATCATCCACGGCATCTGCTACGACTTCCTGATCGTGTCCGGGCAGATCTATGTCGATCGCAAGTTCGACGCCGAGGCGCGTTCCCGGGCGCAATCCTTCTTCAACCTGATCACCCAAGGTATCGGCATCGTGATCGGCTCCAACATCGCCGGCGTCGTCTACGGCATGCATGCCAATCCCGACGGCAGCCATGATTGGCGCGCGATCTGGATGGTGCCGGCGGTGATCGCCTTCGTCGCGATGGTCCTCTTCGCTCTCGCCTTCCGCGAGAAGCTGGCTCCGCCCCAGGACGAGCAGTCCGGCGCGGCCGCGCCCGTGCTTCCCTGACGGTCCAGGACGGATTTTCGATGACGCAGAACATTCTCAGGCTCGGGCTGATCGGTGGTGGTCCCGGAAGCTTTATCGGCGCGGTGCATCGCATGGCCGCCTGTCTCGACGCGCGATTCGTGCTAACCGCCGGCGCCTTCAGCCGGACGCTCGAGAAGTCCCGCCAGCAGGCCGCTCGATGGGGCGTCCCGGAACAGCGCGCCTATGACGGCATAGAGGCGATGATCGAAAGCGAGCGCGGGCGCGAGGATGGCGTGCAGGCAATCGCCATCGCGACGCCGAACGACAGCCATTTCGCGATCGCCAAGGCGGCGTTGGAAGCCGGTCTTCCAGTGATCTGCGACAAGCCGATGACCGCGACCCTGGCCGAAGCCGAGACGCTGGCCCCGATCGTCGCGCGATCGGGCCAGCCCTTCGCGCTCACCTACACTTATACCGGCTATGCGATGATCCGCGAGGCACGGGCACGGATCGCCGGCGGCGCGATCGGTCGGGTCCGCAAGATCATGGTCGACTATCCGCAAGGGTGGCTATCGGAGCGGATCGAGGGCGACAATCTCCAGGCGAGCTGGCGGACGGACCCGACCCGGGCCGGCACGGGCGGCGCCATCGGCGATATCGGCGTCCACGCTTTCCAGCTCGCGGAATATGTCAGCGGCCTGCGCGCCATCGAGCTGATCGCGGACCTTCCCCGGGTGGTCGCAGGACGGCAGCTGGACGACGATTGCAACATGCTGTTGCACTTTACGGACGGGGTGCCCGGCGTCCTGACCGCCTCGCAAATCGCCACCGGAGAACGCAACGGACTGCGCCTGCGCATCTATGGCGACAAAGGCGGCCTCGAATGGTGCCACGACGCGCCGGGCGACCTCATCCTGCGCTGGCCGGATTCGCGGACAGAAATCGTCCATGCCGGCGGGCCGGGCCTGCATCCGTCTGCACAAGCAGCGACTCGATTGCCGAGCGGCCATCCGGAAGGTTTCATCGAGGCGTTCGCGACACTCTACAGGGATTTCGCCGACATGATCGACGGTGCGGACAAGGATGGCCTGCTGCCCGGCATCGACGATGGCCTGCGATCGGCGCGCTTCATCGATTGCGCGATCCGTTCGAACGATGCCCGCGCCTGGCTGCCCGTCGCGGGAGAGGCACGATGAAGACGATCAAGGGTCCCGGCATCTTCCTCGCCCAGTTCCTGTCCGACCAGGCGCCGTTCGACACGCTGGATCATCTGGCGGAATGGGCTGCCGGGCTGGGGTACGTGGCGGTCCAGATCCCCTGCACGCCGCAATTGATCGACCTCGCCACGGCGGCGGAAAGCCAGGCCTATTGCGACGATCTCCGTGCCACGCTCGACAAGCACGGAATCGTGGTGAGCGAGCTTTCCACCCATCTCCAGGGTCAACTCGTCGCGGTCCATCCCGCTTACGACAGTCTGTTCGACGGATTCGCGGCCGAGCAGGTACGGGGCAAGCCGGCCGAGCGCCAGGCCTGGGCAGTCGAACAAGTGAAGTTCGCCGCGCAGGCCAGCCAACGTCTGGGGCTCGACGCGCATGCGACTTTCTCGGGCGCGCTGGCCTGGCCTTATTTCTATCCCTGGCCGCAACGCCCGGCTGGACTGATCGACGAGGCCTTTGCCGAGCTCGGCAAGCGCTGGCGGCCGATCCTCGATGTTTTCGAGGAATGCGGCGTGGATTGCGCCTTTGAGCTCCATCCGGGTGAGGACCTGCACGACGGCGTGACGTTCGAGCGATTCCTCGACACGGTCGACCAGCATCCCCGCGCCCGGATCCTCTACGACCCCAGCCATTTCGTGCTGCAACAGCTCGATTATCTCGCCTTTCTCGACATCTATCACGAGCGGATCAGCTGCTTCCACGTCAAGGATGCGGAGTTCCGACCGAACGGGCGAGCCGGCGTCTATGGCGGCTATCAGAATTGGGTGGACCGCCCCGGCCGCTTTCGTTCGCTCGGCGACGGCCAGATCGACTTCGGCGCGATCTTCTCGAAAATGGCGGCCTATGACTTTCCGGGTTGGGCCGTGCTCGAATGGGAATGCGCGCTCAAGCATCCCGAAGACGGCGCGCGCGAAGGTGCGCCCTTCATCAAGCACCATATCATCCGCGTCACGCCCCACGCCTTCGATGATTTCGCGTCGAGCGGTACCGACCGCAGCGCCAATCGCGCGCTGATGGGCCTCGATCCGCAAGCCGCGACTGTAACCCGGAACCCATCTCCAGGAGAGTATTGATGAAGCCGATCTACTGCCTGGCCGCCGCCCCTGCTCTGATGGCGGGTATCGCGGTCTTCGCCGTGCCGTCGGGCGCGCAAAGCACCCCGGCCGGCGCCCAGGCCTTCGGCATGTGCGCCGCGTGCCACACGGTCACCAAGGGCGGCCGCAACGGGATCGGTCCCAATCTCTCCGGCCTGATCGGCCGGCGTGCCGGGTCCGTTCCGGGCTTCAGTTATTCGGCCGCCATGAAGGGCTCGGGCCTGACCTGGGATGCCAAGACGCTCGACCAATTCCTGGCGGCGCCAACCAAGAAGGTGCCGGGGACGAAGATGCCGATCAGCCTCTCCGATCCGGCGAAGCGCGCGGCGGTGATCGCCTATCTGACGACGGTTACGGCCAAATAAGCGAAAGGAGATAAAGGCGATGCCGCGACAACCGACACCATCCCGCCGTTCCGTCCTGGCCGGCACCCTGGCAGGGATCGGCGCGGCGAGCTATTCGCGTGCGGCCGGGGCATCGCGGAATGCCGCGCGCTTCTCGCTCAAATTCGCGCCGCACGAGGGCAGTTTCGCCAGCCGGGGCGGCCTGATCGAGCAGATCGCCTATGCCGCCGATCAGGGCTTCACCGCCTGGGAAGACAACGAGGCCGCTGCGCGCCCCGTCGCCGAGCAGGAAGCCATGGGCAAGGCGCTGCGGCAGCGCGGCATGACGATGGGCGTGCTGGTCGCGAGCATGCCGAAATGGGGTCAGTATCGCCCACTGCTGGGCTCCGGCGACCGCGCCGAACAGGATGCCATGCTCGCCGACATCCGCCGCTCGGTCGATGTCGCCAAGCGGCTCGACGCGAAATGGATGACCGTCGTCACCGGCTTCATGGACCCAAAGGTGCCGGTCGACATTCAGACCGCGCGGATCATCGAGGTGATGCGGCGTGCGGGCGATATCGCCGCGCAAAACGGGCTGATCCTGGTGATGGAGCCGCTCAACACGATCACCAATCACCCCAACATCTTCATGCGCACGATCCCGCAGGGATATGCCATCGCCACGGGGGTCGCCAACCCGGCGGTCAAAGTGCTCGCCGATCTCTATCATGCCCAGATCCAGGCGGGGAATTTGATCCCGACGCTCGAAACCTGCTGGAGTGAGATCGCCTATATCCAGTTCGGCGACAATCCGGGCCGGCTCGAGCCAAGCACCGGCGAAATCAACCACCGCAACATCGTCCGCTGGCTGAAGGGCCGCCGCTATGACGGCGTGATCGGCATGGAGCATGGCAACTCGCTCGCCGGGCGCGCGGGAGAAGACCGGCTGATCGCCGCCTATAGGGAGATCGACGCGGCATGAAGAGCGACACCCCGATTTCGCATCGGCCCGGAGGCCCGCAATGATAGACCGCAGAACCGCCCTTGCCGGCATGGCCGCCTTGTTCGGCGCCCCGCTGTTCGCGCCGATCGCGCGCGCGGCCGGGCTGGTCGGCAAGGATTCGCGTCCCGTCATCAGCGAAGGACCGCCAAGCGTGCAGGTCTTCAGCCCATCACAACGCGCGCTGATGACGCAGCTGAGCGAACGCGTGATCCCCACCACCGATACGCCCGGCGCGATCAAGGCGGGCGTGCCCGACTATATCGAAAAGCTGCTCGCCGATTGGGCGCTTCCCCAGGAGAGGATTCCGATCCTCGCCGGCCTCGACGCGATCGAGGCCAAGTGCCTTCAGGATTACAAGGTGCCGACCGCCCAGGCGACGCCCGAGCAACTCGACGCGCTGCTCACCGCCGCGATGAACGCGCAATTCGCCGACGGCGCTGCCTTTTTCGGGGCGTTCCGGCAACTCGTGATCACCGGATATTACACCTCCGAGATCGGGATGACCCAGGAGCAGGAATATCTGCCCGTCCCCGGCGAATATCACGGCGACTATCTCTATTCCAACGTCAACAAGGTCTATTCGGCATGACGATCGATCGACGCACATTCGTTGCGAGCATGGGGGCGGTAATGGCCGCAAGCAGCATCGCGGGCCTCGCGCGCGCCGCACAGGTCCGCAAGGTCGGGTTGCAACTCTACACGGTGCGCGAGATCTTCCAGAGCGATCCGGTCGCGACACTCGAGAAGGTCGCCGGTATCGGCTATCGCGAGGTCGAGTTCGGCGGCGGCAATTACGACAAGATGGACCACGCGCTGCTGCGCCGGACGATGGACCGGCTGCAACTGTCCGCGCCGTCGCTTCACGTGTCCTATGACGTGCTGCTGACCAAATTCTCCGATGCCGTGAAGATGGCGAAGACGCTAGGCGCCGACACGATCGTCATGCCCTGGCTGCCGCCCGAGCTTCGCACCGATACGGGGTTCGGCGGCGTGGTGGAGAACGTCAACCGGTTCGCGAAGCAGGCGCGCGAGGCGGGCCTCGGCCTCGCCTATCACAATCACGATTTCGAATTCACCACGAGGTTCGGGGGCACTTCCCTCTACGATCGTCTGGTCGCGGGAACCGACCCATCGCTGGTGAAGCTGGAGTTGGATCTCTATTGGGCGGTTCACGCCGGCGAGGATGCCGGCAAGCTCATCACCCGGCTCGGCAACCGGCTCTATGCCTTCCATGTGAAGGACATGCGGCCGGACAAGACAATGACCGCCGTCGGCACCGGCACGATCGATTTCGCGGGGCTGTTCAAGCTGCCCGGCGCATCGGGCGTCCGCCATTTCTATGTCGAGAATGACGAAGCACCGGCCCCCTATCTGCCGGACATCACCACCAGCTTCCGGAATCTGCGCGCGCTGCGCTTCTGATCTCCCTCTTCAAGGCATCTACCCATGGCATCCACCAACAAGTTCGACGCGATCGTCATCGGCTCGGGGATCAGCGGCGGGTTCGCCGCAAAGGAACTGACCCAGAAAGGCCTGCGCGTTCTGATGCTCGACCGTGGCTTCATGGTCGAGCATCAGGAAGGCTATCCCTATGACGGCAAGCCGGCCTTCGAGCTCCCGGCACGGGGCGAGGTCCCCAAAGCGATCGTGGAGAGCGACTATTTCATCGCCAAATATGGTTATCTGTCGACCAGCAACCTGCAATTCTACAATGACGACCGGCTGAACCCCTATGTCACCGACGAGGGCAGCAAATTCCGCTGGATCCGGCCGGCGGCGGTCGGCGGCAAGTCGCTGATCTGGGGCCGCTGGTGCTTCCGCTGGAGCCCGGCCGACTTCGAGGCGAACAAGCGCGAGGGGGTCGGTGGGGACTGGCCGATCCGCTATGACGACGTCGCGCCCTGGTACTCCTATGTCGAGAAATATATCGGCGTCTCCGGTTCGCGCGAGAACCTCGCTTATCTGCCCGACAGCGAGTTCCAGCCGCCGATGCCGATGAACGTGGCAGAGAAGTGGGTGAAGGGCCGATTGGAAGGCGCATTCCCGGGCAGAAAGCTGATCAACGCCCGGCTCTCGAACATGACCGAGGACAAGCCCGAGCAGAATCGCAGCAAATGCCAGTTCCGCGACCAATGCTCCAACGGCTGTTCGTTCGGCGCCTATTTCTCGACCCAGGCGGTCACCTTGCCGGCCGCCCGCGCGACCGGCCGCCTCACCATCCGGTCCGATGCGGTCGTGTCGAACCTGGAATATGATCCCCGGCGCAAGCGCGTGACCGGAGTCCGCTTCGTCGACGCGAAAACCGGCCAGGCCGAAGTGGTGAAGGCCCCTCTCGTCTTCCTGTGCGCGTCAGCCATGGCGTCGGTCCAGATCCTGATGAACAGCCGCGCGCCGGGATCCGATCGCAGCTATTTCGACACGAGCGGCACGCTCGGCCGCTACGTCATGGATCATATCTTCCGCACCCACATCTCGGGCGAGGTGCCGGGCATGACGGAATATATCGAATATGGTCGCCGCCCCGGGGCGATCTACATTCCCCGTTTCCGCAACGTCGGCACCGATGACGATGTCGGTTTCAAGCGCGGCTATGGCTATCAGGGTGGCGCGAGCCGCAGCCCGGCCAAGCCGGTCGGCTTCGGCGCGTCGATGAAGGAAGGCATGCGCCGCTACGATCCGTGGAAATTCTCGATCGGCGCGTTTGGCGAATGCCTGCCTTATGAGGACAATCGCGTCTCGCTGCATCCCACCAGGGTCGACCGTTTCGGCATCCCGCAATTACGTTTCGACGTGACGTTCCGGGACAACGAACTGCGCATGATGGCGGATGCCCGCGCCCAGGGCGAGATGATGTTGCGCCAGGCAGGTTTGGTCAACGTGACCAGCGGCGAGTCCGAGCATGTTCCCGGCGAGGCGATCCACGAAATGGGCGGCGCACGGATGGGCAACGATCCGCGCACTTCGGTGCTCAACAAGTGGAACCAGGCGCACGACGCGGCCAATCTGTTCGTGACCGATGGGTCGCAGATGAATTCGATCTCCTGCGTCAATCCGTCGCTAACGTTCATGGCGCTGACCTGCCGGGCAGTGGACCATGCGGTGAAGCAGTTCCGCGCCGGCGCCCTGGCCTGAGCGGGCGACGCCGTGGCGGCTCCGCTGACCGAACCCTATCGAGAGGAAGAATGCGATGAAATCGATCCTGCGGGGCGCTAGCCTGTTGCTGGCCATGGCCCCGTTTGCCGCCCTGGCGCAGGACGCCAAGCCGAAGCCGGAGGACACGGAGGTCTGGTCCCCCGCCGTGCCGGTAGTGACCCCTGGCAGCAGTGAAACGGCATCGCCGCCATCCGACGCGATCGTGCTGTTCGACGGCAAATCGCTGGATCAATGGGTGAATGTGAAGGACGGCGCGCCGGCGGGCTGGACCGTGGCGGACGGAATCGCCACCGTGGCGAAGGACAAGGGCAACATTCAGACGCGCCGATCCTTCGGCAGCTATCAGCTTCATCTCGAATATCGCATCCCAGCCAATGTCACCGGGACGGGTCAGGCACGCGGCAATAGCGGCCTGTTCCTGGCGTCAACCGGCCCAGGCGATACCGGCTATGAGCTGCAGATTTTGGACAGCTACAAGAACGACACCTATGTCAACGGCCAGGCCGGCGCGATCTACAAACAATACCCGCCGCTCGCCAATCCGGTGCGCAAGCCGGGAGAGTGGCAAAGCGTGGACGTCGTGTGGGACAAGCCGATTTTCGACGCGAATGGGACGTTGAAGACCCCGGCCCATGTCACTGCCTTTATCAACGGCGTGCTGGTCCAGAACCATGTCTCGCTGCTCGGCGAGACGCTCTATATCGGCAAGCCGAGCTACAAGGCGTTTGATCGTGCGCCGATCAAGCTACAGGCCCATGGCGATCCCAGCCCGCCGATCAGCTATCGCAACATCTGGGTGCGCGACCTGGCTGAGCGGTAGATTGACGCCAAGCGCCGCTGATTTGAGCAAGCGGCCGCATTGGTCCGCTTGCCCGACCATCGGCTCTTCTCCGCTTGAGCGCGAAGAGCAAATCAGCGCGCCGCCGCTATTCTGCCCAACTTTTCAATACGATCGAATAGAAAGCGGAACATTCCTTCGTATCCCACTACATCGTCGCCGAGCTCAGCCGGGGCGCGTTAGGGATCTGCGGGAGCGGCATCAACCGCTCCCGCCGTGCGTTCATTTTTTCCGGAGTTCGACGATGTCGTTCACCGCGGGCTTTCCGTCGACCACACTGACATGGGCGAAATGACCCTCGAACAGATGATCGATCCTGACATGTCCGATAAGGTCGCGGCGATAGGCCGGACCGGGCCCCTTTTGGGGACCACCCAGGATATTGACGCGATAAACGGTGAGAACCTGCCCAACCTTCGCGCCGTCTTCTTTCCCGACGCAAACAACCGTGCCGGTGGCGTCTTCGGCGACAATCGATCCACGCATGAAGAACGCGTGCCGAATGTTTGCGGCGATGACTGGAGAATTGCTGAGCATCGCCAGTCCGGCGAGCGAAAGAATGATCTTTCTCTTAAGAAGCATGGCGTAAATCTCCGTTGGGCAACCTGGCCCATGCAAGAAACATGACCCCCATTAGTCATACTTCATCTGGTTTAATTACGACCGCCGCCCCCTGTGATGAATACGTATAATTACGAAGGCGCCTCGATTGCGTGGCGGCCATCCACAATTATTTGACGGACGAAAATGCCTATGTCGGGTATTTACGTATATCCCGCGGTTTGTTGCGAGCCGATCACCAGTGAGGTAGTTCGGGAGGCAGAAATGACCGCACTTGGTATCGGAGGGCGATCGGCGAACAAGTCGCTGCTCGTGCATTTCACCGCAGCGGGCGCCCTTATTTTTGGCATCAGCTTTATCGTCTGCTGGCTTCTGGCGTTTGTGCCGGTCAGCGCGACGCACGCGTTTATCACGCTATTCACCACCGCCGACACGACATCCCCGACCGCTCTGGTCCAGGGCCTGTGTTGGTCGCTCGTGTTCGGCGCCTGGTTGGGCTTCCTGACCGCCGCCGTCCACAGTGTCTTGAACCGGATCGGCTTCTGACACGCTCACCTGATCAGAGGAATTCTCAAGATGAAGACACCCCTTATCGTCGCGACTTTCGCGATCTTGTTCGCTGCTCCGGCCTTTTCCGCGACCAGAGACGCTCACGCGCGGCATCATCCGCGCAAGACGACGGTGGCCAAAGTTGTCCCCATGGCGGCCAAATGCCCGATGATGGATAAAATGGACATGCCGATGAGCGGGCCGGGCAAGATGAAGATGAAGGGGAAAGGAGCCATGTCCTCTGACATGATGGCGAAATGCATGAAGGCGAAGCCCGCACTTGCAAAACCCGCCGCCCGACCCGGCAAGGGTCGCTAGCGGCGTGAAGGCCTCGCTGGTCGCACCGGCGATCCCGGCATCGGACTCGACAATGCCCGTCAGAGGATCCTAGTCTATCGCGATCCGGTGGCACTCAACGCCAATCCTAACGGATCGGAAACAGTGAAATTCCGACGGGCGACTTGCGGTGCGAGCGATCGACCGCCAGCTCTCCGGCATGAAGAAAATCGGCTTCCTTTCGTTCGGACATTGGTCCGCATCGTCGCAATCGGCGACCCGCTCCGCCAGCGACGTACTGCTGCAATCGATCGACCTCGCCGTCGCCGCCGAGGAGCTTGGCGCCGATGGCGCCTATTTCCGCGTGCACCATTTCGCGCAGCAACTGGCGTCGCCATTCCCGCTGCTCGCGGCTATCGGCGCCAGGACCAGCCGCATCGAGATCGGTACCGGCGTGATCGACATGCGCTACGAGAATCCCTTCTACATGCTGGAGGATGCAAGCTCCGCCGACCTGATCAGCAGGGGACGCCTGCAGCTCGGGATCAGCCGCGGCTCGCCCGAGCAGGTCATCGATGGTTGGCGGCACTTCGGCTATTCGCCGGCGGAGGGCCAGAGCGATGCCGATATGGGGCGCCGCCATGCCGAGGTGTTCCTCGAACTGTTGAAGGGCGAAGGCTTTGCCCAGCCGAATCCGCGGCCGATGTTTCCCAATCCTCCCGGCCTGTTGCGACTGGAGCCGCACGCGCCCGGTTTGCGCGAGCGTATCTGGTGGGGTTCGGGGTCGAACGCCACCGCGATCTGGGCGGCGCAAATGGGCATGAACCTGCAAAGCTCGACGCTCAAGGCCGACGAATCCGGCGAGCCGTTCCACGTCCAGCAAGCCAAGCAGATTCGCGCTTACCGCGCCGCGTGGAAGGAAGCGGGCCATAGCCGCGAGCCTCGCGTGTCGGTGTCGCGATCGATCTTCGCGCTGATGAACGACCAGGACCGCGCCTATTTCGGCCGTGACGGCGGTGGCGACCAGGTCGGGGTCATCGACAATATGCGCGCGATTTTCGGCCGCTCCTATGCCGCCAAGCCCGACCGCCTGGTCGCGGAGCTAAAGGCGGACGAAGCGATTGCCGAAGCCGATACGTTGCTGCTGACCGTGCCCAACCAGCTCGGCGTGGAGTACAACGCGCACGTGCTTGAAAGCATCCTCAAGCACGTCGCCCCGGCCCTCGGCTGGCGATAAGTCTCAACCGGCGGCGTTGGCGGCGAGCGCGATCGAGCCGAGCGGGCCGGCCAGATCGCCCAGCCGCGGTGCCACGATATAATCCCCCCCGCGGGGTAGGGGCATATAGCCCGCGAGACTCTCGATCAGCGCCGCGTTGACCCGGTCGAGCAAATGCGGCTGGCCGGAGACGACGCCGCCGCCCATCGCGATCCGATAGGGCCCGGTCGCGCACACCAACGCATGACACATGGCGGCAAGCGTGTGGACGATCGGGTCCCATACCGGATCATCGGGCGACAGATCCGCTGGCGACCGTCCCTCCAGCCGGGCAAGCAGCGCCGGCCCCGAGGCGAGGCCCTCGACGCAATCGTCATGGTAAGAGCACGCGCTTTTTACCCGATCGGCCGGCAGCCGCGGCACCCGGATATGGCCCAATTCGCTGTGTCCGATACCGCGCGTGGGCTGGCCGTGGACGATCAGCCCGACGCCGACTCCCGTGCCGACCGTGACATAGGCGAAGTCGCTCAACCCCTGCCCGCTGCCCCAACGAATCTCCGCCAAAGCGGCGCCATTGACGTCGGTGTCGAAGCCCACAGGCACGGAGAAGAGTGCCGACAGGATGCCGCGAACGTCCGCGCCCCGCCATCCGGGCTTGTTGGTGCTGGTAATCCGGCCATAGCGCCGGGAATCGGGATCGAGATCGAGCGGGCCGAACGAGGCGATGCCGATCGCGGCGAAGCCATGGTCCCGCTCCCAGTCCGACAGAATCGCGCAGATCGCGGGCAAGGTCTCGGATGGCGTGGTGGTCGGCACGGTCCGCTGATCGACGATCACGTCGGGGCCGTATGCGAGCGTACACACACATTTCGTGCCGCCAAGCTCGACACCGGCAAAAAACGGAGACGACCCGCCGGCACTCATTGCATCACCGCGTTCATCGTCAGCACACACCACGCACACACCATTGAAACTGCTCTCGACTGTCTAAAAAATATTCGGCGCCGCGCTGCGGCTCCGTGTCCTGGGGGTTACGCCGGCCCGCGCGCGAACGAGGGCGGGCGATCGCGTTTCGCCGCGCCGAACCGCGATGGCTGCGCGCCCATCTCGAAGACGAGATCGCCGCCCTGGATCAGCTCGGCATGCGCGATCCAGTTCTTCGTCCAGGGCTTGCCGCGCCAGCGCACCGATTGGACGTACGGACGGTCGGGCCCGTTGCCATTGGCGCGCACGATAAGCGTCCGGCCGTTGCCGACATCCACCTCGGCGACGTCGAATAGCGGCGACCCGAAGACGTAGATCGCGCTGACCGGATCCACCGGATAGAAACCGAGCGCGCTCAGCACGAACCAGGCGCTCATCTGGCCGCAATCGTCGTTACCGATCACGCCGTCGGGATCGGCCTTGTACATCTCGGTCAGCAGCCGGCGGACCATTGCCTGCGTTTTCCACGGCGCGCCGCAATAAGCGTAGAGATAGGCGACGTGCTGATCGGGTTCGTTGCCATGAGCATATTGCCCGACCAGGCCCGAAATGTCGGGCGGCGCGTTGGCCGGCAAGGTCGACGGGCCGTTGAACAACGCGTCGAGCTTGCCCTCGAACACCGCGTCGCCGCCGAAATGCTCGATCAGGCCATAGACGTCATGCTGGTTGAGGAAGGTCGCCTGCCAGCCATTGGCTTCGGTATAATCGCGCCACTTGGGCACGTCATGGCCGAGCTGGATCGGGTCGTACTTCTCCCACCACGAACCATCGGTAAAGCGCGGGCGCGCAAAGCCGATCTTGGGATCGATGACGTTGCGATAATTCCGCGAACGCTTGCGCAGGGTAGCCGCATCCTCCGTCGCGCCGGCCGCTTCCGCCAGATGGGCCATCGCCCAGTCGTCATAGGCATATTCCTGCGTACGGCTGACCGATTCCCAGATCTTGTCGGCAGGAATGTAATTCAGGTCGTAATAATAGCCGCGGCCCAACGAGCCGTCGGAATCCTTATAATCGCGATCGAAGGCCCGGCGGCGGATATTGGGCCAGGCCGCCTGGTAATCGGCCTCGATCCCCTTGGCATGCGCCTCGGCGAGCACCGATACCGAATGCCAGCCGATCATGCAGCCGGTTTCGGATCCCTGAAGCGTCCAGACCGGCGGCCCATAAGGACTTTGCTGCGTCTGCCGGATCAGGTCGCGCACCAACAATGTCGCCTGATCGCGATTGATCAGCGTCAGCAGCGGATGGAGCGCGCGATACGTGTCCCACAGCGAATAGGCGCTGTACGCGCGCTCGCCCTGCGCCAGCTGATGCACTTGCCGATCGAGCCCGACATATCGCCCGTCGCGATCGGCGAACAAGGTCGGCGCAAGCTGCGCGTGATAAAGCGCGCTCGCCATGATCGTGCGCTGCGCCTCGGTGCCGCCCGAGACGCGCACCCGATTGAGCGCATTGGTCCAGGCGGATCGAGCGGCGGCATGGACAGAATCGAAATCCCAGCTGGGAATTTCGGCCAATGCGTCGCGCGCGCCTTTGACGTCGACGCCCGACAATCCGGTCTTGATCAGGATCGGATCGCCGCCGGCATCGTCGAAAAACAGCGCGACCTTGAGCTTTCCCCCAGCGACATTCGTCGCGTCCTTGGCGGCGGGCGTATCGTCATCGCCGAAGAACTGGACGCGGTCCGGCTTGCGCGACAGCCGCATCGCGAAATGGATATGCCGCCCCTTGGCCCAGCGGTTGACCGTCCGGCTGCCCGTCAGCACCCCGTCGGAATCCACTGCCAGCGAGGCATTCTCGAGCAGCCCGCCTTTGTCCGATGTGTCGAGCATCGCATGGGCGAAATCGATCAGGATATGCGCCGGGCCGCTCGGGAAACGATAGCGGTGGAGACCGCAGCGATCGGTGACGGTCAACTCTGCCTGGACGCCCGATTCCAACCGAACGCGATAGTAACCGGGCTCGGCATATTCATCGGAGAAACGCTGGCGATAGCCCTTGTCGGGATCGCCGACCGGCCCCGGCTCGAGCATCAGCGGCTGGCGCGTCGGCACCACCAAGATGTCGAGCATATCGCCGATGCCGGTGCCCGACAGATGGGTGTGGCTGAAACCCATGATCGAGCGGTCGTCGCGGTGATAGCCCGAACACGCGTCCCAGCCGATATTGTTGGTGTCGGGGCCCAGCTGCGCCATGCCATAGGGCAGCGACGGCCCCGGAAAAGTATGGCCGTGCCCGCCCGTGCCGACGAACAAATCGGGCCGGGCGGCGACCGACGGCGCTGCCCAGGCTAGGCCGGGCATCGCATTGCCGAGCGCGGCAAGACCGGCGCCGGCGAGCAATTGGCGGCGGCTGGCGGTGATCATCGTTCTTCCCTTCCGGATTATCAGATGCGGCCGGCGAGGATCGCCGGCTTGCGCGCGGCCAACTCGACGATCAATTGACCGAACAAGGCATTGGCCCAGGCGAACCAGGACCGCGTGAACTTTGCCGGCCGATCCTTGTCGAAGGATTCGTGCATGAACCCGGTGCCGCCATGCGTCGCCTTCAACCAGCGCAGGCATTGGATGATCGTCGCGTCGTCGTCGGCGTTCATCGCATGAGTGACGATCGACATCGGCCAGATCTGGTCCATCCCGACATGCGGGCCGCCAATCCCCTCGGCCGCCTTGCCGCGGAAGAAATAGGGGTTGCGCGGACTCCAGGCGAGCGCCGCGGTGCGCCTGAACAACGGATCGTCGCGCCTGGCTGCGTCGATCAGCGCAAGGCCCGACAGGCTCGGGACGTTGGCGTCGTCCATGAACAGCCAGTTCCCGAACCCGTCAATCTCATAGGCCCAGACCCGGCCGCCCTGCCCGTCCGGAACTAAAGCATGGGCCTTCAACGCGGCCTCGACTTCGGCCGCCAGCGTCTCGCAGTCTCGCGCCGCCACGGCGTCGTTGCGCGCCTGGCGATGGACCATTGCCAGCTGGCGGAGCGCCGACACCGCGAACAGGTTCGACGGGATCAGGAACGGATAGACGCACGCATCGTCAGACGGCCGGAACATCGAATGAATCAGGCCGATCTTCCTGGTCGGCGCGCCGTACCCGTCGAGGATCAGCGAGTCGGTCGGCTGTGCCGCGGCGCGCTGAAAATGATACGGCCCCTGTCCGTCCTTGCGCTGCTGCACACGGAAGGTCGCGACCGCGAGCTTCATCGCGCGTGCCCAGCTATCGTCGAACGGCGCCTTGTCGCGCGTCGTCGTCCAATAAGCGTGGCTGAGCCGCATCGGATAGCAAAGCGAGTCGATCTCCCATTTCCGCTCGGCGACGCCGGGCCGCATGTCGGTCTGGTCCTTTTGCGACCATTCGAGATCGCTCCTGGCCGCCGCGTCCTTCATGAAGGCATTGGCATACGGATCGATCAGGATGCAGCGCGCTTGGCGCTGGATCAGCCCGTGAAACAGCCGCTGCAACGCTGGGTCGCGCGGCGCGAGATGGACATAGGCCTGGACCTGCGCCGAGCTGTCGCGCAGCCACATTGCCTCGATGTCGCCAGTGATGACGAAGGTGTCGGGCTTGCCGTCGACCGACCCGGTCTCGACCGTGGTGTCGAGCGTGTTGGGATAGCAATTCTCGAACATCCAGGCGAGTTCGGGATCGGCGATGACGGCCTTCACCCGCGCGATCTCGGCCTCGACGGCCGGGCTAGTGAACAGCCGCCGGGCGAGCGGCGGGCGCTTGCTGGCGAAGGACGCCGCGCGGGCTGCGATCGGCAATGCCGCGTTGAGCGCGATGGCGCCGGCTCCGGCCATGATGTGGCGTCGATTGGGGGTCAGCGTCTTTCTCCGGGTCACTTGGCGGGAGCGCTCATCGAGAAGGGCGCGGCCGCCTTGGTGCTCGCCCATTGCTTGTTCGGCGTCGGCCCCATCACGAACCGCAGCGTGCCGCCCTGCGCCAACGCCTCGCGGGTGAAATAGGCCATATCGTGCGGTGCGCCGTTGAGCGTCACCGACTGGATATAGACATTGTCGGGGCTGTTATTCTCGGCCTCGATCGCCAGCGTCTTGCCGTTCGGCAAGGCCAAAGTGACCTTCTGGAACAGCGGGCTGCCGATCGCATATTGGCCGACCGTCGGCGTCACCGGATAGAAGCCGAGCGCGGACCAGACATACCAAGCCGAGGTCTGCCCGTTATCCTCGTCGCCGGGATAGCCATCCGGAGTCGCCGAATAGAGCCGCTTCATCACGTCGCGGGCGCGATATTGCGCTTTCCACGGCGCACCGGCCCAGTCGTAGAGATAGATCATGTGCTGGATCGGCTGATTGCCATGGGCATATTGGCCCATGTTGACGATCTGCATCTCGCGCGTTTCGTGGATCACCGAGCCATAATAGCTGTCGTCGAAGATCGGCGGGGTAGTGAAGATGCCGTCGAGCCGATCGACGAACTTCCTGTCGCCGCCCATCAGGTCGATCAGCCCCTGCGTATCCTGCATCACGGCCCAGGTGTAGTGCAGTGCATTCCCCTCGGTGAACGCATCACCCCATTTGTAGGGATTGAACGGCGTCTCCCACGACCCGTCCTTGTTGCGTCCGCGCATCCACCCGCTCTGCGGATCGTAGAGCTTGCGGTAATTCTGCGCGCGTTGGGCATAAAGCTTCGCATCCTCGGTCTTGCCGAGCGCAGCGGCGAGCCTCGACAGCGAGAAATCGGCGGTCGTATATTCGAGCGTCCGCGCGGCATTTTCGTTGATGCCGACATCGTAGGGCACGTACCCGAGCCGGTTATAATATTCGACGCCCTCGCGGCCGACGGCGCTCACAACCTCGCCCTTCTTGTCCGTCGGGCGGCCCGCGCTGGTCGTCGCGTTCTTGACCATCGCCTTGTAGAGCGTTTCGACATCGAAGCCACGCACGCCATTGGCGTAAGCATCGGCGATGATGTTCGCCGAGTTCGACCCGATCATCACGTCGCGATAGCCGGGGCTCGCCCATTCGGGTAGCCAGCCGCCCTCTTTGACCGTGTTGGCCAAGCCCTGCATCATCTCGCTGTCGCGCTCGGGATACATCATCGCGAAGAACGGGAAGACCGCGCGCCACGTGTCCCAGAAGCCGTTGTCGGTGTACATGAAGCCGGCATGGACCTTGCCGTCATAGGGGCTGTAATGGACCGGCTTTCCCGTGGCATCGATCTCGTAGAACATCCGCGGGAATTGTAGCATCCGATAGAGCGCCGAGTAGAAGGTCCGGCGATTGTCGAGATTGGGATCCTCGACCCGGACGCGCGCCAGCTGCGTTTCCCACGCCTGCTTCGCCTTGGCCTGGGTCTGGTCGAAACTGTCCTTGCCGACCTCCGCGTCGAGATTGCGCGCCGCCTGTTCGGGGCTGATGAACGACGACGCGACCTTGACGCCGACCTGCTCCCCCGCCGCGGTCTTGAAGCTGACCACCGCGCCGACATGGCCGCCTTCGCGCGTCTTGGCGGCGGAGAGCTGGTAATTGTCGTCCCAGGTGCGGGTCACGGTGAAATCGTGGTCGAATTCGGCGACGAAGTAATTGTGGAAATTGTCGGGCACGCCGCCGCTATTGTTGCGGACATAGCCGGTGATCCGCCGCTTGACCGGATCGATCGTCACCATCGAACCGCCATCCTGGCCATCGATCAGGATGTGGGCGTCGTCGCTCTTGGGGAAAGTGAAGCGGAATTGCGCCGCGCGCGCGGTCGGAGTGACCTCGGCGGTGACGTCGTAATCGGCGAGATAGACCTTGTAGCCGTAGGGGCGCGCCTCCTCCGCCTTGTGGCTGAACCAGCTAGCGCGATCCTCCTGCTCGATCTTGAGCGGACCGGTCTCGGCGAACAAAGCGAGCGCGGCGTAGTCGTTCATCCAGGGGCTGGGCTGATGCGTCTGCTTGATGCCGTTGATCTTTTTCGCGGCATAGGTGTAGCCCCAGCCGCTGCCCATCTTGCCGGTCACCGGCGTCCAGAAATTCATCCCCCAGGGCACCGCGATCGCCGGATAGGTGTTGCCATAGGACAGAGCATGGTCGCTGTCGGTGCCCATCAGCGGATTGATCAGGTCGACCAAGGCGGGCTGCGGCGTCGCGACGGGCTGTGCGAAGGCGGGCGCTGCGCTGCCGATGACGGGCGACGACAGCAAGGCACCTGCGCTCAGCAAGGTCACGATGGTCCTGATCACGATCGGCGTCCCTTTTTCATGATGGCCGGCAGCGGCCGCGGCGCGATGCCTTCATTGGTCATGACCACCGGTGCGATGGTCCCGTCGGCATTGAACGTCATGCGATCGATCGCCAGTTGGCGGTGGTCGCCATTGTCGTCGCCGAGCGGCCGGCGATGATAGACGATGTACCAATCGTCGGTGCCCGGCACGTTGACTACTGAATGGTGCCCCGCGCCGCTGGCGATGTGGAAATCCTGTGCGAGGATGGTGCCCCTCGGCTCGAATGGACCGAGCGGGCTTTTGCCGGTCGCATAGGCGACGCGATAATCGGGGCCGGTCCAGCCGCCCTCCGACCACATCAGATAATAGATCCCCTTGCGCTTGATCACGAAGGAGCCCTCGACATAGCCGGGCGGGGTGATTTCCTTCCATGTCGTACCGTCCGGATAGGGTTCCACCGACTTCAGATCGGGGCTCAGCCGGACGACGTTACAATGGCCCCAGCCGCCGTAATAGAGGTAGGTCCGGCCATCGTCGTCGCGATAGACGAAGGGATCGATCGGCTGCGCGCCGTTGTGGAAGGCGGGCACCAGCGGATGGCCGATCGCGTCGCGAAACGGTCCGCCGGGACTGTCCGACACGGCCAGGCCGATGCCGCCGGTTTCCTTGTCGCTCTGAATGTCGTTGGCGCCGAAGAAGAGATAATATTTGCCGTCGCGCTCGATCGCCGACGGCGCCCATACCGCATAGGCCGCCCATTTGATGCTGGCGGTATCGAGCACATACCGATGCCGCGTCCAATGGACGAGATCGGGCGAGGAAAACGCGTCGAGGAACGTCTGCTTGAGATATTCCGGGCGGATCTTCGGCTTGGCACGCTTCGCCGTTTGAGCGGCGGTGAACAACGGCGGCATGGGATCGGGCTTGCCGCTATCGTCCGAATAGGTCGGATAGATCCAATAATGTCCGGCGAAGATGCGGATTTCGGGATCGGCATACCAATCGGGCACGATCGGGTTGGACGCAAGCACGGGAAGCGGCACCGCCAGCGCAAGCCCTGCCGCGGCAAGGCGCATCGCTATCCTTCGCATGCCGTCTCGGCCCCCTTGGTTGGGACGGCGGCGGAGAGAGGCCGCCGTCCCGGTTACGATCGATCAGAACTTGAACGCGGCGCCAAGATAGAAGCGGCGACCGGTATATTGCGACGAATAATAGCGGGCCTTGGTGTCGTTCCCCAGATGCGACCTCGCCGTCTCCTTGGTGAGATTGATCACCGAGCCGGTGATCGTGAGGTTGTGGAACACCTCGACCGAGGCGTTGAGGTCGACCTGCTGATACGGGTCGTCATAGACATTGAGCCCCGACACCAGCCCCTGCACCCGTTCGCCGCGCCGGTTATACGATGCCCGCAACAGCACTGGGCCCTTTTCGTAGAATATTGAGGCATTCCACTGCGTCTTGGCGCTGCCGACCAGCGGCGAGGTGCCGATCTTCTGGCCATTAAGCGAGACGTCGGCGACCGATGTATGGTTGTAGGTGAAGTTCACCTGCGCGCCGAGGCCGAACGACAACGTGTGCTGCGCATAGACTTCGACGCCTTCCGACTTGGCGCTCGAGCCGTTCGCCTGGGTCGAATAGGATTGGACCAGCACGGTCTGCCCCTGCACTTCCTGGTTCAGGTCGAGCACCAGCGGCACCACGAAGTTCTTCACATCCTTGCGGAACGCGGCGACGCCGAGCACCGAACCCGGGTGGAAATACCATTCCGCACCGATGTCATACGCCCAGGCCGAGAACGGCGACAGGTTGAAGTTGCCGCCGTCGCCCGACCAGCCGGCCCGTTCGCCAAACTGCGCGCGATCGAACGTGTAGGCGTCCGAATGGAACGTCAGCGAGCGCGCCGAAGCGAGGTCGTTATAGGAGGGGCGGGCAACGACCTTCGAAACCGCGGCGCGGACCAACAGGTTCGGCGTCACGTCCCAGGAGATATTGAAGCTCGGCAGCACGTCCGTATAGCTCTTGGACTCGCTGTTCGGGCTGAAGACGCGGACTTCGCGCTGGCTCTGCGGGATGACCTGGCAATTGCCGTCCGGGCCGATCGGCCGGTTGGGATCGAACGGGCCGCCGGGGCCGTCGACGCAATAGTCGTTCTCGAAATACAGCGTATCGGTCGACGTGCCCGTCTGTTTCGTGTTGGCGATGCGGATGCCGATATTGCCGCGGATCGGACCCGACTTGAAGTTCAGCTGGGCATAACCGGCCCAGATCTTCTCCCCGATCCTGTAGAGGTTCTGCGGCTGCGGGACCTTCACGGCCTGACCATAGGTCGAGTTCAAATAGTTCAGGTAACTGGTCATGTTGATCGCCGGGAAGGACGACGCCGTGAACCCGCCGGGGATATTGCTGATCGGATTGCTGTAGAAGAAGGACGGCTGCGCCACCGCACCCTGCGGCGTGTCCTGGAAGCGCAGCAACGTGGCCGGATCGGCATACCAATCCTGCTCGCCGGTCGAGCGCTGGACGCGACCGTCGCGCCACTTGCCGCCAACCTGGATCGAGCTGATGAAGAAATCGTCGAACGTGCGCGTCACGTCGATCTGGGCGTAGCGCTGCTCGATGCTGCTGTTGGTATAGCCTGACCCGGTCGATCCGGTATCGACCTGGGCGATACCCGCCAGGATGTTCTTCTGCACATCGGGCGAGAAGGTCATGCCCAGGTCGCCGCCGCTGAAGTCCCAGCTGCTCAGGAAGTTGCCGTTCTGCGTGACGGCACCAGTCAGGCGAGGCTTCACCGCGACTTTCATCTGTTGCGACGGACCGCCGGTCGACTTCGTCTTGCCGACCACGAACGACACGGCAAGGTGGCCGAGATTCCAATCGCCATGCAGGTCGTAGGTGTTCGAGATTTGCTTTTCGCGCTGATAGATGGCCGACAGCTGCGGCGTTTCCATCGTACAGATCGGAGTGTTGGCGGAGCAGCCCTGTCCCGCCGGCGGCACCTGGAAGGTCGCCGACTGCATGACCGTGCCGCTCTTGTCGAACTTCGCGCCAGTGAAGAAGTTGCCGTAGCCCCATTCGGGGATCTTCAGCACATTGTCTTCTTGCGTGCGATTGAGCTGGAAGCGGAAATAATTCGCGGTGAGGCGCAGATTGTCGAACGGCTTGAAGTCGATCGTCGCCTGAATGCCGATGCGCTCGCGCTTGTCGGTGGTGATCTGCTCGTTGACCGACTGGGGCGCCCAATAGCCGTTATAATGCTGACCCGATTGCGTAGTCGGGGCCTTGTCCTCCGACCAATAGGTGATCGCGTCCTGGTTGGGCAGCACGTTGCCGTTGACGTCGGTCGCCGGCTTGCCGTTGCGGCCACCATCGGTCCACCATTGCCAACTCTCGGTCGAGCCATCCATCTCGCGGTTGGTGCGCTTCTGCCAGCTGCCGCCGACCAGCAGGCCGATCGTGCCGGCGTCGTTGCGCCATGAAATCTGACCGGTGAGTTGCGGTTCGATCTTGTCGGTGACGTCCGAATCGGTGCCCTCGGCCGAAACGAAGCCCGACCAGGGCTTGAGATCGAGCGGCCGGCGCGTGCGCAGGATGACGGTGCCGCCGACCCCGCCCTCGTCGAGCCGCGCTTCGGGCGACTTGTAGACCTCGACGCTGCCGATCATGCTCGACGGCAGCAGCAAATAGTTGAACGACCGCGATGGATCGCCGGAGTCGGTGCCGGCGATGAAATTGCCGTTGAGCTCGGTCAGCGTCAGGTCGGAATTCAGGCCGCGAATGCTGACTCGCGAGCCTTCGCCGCCGTCGCGGGAAATGATGACGCCCGGCACGCGCTGCAGCGCGTCGGCGACGTTCTTGTCGGGGAATTTGCCGACATCCTCGGCCGTGATGACGTCGATAAAGGCGTTGGCCTCGCGCTTGGTCCGCAAGCTGGCCTCGATCGACTGGCGATATCCGGTGATGGTGATTTCGCCGGCCGAATCGGCAGCCTGGGGATCGGCGGGCTGCGCGCTAGCGTCAGGCGTAGCGGGTACGGCAGGCGCGGTCTGCGCCTGCGCGATGCCGGAGAAACCGCCCGAGAAACCAATTGCCGCGCCGGCGGTCAGCATGAGGTCGCGAATCAGCCTGGCCCGCGACCGGGTGCATGCTGTGCCCAAGCCAAGATCGATGTGACGAATGCTCATATGGATCTTCCCTCTTCCATGAGTGAGGGCGTTATCGCCCTCCGTTTTTCTTTTCGTTCGACGCCGCGGCGGGGCTCGAAGCCCGTCCGCAAACCTGTCGCGGCGCAATTCAGAATATAAAAAGCAATTTGTCAATTAAATTGTCCGGCGCGATTTTTTCCTGCTCGGGCGTAGCTCCGCCCTCATCACAACCTAAGATTTTGTCTTATTAATTCAGTGTATTACTTCGCATCCGGCAACGCTCGCAGCGGAGCCGCGATTGCCGACAAGGCTTCCGGCGACGCCTTGGCGCGCGCACGATCATAGGTCAGCAGGCCGTTGATCTCGTCCTCGACATCGGTCGTCTGGGTATAGATCGAGGCGCTCAGTCCATCCTCGCGCGCGGCACGAATGACCCCGGCCATCTTGCGGCGGAAACGGGCGAGATAATCCTCCTCGCCGGTCGCCACCTGATAGCCCCAATTCTTCTTTCCGGGCCGCCAGATATGGCCCGCGATCGGCATGCCGATGCCGCCATATTCGCCGATCACGATCGCGCGGGCAGACTTGCGCGTCGGCGTGTTAGGCACGTCTTCATAGGTGTGGATGTCGAACACGTCCGAGGCGCCGGGCGCGACGTCGAGCCAGCCGCTATCGGCATCAACCAGCCGGCCAGGGTCCATGCCCTTGACGTAGCGGGCCAGGGTCGCGGAATCATACTGCCCCCAGCCCTCATTGTTGACCACCCACATCACGATCGAGGGAAAGCCGCGCAGGTCGCCGATCATTGCGGCGAGTTCGTTCTGGTTTTCCGCCATCGCGTCCGACGACAGCACTGCCTGGCTTTTGCTGGTTCCGGTGACGAATTGATCCTCACCGCCGCCCGAGGGCATATCCTGCCAGATCAACATACCGAGGTGATCGGCGTCGTAATAATAGCGCGCCGGCTCGACCTTGATATGCTTGCGCAGCATGTTGAAGCCGGCGCGTTTGAGGAAGATCAAATCGCTCTTCATCGCCTCTTCGGACGGCGGGGTGTAGAGACCGTCGGGCCACCAGCCCTGATCGAGCGTACCGTTCTGAAAGAGCGGCTTGTTGTTGAGCAGGATCGCCGGCTGGCCCGCGACCCGCCCGGGACCAATGGAGATCTTGCGCATCGCGAAATAGGTATCGACCGTATCGCGCGGCGTGCCGGCGATGCGCGCCGCGGCATAAGTCCGATCCTCGCCCGCGGTGAAGCGCGCGTCATAAGCCTTGCGATCGCGCTCCTCCTGCCCGGCATAGGGATCGGCGACGGTCACCAACTCGGCCTTGAGGTCATAGAGATAGGGATCGTCGGGCGACCACAAGCGAGCATTGGGAATCGCCAGCGTCGCGCGGCGATTGGCCCGGATGATCGTCGACGCGATCACCTTGCCGCCGGCGCTCGCCGTGAGCTTTACCGCATCGGTGTCGTTCGCCCATCCGCTCAATGCAACCGCGACATCGACGACTCCGCGGTCGATGTCGGGCGTCGCGCGAACGTCCTCGATATGGAGTTTGGGCACGGGCTCGAGCCACACCGTTTGCCAGATGCCGCTGACCGCGGTGTACCAGATGCCCGAGGGGTCGAGAATCTGCTTGCCGCGGGGCTGCGTGCCGGCGCTGGTCGGATCGGCGACTTGTACGACCAGCTCGTTCTGCCCGGGCTTAAGATAATCGGTGATGTCGAAGCCGAACGTGTCGAAGCCGCCCTTGTGCGACCCGACGACGGCGCCATTGACCCAGATCGTCGCGGCAAAATCGACCGCGCCGAAATTGAGCATGACGTGCTCGCCCGCCCAATCCTGCGGCACGGTGAAGCTGCGGCGATACCAGATGCGATCGTCGGGCGTGACCTTGCGGGCGACGCGCGACAATTTCGATTCGACCGGATAGGGCACCAGGATCTGGCCATCCATTCGGGCCGGCTGCGGCGCCGAATCCCTGGCGATCGCATAGTCCCACAAGCCGTTGAGATTGAGCCAGCGCTCCCGCTTCAGTTGCGGCCGGGGATAGCTGCGCCAGGCATTGTCGGGCGTGACGTCCTTGCCCCACCGGGTCATCAGGTCACCGGCATAGACGCTATCGCCCGCTGGAGCAGTCTGCGCCGCGGTGTCGATCGCGCTGATCGCCAGGATCATCGACGCGATTGCTGCGATTAGCGTGCGCATGGCGTTTCTCCTCGAGCGTTGGACCATCGGTCAGCGATCAAATTGGTGAGCCCAGGGCGCGCGGGCTGGCGCAGCCCTGGGCTCTTGCCTCCGTCGAGGGGGGAGGGGAACGGAGGCAAAGGGGTACGGCGGGTCAGGGCATCGGCGACATAGATGGCGGCGCGTCGGCCGGCGCCGCGCCCCAATTCTTGTTCGGCGTTGGGCCCATGGTCAGCACCAGCTTGGCGCCATCCTTGATATCGTCATGGCTGAACCACGGCTTGCTCCACGGCCGGCCGTTGAGCGTTGCCGACTGGATGTACATGTTCGTGGCGGAGTTGTTCCTGGCCTCGACCTCCAGCGTCTTGCCGTTGCCCATCTGCAGCTTGACGTCGTCGAAGATCGGGCTGGCGATGATGTAATTCTGGTTCGACGGATCGACCGGATAGAATCCCATCGCGCTCAGCACGTACCAGGACGATGTCGCGCCCTGATCGTCCATTCCGGGATAGCCATAGCCCGACGCGTCGCTGCCATACATTTCGGCGAGGATCCGGCGAGTCAGCGCCTGCGTCTTCCACGGCTGGCCGCCCCAGTCGTAATAATAAGCGGCCTGCTGGTCGGGCTGGTTGCCCTGGACATATTGGCCGATCAGCCCGGTGCAATCGCGGCAGATGCCCTTGGGATTGTAGGGCGTGGAGAAGAACCGATCGAGCTTGGCGGTGAAGGCCTGGCGGCCGCCAAGCAACCTGGCCAGCCCGTTGACGTCATGAGGCACCAGCCACAAGGTCGACCAGCCCGACGCCTCCTTCATCATGAAATTGTAATAGGGTTCGCCCGGATCGAACGGCGAAATCCACTTGCCGTCGGCGGTCCGGCCGCGGACGAAGCCAACCGATTTGTCGAACACGTTGGCGTAATTGTGCGCGCGCTTCAGGAACAGGGCGTAATCGTCCATCTTCCCGAGCCGCATGGCATATTGCGCCATCGCGAAATCGTCCCAGGCATATTCGAGCGTGGTCGCAGCCCCCGCCTTGCCGCCGGCATAAGGCGGGCTGGGATTGTGGTCGGGGACGACATCCGCGATCCAGCCGTTCTTGTCGTACTCGGCGAGATAATGGCGCGGGCCGGCGGGATCGGTCGCGTTCTTGCGGAGATATTCATACGCCGCCGGATAGTCGAACGGGATGCCGCGCTCCCACGCGCCCAAATACATGAACACCGCATTGTCGCCGTGGAACGACGTGTTCATGAAGCCCTTTTCGCGCGCCATATCGAGTTCGGACTGCATGATGTCGCGCATCGTCTCCGGCTCCAGCAATTCGAGCAGGACGATCTGGTTGCGGCCGGTATCCCAGAACGGCACCGGGCCGTAGCGATCGTGCGTCGCGGTCTGCACCTTGCCGTTGGTGTCGGTGAACTTCTCTCCCTTGGCGGCAACCAGGCGCGGGCTGGCGAACGACTGGAACAAGGTCGAATAGAACAGCATCCGCTGCTTGGGCGTCCCGCCGGCCACCTGGACGCGATCAAGCAGTTTCGACCAGGCACCGCGCGCCGCGTTGCGAACGCCATCGAAATTCCAGCCGGGTAATTCGTCGCGCAGGCGCTGCTCGGCCTGGGCGTAGCTGGTACCGTGCGCGATCTTCATCAGCACCTTCTCGCCCGCCTTGGTGCGAAAGGTGATGTAACCGCCCGCAAAACTGCCGGAGATCGTGCGCTGGCCGGGCTCGACCCTTTTGTCGCCGATACCCCAGCCCTTGGCGTCGCCGGGCGCCTTGCTGAAGGTTCCCAGGCTGGCGAACGGCTTGGAGAACAGGGCGACGAAATAGGCGCCGTCCGCGCCGCCGCTATCCTTCGACACGCCCCGCACCATCTGGTCGCCGACGATCTCGATATCGCCGCCATGTTCGGGAAAGTTGATCAGCACGTTCGACCGGTCGCTTGCGGGAAAGGTGAACCGCATCAGGCTCGCCCATTGCGTGGCGGTCAGTTCGGCCGTCGTCCGGAACGTGTCGAGATAGACCGAATAATAGCCCGGCGACGCGATCTCGCGCGACTTGTCGTAATAGGATTGCGAATAGGCAGGGGGCACCGACCAGTCGCCAACCACCGGCATGATGATCGGCTCTGCGCGGCCGCCATAGGACGACCCGCCGCCGCCGGAAAATCCGATCATCGTCGGATTGGTGTAATAATAGGGAACCTCGACGCCGTTCGGATAGGTCAGCGCGATATTGTTGTTGATCGGCGCCGCCTCGACCGAACTGTGCGGCAGGCGCGCGCCCGGCGAGGTCTGGCCGGAATAGACCGGCTCGCCCGGCGGCGGTGCGTTGCCGATCAACTCAGGCCGGTCGAGCGGCGCGGTGCCAACCAGCGGATTGACCTCATCGACCGGGGCTTTGGCGGGAGCCGTCTGCGCGCTGACGACCGCCGCCCCCGACAAGGCGAGCGACAGGCTCAGCGGCAATAGCAACAGGCGAGCGCTGCGACCCTGCCCATCCGGCCATGCAAGCTTCTGGCGGATACCCACGGTACCTCCCCTGGTTCTCGGAGCTATTGCTGCCCCTGGCGACCACCCCATTGGTCCTGTTTCCAACGGCGTCGAGCAGTACCGTCGATTAAATTAAGTATTTTGTCAATTGAATTAGTACGGCAAAAAAGCTCGCCCGTGCCGTACGTTATCTGTCGGTGAAGCCGGATGGATCGACGCTGTTTACGCGTCGATCGCGCTCAGCGCGCCGGCTGGATAGCTCGGCCGTTGGTGTTGCTGGTCGCCGGCACTTTCCACAAGGCGCCGGGCTTGGGCAGCAGGAAATGGCTGAACGGCAGGATGGCCGCTCCAACCGCGGGCGCGTCGTCCGACAAGGCAGCGCGTGCCACCGGCGCGATCACCGGCACGTTGGTCGCCTGGTCGCGCAACAGATCGTGTGCTCGTTCCGCCAGACGCTCGACGATCGCGCTCGGCAAGCGCCCACCGACCAGCACGACGCCGGGATTGATCAGGCAATTCACCGCCTCGAGCGGGACGTAGAGCTGCTCGGCTGCCTGGCTGATCCATCCATCGACGCACGTCTCGGCCGCCGGCGACAGCTTCGCCACGCCCATCACATCGGCGAGGCTCAACCCGTCGCGCTCGAGATGCCCGGCCAGGCCCGACAGCGATACGAGATTCTGGATCTGATCGCGCGGACCGCTGCCAGGCGCGTGCATGAAGCCCAGTTCTCCGCTGCGGCCGTCGACGCCACGGAAATAGGCGCCATCGATGACGAGGCCGCCGCCCAGCCCCGATGAGATAAGGATGTAAAAGAAAGTGCTGTGCTTCTGCCCAAGGCCGAGCTGCATCTCCCCCATCGCGGCGGCCGCAGCGTCATTCTCGACGAAGATCGGCAGCGAGAAGGGTTTGTCGAACAGATCGCCCATGTCGATCTTGTCCCACTTGGCATAGTCTGCGGGACGCCCCGGCAGATCGACCAGACCGAGATCGTCGGGGACCGCCACGCCCAGACCGACCAGGCTCGCCTCCTTGATCCCCGCCGACCGCATCATCTCTTTGATCGATCGCCGATAGAGTGAGCGGACATGGTCGGGCAGCGCGAAATTCACTTCCTCCGACACGCGGGCCAAGGTCTCGCCGGCGAAGTTGACCAGCACGATGGTGATGTGGTCGCGGTCGATATTGACGCCGATCGAGTGGCAGGCATCGCGATTGATGACGAGCTTGGTCGGCGGCTGGCCACGCCCGCCGCGGCGCTGGCCCGCCTCCTCGATCAAGCCGTCCGCGAGCAGGCGCTTGGTGATGTTGGCGATGGCCGGCGCGGTCAGCCCGGTAATCTCGGCGAGTTCCACTCGGGTCAGCAATCCGTTGATACGGATCGCATGGAGCGTGACGCGCTGATTGTGGTCGGCGGCGCGCTCCAGGTTGGTGCCCGAGAGCCTGAGGCGGGTTGTCGGCTGGGTCATCCGTGCATCCTTATTGCCCGAGCGCGGGCGGTCCCCACTTCTTGTTGAATCACGAGGCGACGGATGACCATGAGCATAGTCATACGAATTAGCTGGCCGCGGTCGAGAACGCCAATGGGGAATATCCCCACAATGGTTTCAATTCTGGCCATTACGCCGCCTTTGCTCGGGGTTGGTTGATGGCATCCTCCATCGCTTCCAGCGTGACCCCGCGCGTCTCGGGGAAGAAGCGCCAGACGATGAGGAATTGCACCGCCATTGCCGCCGCGAAGAACCAGAAGGGTGCCGCCTGAGTATAGCGCGCGACCACCGGGAAACCGAACGCGATCAGCGCATTCATTCCCCAATGCGTCGCGCTGCCCAGCGCCTGGCCGCGCGCGCGCACGGCGGTCGGGAAAATCTCCGACAGATAGACCCAGATCACCGCACCCTGCGAAATCGCGAAGAACAGGATGAAGCCGATCAACGCGGGAAGCAGCAGTGTCTGTCCCTGCCCGGTCGAATAGATCGTCGCCACCGCCGCCAGCGCGATCCCCGTGCCCGCGGCGCCGATCAGCAGCAACGGCTTGCGCCCCGCGCGGTCGATCACCGTCATCCCGACAAAGGTCGCCAGCAGATTGGCGACGCCGATCGCGACCGATTGCAGGTCGGCCGATAGCCGATCGAACCCCGCGGCGGCGAAGATATCGCCAAGATAATAGAGGATCGCGTTGATCCCGGAGAGCTGATTGAACGCGGCGACGCCGATCGCGAGCAGGATCGGCTTGCGATAGGCCGCCCAGCTGAGCCGGGCATTCGACGTCTCGACCTGATCGCTGCGGAATTCGGCGATGATCGTCTGCGGGTCGCCCATCCCGAGCTGGGCAATCGCCGCCAGCGCATCCTCGTCACGCCCGCGTTGCGCCAGCCAGCGCGGCGACGGCGGGATGCGCAACAGCATGATCAGGAACAGGATAGCCGGAAGGGCAGCGATGCCGAGCTTGATTTGCCAGGCGAGATCGGTCGTCACCAGCCGGCCGATCACGAAATTGCTGACATAGGCGACCAGGATGCCGATCACGACATTGAGCTGGAACAGCGCGACCAGGAATCCGCGCCGCGCCGCTGGACTCACCTCGGCGATATAGACCGGGGCGAGCACCGACGAGCCGCCGATCGCTAGGCCGCCGAGGAACCGGAACGCGACGAACGCCACGAGATTCCAGCTCATCGCCGAGCCTAAAGCCGAGATGATATAAGCGACCGCGATCCAGATCAGCACCGCCCGGCTGCCATATCGGTCGCCCGGCTTGCCCGCCCCGAGCGCGCCGATCAGCGTCCCGATCAATGCCGCCGATACCGCCGTCCCAAGCCCGATCGCGCTGAGCCCGAACACGCCCCGCAGCGCCTCGGTAACGCCCGAGATAACCGCCGTATCGAAACCGAACAGCAATCCGCCCAGGCTGGCAGTGCCCACTGCGTTCCAATTGACGCGTTCCTTCGGCGTGCCCATCAAGCTGTCTCCAACCGCACCCACGCTGTTCGCTCTATTTATTTATCTAATTGAAGTATTAATCCAGCTGGTCAAGCGCGTGTGGGCTCGAGGCGGCCACCGAATGGCGGCCGGGATCGAAGATTCAAGCAGCTGGCAGGCCACTTGTCGATCTGGCCTGCTCACTGGTCTGACCAATATCGACAAATACCACCGGAGGCGCTACGCCGCATGCCAGCGGACAACGCCGCGGGTTGGGGAGAGGATCGTGAAGCGGATACCGCATTTGCGCTGGTGGATCGTCGCGCTGATCTGCGCCGGCACGATCGCCAATTACCTCGCGCGCAATTCGCTCGGTGTGCTGGCGCCCGAGCTCAAGACGTCGATGTCGATCTCTACCGCGCAATACAGCTATGTCGTCATGGCGTTCCAGCTCGCTTATACCGTCATGCAGCCGATCGCCGGCTATATCGTCGACCGGTTCGGGCTGCGTGCCGGGTTCGCGTTTTTCGGGATCGCATGGTCCGCCGCCAACATGCTCCACGCGCTGGCCGGCGGATGGATCAGCCTTGCCTTCTTTCGCGGATTGCTGGGCCTGGCCGAGGCGGCGGCGATCCCGTCAGGCATGAAGGCGATTGCCGAATGGTTTCCGGCGCGCGAACGCTCGATCGCGACGGGGTGGTTCAACGCCGGAACCTCGCTTGGGGCATTGATCGCGCCCCCGCTCGTCGTCGCGGTCGCCTTATGGGGCAATTGGCGGCTGGCCTTTATCGTGACCGGCGCGGTCGGGCTGGTTTGGGCAGCCGCATGGTATGCCTTTTACCGATCGCCGACCGAGCATCCCGCGATCACGCCGCGCGAGCAGGCGATGATCGCAGAGGATCGCCCCAAAATCCCCGCCCGAAAGGCTAGCGCCCGCGAGATCTTGTCTTCCGCGCGCTTCTGGGTGATCGCGGTACCGCGCTTCCTTGCCGAACCAGCCTGGCAAACCTTCAGTTTCTGGATTCCGCTCTATCTCGCGACCGAGCGCCACATGGATCTGGCGCATATCGCAGCCTTTGCGTGGTTGCCGTTCCTGGCGGCGGATCTCGGCGGCGTGCTCGGTGGCTATCTTTCGCCGTTCTTCATGAAGCGCTTCCGCGTCAACCTGATACCCTCGCGCGTGCTCGGGATCAGCCTGGGCGCGGTATTGATGATCGCGCCCGGATGCATCGGGCTCGCTGTCAGCCCTTATGTCGCCATCGCCTTGTTCTGCATCGGCGGGTTCGCGCATCAGATGATCTCGGTGCTGATCAACACGCTGTCCGCGGACGTCTTCACGCCGGAGGAAGTCGGCACCGCCAATGGCTTTGTCGGGCAGGCAGGCTGGGTCGGCGGGCTGCTGTTCACGTTCCTGATCGGGCAATATGCCGATCGCGTCGGTTACGCACCCTTGTTCGCGGCGCTCGGCATATTCGATCTGATCGGGGCCGCGGTGCTGATCGCCTTTGTCCGCCGCTTGTCCCTCCCGCCAATGGAAGCCCGCTCATGAGACGCGCTGTGTTGTCCGACCCGCCATTGTTCGCGCTGACCGAACGCGGCCCCGGCCGGCTGACGCTCACCGCCGATACCGGCGCGGTCGCGCATGTGTTCGTGCTCGAGGACGACGTCGTCAGGCTGTTGCTGCTCGCCGATGGCAAGGTGACGAGCCCGCCGAGTTGGGCGATCGCGCCGGGCGCCGCCGACATCGCCGAGCCCGGGCGCGACCGCCTGGATGCTGCGGGGTTCGCCTGTCCCGATTTCCGGCTGGAGCGAGACGACGACCGGATCGTCGTCGAGACCGCGCGGCTGCGCGTCAGCATCCGGCTGCATGGCCTCTATTGCACATGGGAACAGCGTGACGGCGATGCGTGGCAGCTGATGGCGGCGGACCGGCCGACCCAGGCCTATGATTTCGGCTGGTGGGACGGCCGCGCGCATCATTATGTCGCGCGCCGGCCCGGCGAGCGTTTCTACGGACTCGGCGACAAAAGCGGCGACAATGATCGCGCCGGGCGGCGCTTCCGCCTGACCAATCTCGACGCGATGGGCTATGACGCGGAGACCAGCGATCCGCTCTACAAGTCGATCCCGTACGTCCTGGTCGCGGACGCCGACGGCCGTTGCCACGGCACCTTCTACGACACCAATGCCGACGTGCATTTCGACTTCGGGCGCGAGATGGACAATTATCACGGCTGGTACCGCCACATGGTGGCGGAGTCCGGCGATGTGGACCTGTGGATGATCGCCGGTCCCGATCCGCTGGCCGTCACCCGGCGCTTCACCTGGTTGACCGGCCGCCCGGCGCTGATGCCGCGCTGGTCGCTCGGCTATTCGGGGTCGACGATGAGCTATACCGACGCGCCCGATGCCGCGGCGCAGATGGCGGGGTTTCTCGACAAGCTCGCGGAGCACGATATCGGCTGCACCTCGTTCCATCTGTCGTCGGGCTACACGTCGATCGGCGACAAACGCTACGTGTTCAACTGGAACACCGACAAATTCGCCGACCCGGCCGGTTTCGTGACGAGCTACGCGCAAGCGGGCGTCGAGCTCGTGCCCAATATCAAGCCGGCCTTGCTGCGCAGCCATCCGCGCTATGACGAGGTCGCCGCCGAGGGGCTGTTCGTCGCCTATGACGACGGTACCCCGGTCGAGGTGCAATTCTGGGACGAAGTCGGCAGCCAGATCGACTTCACCAATCCGCGCGCCGCCGAGTGGTGGCGCGACCAGGTCAAGACCGCGTTGCTCGACAAGGGGATGGTCGCGACCTGGAACGACAATAATGAATATGAGATCTGGGACGCGCGCGCCCGGTTCGCCGGCTTCGGCCAGCCCCGCGCCGCCGCCGAAATGCGGCCCGTCCAGCCCTTGTTGATGACGCGCGCGTCGCGGCGCGCCCAGGCCGAGGCGCTGCCCGATCGCCGTCCTTATGCCGTCACGCGATCGGGCATGGCCGGACTGCAGCGTTATGCCCAGACGTGGAGCGGCGACAATCTGACCGAGTGGAAGTCGCTACGTTATAATGCGCGCCAGTCGATCGGGCTGGCGCTGTCCGGCGTATCGAACAGCGGCCATGATGTCGGTGGCTTCGCCGGACCGGCACCGTCGCCGGAGCTGCTGATCCGCTGGGTGCAGGCAGGCGTGTTGATGCCGCGCTTCAGCATCCATAGCTGGAACGACGACCGCTCCGTCAACGAGCCGTGGATGTACCCGGAGGCGTTGCCCGCGATCCGCCGACTGATGGCGCTGCGCCAGACGCTGATCCCCTTCTTCTATGACCTGCTGCACACCTATCACGCCGATTATGCGCCGATGGTGCGGCCGACCTGGCTCGACTTCCCCGACGACGCCGCCGCCTGGCAGGAGAATGACGAGCATCTGCTCGGCCCCAACCTGCTGGTCGCGCCGGTGATGGAGCAAGGTGCCGGAACGCGAACCTTGCGGCCGCCGGAAGGCGCGGAATGGCTCGACGTGTGGACCGGAGAGCGGATCGCCGGCGGAACATCGGTCACGCTCGATGCGCCGCTCGACGGCTTGCCGCCGCTGCTGGCGCGCGCCGGATCGGCGATGCTGGTTGATCTCGCGCGCGGCGGATGGCGGCCCGAACGCTATCGCCGCGGCGCGTGGCTGTTCCCGCCTCGTGACGGCGCCTTCACCTGGTCGGCGGTCGAGGATTCGGGCGATGGCGATGGGCCGGTCGATATCTGGCACCTCACCGGCCGGGCGGAGGCGACCCGGATCGTCGTCGACGTGCGCCGCGACGGAACCGGTAGCTGGGGCGATGGCATTATCACCCTGCTGCTGCCGCCGAACGAGACTCGTTCGCTAGTGGTCAATGGCGGCGTCGGCAGCGACATCGACCATGACGGCCGCCGCGGCGTCACCCTGACGATCTAGCGCAGCGCAGATCTCAGATCGCGACGCGGCGCGCCAGATCGGTGCGCCTCGCCTCCACCTCGGCGCGGGCGCGTTCGAACGCGTCGCTTTCGGTCGCCGTGAGCAACCCATCGATCACGCGCGCAAGATGGTCGCGCATGGCCTCGCGCGCCGCCTTGGGGTTGCGCTCGCGCAGCGCGGCGAGGATCGTCTGATGCTCGTCGATCCGCGGCACCACGCCAACGCTGCGCGCGCGTTCGAGCATGTGCTGGCAAAGCGGCGAACGCGACCGCGCGTCCCACAACGATTCGACCACGTCGACCACCGCCGAATTGCGCGTGGCCCGCGCGATCGCCAGGTGGAATTCGCGGTCGGCATGTTCGCCGCTGACATTTTCCTGATTCTCGCGCTCCATGTCGCCGATCAGCACTTCGAGCGCGGCGATCTCCTCGTCGGTGATCGACACCGCCGCGAGCGCCGCCGCCTCGCCTTCGAACAGGCGGCGCGCCTCGGTCAGTTCGAACGCGCCGATATCGAGTCCGATCATCGGCGTGTCGAGCGGCGGATTGTCGACGACGAAGATTCCCGAACCGTGGCGCGACCGCACGATGCCGATGACTTCGAGCGCGATCATCGCCTCGCGGACCGTCGGCCGGCTGACCTTATACTCGTCGGCGAGCTCGCGTTCGGACGGGATGCGCTGGCCCGGCAGGAAGTCCCCACGCTGGATCGCCTCCGCGACGGACGCAGCGACCTGCTGGTAGAGTTTGCGCCCATCGGGCTGCGACGCGGCCCCGGCTGGCTTGGCAACTGGCCTGATCAATCTCTGTATCGGCATAACCGGTTGATCCTTACCAAAGCCCGTGCGCAGCGGCAACAGCGACCTTCTTTGGTAAGGTGGCCTGACGGGATTTTGTCAGGCAATCCTTGCATGTGGTCTGACCATTTGTTAATTGGGGCCGCGAAGCGTCGGCGAAAAGACCCGAGGCACGACATGGAGAGGGAAAGATGATCGGATTACATACATCTGTCGGACGCGGCGCGCTCGCCCTGTCGCTCGCATTCTGCGCGACGCCGGCACTGGCACGGGCGGACAAGCCGGCCGATCCCGGCCAGACCGCGCCGGACGCAGCCGCGCCCCAGAGCAGTCCAGTCGCTGCCGAAACGAACGAACCCGTTCCGGGCGACATCATCATCACCGCTCAGAAGCGCTCGGAAAATATCCAGAAGGTGCCGCTGGCCGTCTCGGTGGTCAGCGAAGAGCAGCTCAAGGCCTCCGGCGTCACCCAGTTTCAGGATCTGGGCAAGATCGCGCCGTCGCTGACCGTCCGTCCGGCCGAACATCCGGTCAACGCCAACGTGTCGCTGCGCGGCGTCGGCACCTTCGCGTTCGGCATCGGTGTCGAGCCGAGCGTCGCGGTGCTGGTCGACGAAGTGCCGCTCGCCTTCCAGGCGCGCGCCTTTACCGACCTGCCCGATGTCGAGCGGATCGAAGTGCTGCGCGGCCCGCAAAGCACGCTCTACGGCAAGTCGGCCTCGGCCGGCCTGATCAACATCATCACGCGCCAGCCCACCGATACGTTCCGTGCGCGGTTCAACGTGATGGGCACGACCGACAGCGAATATGGCGGCAATTTCAGCGTCTCCGGCCCGATCAGCTCGCAACTCGGCTACGTCCTGTCGGCCAGCTATTCGAACTGGGACGGCAATGTCCGCAACCTGTTCAACGGCAAGAAAGTGAATGGACGTGAGGCGTTCAACACCCGCGGCAAGCTCCGCTGGGAGCCGGCGTCGAATGTGACCATCACCTTGTCGGGCAATTACCTCAACGGCAACACCACGGTCGGGCGCCCGTTCATCCGCCTGGACCCGGCCGCATTGCTCCGCAACACGGCGGGCCAGACCCAGGCAGTGACGATGCCCGGGGTCACGGTCGGTCCTGACAATCGGGACATTAGCAACAATTACAATTCGCGCACCAAATATGAAGGCGGCGGCGGGTCGCTGCGCGGGGAAATTGGACTGGGCGACATGACGCTCGTGTCGATCACGTCCTACGACAAATTCCGGCTCAACGACTATCTCGATCACGACGACACGTCGTCACCCGCTACGGTCGGCAACAACATCCAGGTCGGCCAATTCCATTCAAAGCTGTTCACGCAGGAAGTCCGCTTGCTCTCGTCCAGCGCCAAGCCCTTCCGCTATACGCTCGGCGCCTATTACGCGAACGTGAAGTTCGAGCGGCCGTTCGCGCGCGGACCTTACTTCTCGTTGGCCAATTGGTACGCGACGTCGAAGTCCGAGCAACTCGCTGCCTTCGCACAGGTCGACTGGGAGATCGTGCCGCACCTCATCCTGACCGGCGGCGGGCGCGTCCAGAACGAAAAAGTCTCTTATACCTTCCGCGACAATCTCGCGGTCGCGCCGGCCGGGTCGTTCTTCAGCGGTCATGCCGAGGATACGGCGGGCACCTACCGGATCAGCGGGCGTTACGAGATCACGCCCGACCTGATGTTCTTCGCCACCTATTCGACCGGCTATAAGGGTCAGACCTACGATCTGACGACGGGCTTCAATGCCAACCGAGCGGCGGCCGGCCCGATCAAGCCCGAACGATCGCGCGACAAGGAGATCGGCATGCGTGCCCAGTTCCTCGACCGGCGCGTGACGTTCAACCTCACCTATTTCGACACCAACTACAAAAACCTGCAGGCGCAATCGATCGAGACGCTGGCCGACGGAACGACCAACTTTCGGCTTACCAATGTCGGCGGCTTGAATACCAAGGGCGTCGAGCTGGATACCGCTGCGCGCCTTGGCGCCGATTTGAACCTTACCGGATCGGTTGCCTATCTCGATGCCAGGTACACCGACTTCCCGGTGGCTCAATGCTATCCGATGCAGACTGCGGCCCAAGGTTGCACCGGCTCGCCGACGCGCCAGAACCTGACCGGTGCACGCGCCGTCCAGGCGCCCAAGTGGAAGTTCGGGATCGCCGCCGACTATTCGCCGTCGCTGGGCGGCAATCTCAAGGGCGTAGTGCAAGCCAACTGGCAATATCAGAGCAGCGTCTATTATGTCGCGGAAGACCCGCAGACCTTCCAAAAGGCCTATAGCATCGTCAATGCCGGGCTCGGTGTTCGCGACAAGAACCGCAAGTGGGAAATCGTCGCGTTCGTCAACAACCTGTTCGACGTTCAATATTATCCGTCGCTGGTCAACACGGCGGGCAATTTCGGCAACAAGATCGCGACCCAAGCACTGCTGCCGCGCGACTTCCGTCGCTATGGCGGGCTGCGGTTGGGCGTGAACTTCTGATGGACAGGCGGGGCGCGTATCGCCCCGCCTCCTCGTGCGGATCGGGAGCGACGTGATGGTTCGTTTTGCGCTGCCGGTGGCAAGTGCCGTAGCGCTGCTCGCGGCGGCAGGCGCCCCGGCCCAGGATGCACCGGCACGGCCGGGAGTCGATGCTCCCGAACTCGCCGCGCTCGGCCCCCATCCGGTCGGCGTCGCCGATATCGAATTCGTCCAGCCTGGCCAGGCCAATCCGCTCCAGGGCAAGGATCGACCGGCGATCGTCGACCGGCATCTGGCGCTCAAAATCTGGTATCCGGCCGCCGCGCCGGGAAAAGGCACGACCTACCACTCAGCGCTACCGGGCGAGACCGGCAAGGACGTGACCTTCTCCGTCGCCGGCGTTGCGTCGCCCGGCGCACGTGCCGCCCATGGGAAGTTTCCGCTCGTCATCCTGGCGCATGGCTACAGCAACACGCCTGTAGTGCTGTCCTGGCTCGGCGAGAACCTTGCCAGCAAGGGCTATGTCGTCGTCGCGCCGGACTTTCGCGATCCGCCGATTACCATCCGCACCGCCGCGGCTGCCGCCGGTCCGCTCGCCCGGCGGCCGCTCGACATCGCTTTCGTCGCCGCCGAAGCGCAGCGGCGCGCTCGCGCGGGACTCTGGCCGTTTGCGACCGCCGATGGTGGCCGGACGGTGCTGATCGGCTATTCGATGGGCGGCTATGGCGTGCTCACTGCCGCCGGCGCGCCGCTCGATCCGGCGCTGGCGGGGGCGACCCGCAACGCGCTCGCACCCTATGTCGCGACCGGCCCCAAAGCAGGCGAGCTCAAGGTCGCGGGGCTGAAGGCAGTGGTCGCGATCTCTCCACCGGCTGCGCTTCGCGGCACCAATATGTGGGCCGCGCCCGGCGTCGCCGCGATCCGTGCACCGACATTGTTCATCGTCGGCAGCCAGGACCATGTCGTCGGCTACGACCCCGGCGTGCGGACATTGTTCGCGCAGGAGGCGCACGCGCCGCGCTATCTGCTGACCTTCCGCGAAGCGGCGCACAGCATCGCGCTGATCGGCGCCCCGGCCGGGATGCGCGGCTCCTTCTGGGATCTCGACTGGTTCGAAGATGCCGTGTGGCGCAAGGACCGATTGATGGCGATCGAGACGCATTTCATCACCGCCTTCCTCGATCGCTACGTCAAGGACGACAGCACGAAGGCCGCGTACATCGACGGGCTGACGCCCAATTCCAACAACGGGATCTGGGCCGGCGCACCGCCCGGGCGCTATTCGGGGTACAGCCCCGGACCGCCCGCCGCTACGTTGTGGAAGGGGTTCCAACCCAACAAGGCGTCGGGAATGTCGTTCGAATTCAAACCCGCCGAATAGGCGACACCAAGCAGCAATCCGGCACCGGCCGGCCAACACCAACACGCAGGAGCAGTTACCGACGATGTTCATGACGCAGACGATGCGCTGGTTCGGACCCGACGATCCCGTGTCGCTACGGGATATCCGCCAGGCGGGTGCGAGCGAAGTCGTGACTGCGCTGCACGATACGGCCAACGGAGCAGTCTGGCCGCGCGAGGCGATCGCCGCGCGCAAGCGAATGATCGAGCAAGCCGGCCTCGGCTGGACCGTGGTCGAGAGTCTGCCGGTGCATGAGGGCATCAAGACCCGCGGACGCAATTGCGACCGGTTGATCGAGCAATATCGCGAGAGCCTGCGCAACCTTGCCGCGTGCGGGATCGATGTCGTCACTTATAATTTCATGCCAGTGCTCGACTGGACGCGGACCGATCTGGCCTGGCCGATGCCCGATGGCGCGCTGGCCCTGCGCTTCGAGCTCGAGGCGGTCGCGGTATACGACCTCCACATCCTGCGACGGCCGGGTGCCGAACGGGATTATGCCCCGGACATGGTCGCGGCCGCCGCGCGCCGTTTCCGGGCGATGGACGACGGCGCCCGGGAGCTGTTGGCACAAACGATCATCGCCGGATTGCCGGGGAGCGAGGAAAGCTTCACCGCGACCGAATTCCTGGCGGCGATCCACAGCTATGCCGATATCGGCCCCGACCGGCTGCGCGAAAACCATGTCGCCTTTCTCGAAGCGGTCTGCCCCGTCGCGGACGAGTTGAGCATTCGGCTCGTCGTCCACCCGGACGACCCGCCTTTTCCGATGTTCGGCCTGCCGCGCGTCGTCAGTACCGAGGCGGACGTCGCCAATCTCTTTTCGCGCGTGCCGAACCGGTCGAACGGACTTTGCTTCTGTGCGGGATCGTTCGGCGTGCGGCCGGACAATGACCTGCCCGGCATGGTCGAGCGGCTCGGCGACCGGATCGGTTTCCTCCATCTGCGCTCGGTGCAGCGCGAGGCCAATGGCGCGTTTCACGAGGCAGCGCATCTGGAGGGCGACGCCAACATGACGGCGATCGTCGGCGCCGTGCACGCGCTGCAACGCCGGACCGGCCGCTCGATCCCGATGCGGCCCGATCACGGGCATCAGATGCTCGACGACCTGACCAAACGGACTAACCCCGGTTACTCGCTGCTCGGGCGGATGCGCGGGCTGGCCGAGCTTCGCGGGCTCGAACGCGGCATCGCCTTCGCGCGCGGCGACGACACGACAACAGACAGATAACGGGAGAGCGGAACGTGCAGATAGCAAGGATGATCCGGCGACTGATCGCCGTGACGATGGTCTGCGCGGCGCCCGCCGTGGCGCAGCAAGCGGCCGCCCCGACGCTGCCGCTGGCGACAGTCGAAACCGGGCCATTGCTCGTCTCAGCCGATATGCGCGACGGCGTCGATCTGTCGGGGCCGTGGCATTATTCGGTCGATCCGTTCCGCGCAGGCCTTGCCGGCTTTCACGGCGAGACGCCGGGCGAGAGCCAGCAGCGCTATCTCGACCTCGACGTCGCCAAGGCGATGAGGGACGACAATCGCGCGATGTACGAGTTCGACCTCGCGCGCTCACCCGTCACCACCCTGCCTTCGTCCTGGCTGACCGAGGCGCCCGAGCTTCGTTATTATCAGGGCCTGATGTGGTATCAGCGCACCTTCCCCGCGCCCGCGGCGCGCAAGGGCCGCTATTTCCTCCGCTTCGGCGCGGCCAATTATTCGACCGTCGTCTATCTCAACGGCAAGCCGGTCGGGCGGCACGAAGGCGGCTTCACTCCGTTCGCGTTCGAGGTGACCAAGCTGCTGCGGGCCGGCGACAATCAGATCACGGTCGGTGTGGATTCGCAGGCGACCGAAGCGACCGTCCCTCCACCGGTCACCGACTGGGAAAATTATGGCGGCATCACCCGCCCGATCCGCCTGATCTCGACTCCCGATACCTATGTCGACGACGCCTGGGTGCGGTTGACCCGCGATGGCCAGCTCGCGGTCGACGCCCATCTCGACGGCGCCCAGGCCGGCAATCACGCCATTCGGCTGAAGATCGCCGCGCTCGGGGTCGACCTTGCCGGCACCACTGATGCGAAGGGCAATTGGCGCACGACGGTCGCCGCCCCGCGCGCGCTGGTCCGCTGGTCGCCCGAGCAGCCCAAACTCTATGACGTGACGATCGCCTCGGGCGACGACCAATGGCGCGACCGGATCGGCTTCCGCACGATCGAAGTGCGCGGCCCCGATATCCTGCTCAACGGCAAGCCGATCTTCCTGCGCGGTATCTCGCTGCACGAGGAGGAATTGGGCGCCGAGCCGACGCGCGCGATAACTCCGGCCGCGGCACGCGCCTTGCTCAGCGAGATCAAGGACGGGCTGCACGGCAATTATGTCCGCCTCGCCCATTATCCGCATTCCGAGGTGATGACCCGGCTGGCCGACGAGATGGGGATCATCGTGTGGAGCGAAGTGCCGGTCTATTGGCGCGTCGCCTGGAGCAATCCCGATACGCTGGCGACCGCGCGCAACATGATCGCGGAAAACATCATGCGCGACCGCAACCGCGCCTCGATCGCGATCTGGAGCGTCGCCAACGAAACGCCGGTGACCGATGCGCGCAACACTTTCCTGCGCACCCTGGTCAGTGACGTGCGCAAGCTCGACGACACGCGGCTGGTCAGCGCGGCGCTGCTGACCGAACGATCGCAGGGGGCCAACGGCAAGCCCGTCATCGCCATGGCGGATCCGCTCGCCGACGCGCTGGATGTGGTCGCGATCAACACCTATTTCGGCTGGTATACGCCCGACCGGCTCGACGACCTGGCCAGCTTCTCGTTCCGCGTGCCCGCGAACAAGCCGCTGATCTTCTCCGAATTCGGCGCCGACGCCAAAGCGGGTTTCCACGACCTGCGCGGCATGCCGGAGAAATTCTCCGAGGAATATCAGGCCGAATTCTATCGCAAGACGCTCGGCATGGTCGACCGGATTCCGACCTTGCGCGGCATGTCGCCCTGGATCCTGAAGGACTTCCGCTCGCCGCGCCGGCAGAATCCGGAGTTCCAGCAGGGCTGGAATCGCAAGGGCCTGATCTCCGAGACCGGTCAGCGCAAACAGGCGTTCGGCGTGCTGGCGGGCTATTATGAGAGCAAGGACGGCCGAAAATGACGCTGGGCCGGAGCGGCATGCTCGATCGATAAATCAGGCGTTCCGCTCCAGCGCCGTGACGAAGGCGCGAGCGCGGGCGCCGACCTCGCCCGCCGTCATGCCGGGTTTGTAGAGCGCCGAGCCGAGACCGAAGCCGGCCGCACCGGCCTGACGCCAGGGTGCCATGCCCTCGGGGACGATGCCGCCCACCGGCAGCACGCGCACGGCGCTCGGCAGGATCGCGCGCATCGCCTTGAGTATTGTCGGGCTGGCGGCTTCGGCGGGGAACAGCTTGAGCGCGGTCGCGCCCGCGTCGAGCGCGGCGAGCGCCTCGCTCGGCGTGGCGATTCCGGGCAGCGACACCAGGCCCGCGGCGGCGCTGGCGCGGATCACGTCGATATTGGTGTTGGGGGAGATCACCATCCGGCCACCGGCGTCGCGCATCGCCGCGACCTGATCGACGGTCAGCACCGTGCCGGCGCCGATCATCGCCCGGTCCCCCAGCGCGGCGACCAGGCGCGCGACGCTGTCGAGCGGATCGGGCGAATTCATCGGCACTTCGATCAGCGTGAAGCCTGCGGCGACCAGTTCCTCGCCAATCGCGACGACTTCGTCGGGGCGCACACCACGCAGGATGGCGATCAGCGGACAGGAGGCAAAGGCGGCGTCGAAAGCGGCAAGCGAAGTCACGAGAGAGAAGCTCCTATCCGGGAAATGCCGGCGACGAACGCCGCCTGGCTGTCGATGATCGTCGCGGCGCGCCCGTTGACCGCGATCGCCGCGGCATAGAGCCCGCCGAGTATTGGGTCGGCCAGAATATAGGCGGTGTCGAACGGATTGACCGCGACGCGCGCGGCGACATCGGCGCCGATGATCAACCCGCTGGCGAAGGAGGCGGCGTCGGTATCGTCGCGCAGGCCCAGCAGTTTCGCCGCGCGGATGCCGAACAGCGACCCGGTCAAATCGCGCTTCGCGCCTTCGCGAACGCCGTCGCGAAAAGCGTCGCCCAGCACGACATCGGCGCCCAGCTGCGCCGACAGGATGCCGTGCGCGCGCACCAGCGCGAACAATTCGCCGGTCATCGCGGTGGTGAAGCGCGCGATGCGTGCCCCCTCCATCTCGACCCATTTGCAATGGGTGCCGGGCTGGACCAGCAACGCGTCGGGCGGCGTCAGCCCGGCAGCGACGGCACCCAGCAACTGCACTTCCTCGCCGCGCATCACGTCGCCGCGCGCGCCGTCGCTGAACGACACGCCGGGAACGATAGCGGTACGCTCGTCGATGCGCAGCAAGTTCTGGTCGAGATCCTCGAGACCGGCAGGCGCCGGCACATAACGCGCTTCGCGCCAGCCGATCGTCGATCCGACCATTCCCGCCATCAGCACCGGCAAATCGCCGAAACGCGCGCGGATCGCCGCCAGCTCGCCGGCATAGTCGCTGACGGCGGTCACCCCGAGCGCGTCGCGCTCGGTCGCGGTGACTGCGCCGTCCTCGATCCGATAGACGCGCCGATTGGTCGTGCCCCAATCGATCGCCAGCAAGGGTCGCACGCTCATGCCATCACCACCAGGTCGCGTAGAGCGCGATCAGGATCACCACGATCAGGCCCGCGGCGATGTTGAACCCGGCCGTCGTTCGGAACGAAACACCGCGCATCGTGATCAGATTGCTCTCCGCGCGGGCCGGGCGGAGCAGAGATACGATCACCGCCAAGGCTAGCGCAACGAAAAAGACGATCGACATGCGGTTGATGAACGGGATCGCGTTGAGCGCCGCCGAGCCGCCCCAGGCGGCAGGAAACCAGAAGATGAAGCTCACCACAACCGATGCGATCGCGCCGACCAGCGCCCCCATCTCGGTCGCGCGCGGCCAGAACAGGCCGAGCAGGAAGATCACCGTGATCCCCGGGGTCACGAAGCCCGAAAATTCCTGGATATATTGGAACGCCTGATCGAGACTGCCGAGCAAGGGCCGCGCCGTCGCCATCGCGATGACGATCGCCACGGCCGCGGCGATCCGGCCGACCAGCACCAGATGCTTCTCATGCTCGATCGACCCGGCGGCGTCCTCGGCGCGCGTCTGCACGCCTTTCCTCTTGGCGTAGATATCGAGCGTGAAGATCGTCGCGATCGAATTGATCTTGGACGCGGTCGAGGCGATGATCGCCGCGATCAGCGCCGCGAAGACCAGGCCGAGCAGGCCGGTCGGCAACAACCGCATCATCGTCGGATAGGCCTGGTCCGGCTTGGTCAGCCCCGGCGCCAGCACCACGGCGGCGATCCCCGGCAGCACGATGATCACCGGCATCAGCAATTTGAGGAAACCCGCGAACACAACGCCGCGCTGCGCCTCCGACAGGCTCTTCGCCGCCAGCGCGCGCTGGATGATATATTGGTTGAACCCCCAATAGCTGAGATTGGCGATCCACATCCCGCCGACCAGCACCGCGACGCCCGGCAGATCCTTGTAATGCGGATTGTCGGGCGACAGGATCATGTCGAAATGGTCGGGCACGCGCCGCGTCAGCTCGGTGAAGCCGGCGATGATACCGGCGTCGCCACCAATCTTGCCGAGCGTCAGATACGCGATCACCAGCCCGCCGAACACGAGCAACGCGACCTGGACGATATCGGTCAGCGCCACCGCCTTGAGCCCGCCGCGCAGCTGATAGAGCAAGGCGAAGGTGCCGAGCCCGATCAGCGCCACGTCCTGATTGATGCCGGTCACTTGCGTGACGGCAATCGAGCCGAGCCAGATGATCGAGGTCAGGTTCACGAACACGTAGAGGATCAGCCAGAACACCGCCATCACGGTGCGGATCGTCGGCCCGAACCGCTGTTCGAGGAATTGCGGCATCGTGTAGATCTTGTTGGCGAGGAAGATCGGCAGGAACCATTTGCCGACGATCAGCAACGTCGCCGCCGCCATCCATTCGTAGGACGCGATGGCGAGGCCGATGGCATAGCCCGACCCCGACATGCCGACGATCTGTTCGGCCGAGATGTTGGCCGCGATCAGCGACGCGCCGATCGCCCACCAGGGAAGGTTCTTGGACGCCAGGAAATAGTCCGACGAGTCCTTGGTATGCCCCGCTTTCTCCCGGCTCACCCATTGGGCGAGCCCGAAGATGCAGACGAAGTAGATCACGACGACCGCGATATCGATGGTGGCGAGCTGCATACTCTTTCCCTTCCCCTCCGAATTCCCGATTTCAGCAAGAGCTGAACCGGTAACGCCGCCGATCCGGCGGCGCCGAAACCAATTCTACCGGCGACGCCCGCCGGTCTGACCCGTCGTCAGGCGATAGGTCATGACGTTGCGATAGACCTGACCAGACGCCAGGCGCGCGGAACCGAAGGCCGGCTGATTGGGCGTATCGGGAAAGAGTTGCGGCTCCATCGCGATCGCGTCGCCCTCGCGATAGATGCGCTTCGCTTTGCCCGACGACGTGCCGTCGAGAAAATTGCCCGAATAGAATTGCAGGCCAGGCTGGTTCGACCAGAGCTCGAATCCGCGCCCGGATTTGGGATCGAAGACACGCGTCATCAAATGCTGGTCCGGCGTGATCCGGCGTCCGAGGATCCAATTATGGTCATATCCGCGGCCATAGACGAGTTGCACGTCACGCGCATCGCGCACTCGCTCGCCGATCACGCGCGGCGTGCGGAAATCGAATGCCGTTCCCTTGACCGGCCGCAATTCTCCCGTCGGGATCAAGCCGTCGTCGACCGGCAAATAGGAATCGGCCGGGATCGTCACCATCAATCCCATCGCGCTATTGTCCGATCCCTCGCCGGACAAGTTCCAATATGCGTGGTTGGTGATGTTCGCGATCGTCGGCGCGTCGGTGGTTGCACGATATTCGATGCTGAGCGCGTTCTTCTCGTCGAGCGAATAGGTCGCATCGACGGTCAGCGTGCCGGGATAACCCTGATCGCCGTCGCGGCTGACATAGCGCAGCGTCACCGACGCCGTCGGCCCGGATTTCACCGAGACCACCGACCATAGCACCTTGTCGAAACCGACGGTGCCGCCATGGAGCGAGTTCTTGCCGTTATTGACCGGCACGCGATAATCGCGCCCGTCGAGCGAAAAGCGGCCGCGGGCGATGCGGTTGGCGAACCGTCCCACCGTCGAACCGAAATATTGCGGCGTCTTGAGATACTCGTCGATCGTATCGTAGCCGAGCACGACATCGGCACGCTTGCCGCTGCGGTCGGGCATCACCAGCGACTGCAGCGATGCGCCATAGGCGATCACCGTCGCCGACACACCGGCCTTGTTGGTCAGCGTCACCGCCGGCACCGACCGCCCGTCGGGCAGCCGGCCAAAACTCGATTGCCGCGCCTCCGCCGCCATGGCGGGTGTGGCGGCCCCGATCAGCAATGCAGCGAGTGCGAGTGAGCGCAGGACCATGTCTGTCTCCTTCATCTGAGGTAACGATAGGGGGAAATGCCGCGGCAGTCGGGGTCGACTTCGAACAGGCACCCGGCCTGCGGCTCGTCGACGCCGTCGGCGGCCGAGGTCACGAACATCCGGTCGAGCGCGTCGCCGGCAAACGCGACATTGGTGATCTGCGACGCCGGCAAGGCGATGGTCCGCTCGCGCCGGCCCGCCGGATCGAACCGCGCCACGCACGACCCGCCCCAGCAAGCCACCCATAAATGGCCTTCGGCATCGATCGTCATGCCGTCGGGATGACCCCAATCGGGTTCGAACACGATATGCGGCTCGCGCGCGCCGACGCTGCCATCGTCATGGACCGGATAGCGGAAGATCGTGTCGAGCGCGGTGTCGGTGTGGAACAGGAACCCGTCGCCGATCGCGGGACCGTTGGGGATGGTATAGCCATCCTCGATCAGGGTGGCCCGCCCATCGGGATCGAGCCGGTAGAAGGCGCCGCTCGGGCGATCGCAGGTCAACGGCATCGAGCCCGCCCAGATGCGCCCGGCGGCATCCGCCTTGGCATCGTTGAAGCGATTGCCGTCGCGCTCGGGCTCGGGCGCGACAATCGTTTCAATCATCAAGGGATCGAACGACAGCGCGACGAAGGCACGCCCGAGCCCGGCGACGAACCCGCCTTGCTCGCGCTCGATCAGCCAGCCGATCGTGTCGGGCATCGACCAATCGTCGACGCGGCCGCTGGCCAGATCGAGGCGATTGACGCGCGCGCCAAGGATATCGACCCAATAGAGCGCGGCTTCGCGGGCGGACCATAACAGTCCCTCCCCAAGTCGGTCGCGGCGGTCGCGTTCGATCACGCGGACATCGGACATCAATGGCTGTCCCGGAGAAGCCCGCGCTGGGCAATGCGCTGATCGTCGACGGCCGGCGCCAGGGTGCGTTCCGCGGTGGTGAGCTCGGCCCGGCGACGGTCGGTAAAGCGACGGTTATCCAATCCGCGCGACCACCCCGAACCCATCAGCCTCTCCGTATTCCTACCCTCGTAATCAGGGCCGTTGCGGTTGGCTTGATAGCGTCAACCAAACAAAGATAGAAACCCTATTTGTCTGACAAAATATCGCGAGGCGCCGAATGGCGTGCCCCGATGACGGCCGGCTTGGCTTGACGCGCTTGGCGGGGCCTTTTCGTCTTTGGTCAGCGCTCGGCCACGCCACGGCCACCGCTGCAGTTCGGGACAGTCGACCGCGACGTATTAGTTGCTGACATCTTCCCGCAGTGATCCGGGAAGACCACGCCAAAGGTTATCCGCGCCTTTACCACACCGAACGACCGCATCTTCACACGTCGCCGTCATAAGCATCCTCGCGTTTCTATCCAAGGATGCCGACATGAAGAACGTTTGTATTGCTTTAGTCGCGGCTTTCGCGGTCGCATCTCCGGCCGCCCAGGCGGTCGATCCCCATGTTGCGGTCAGTTCGGCCCAGTACACGATCGGCATCAGCGGCTTCGTGCCGGTGGTGTGCCGTGCCACGGTCGATGCAGTGATGGTCCCTGCCCAGGGTGGCCAGGTCTCGCTGGGCTCGCTCAACGAATTCTGCAACAGCCCCAACGGCTATGAGGTCTATGCCGATTATTCGGCGAACATGGCCAAGGCGAGCCTGCTGGTCGACGGCCACAAGCTCCCGCTCGGCAAGGACGGTACGGTCCGCGTGACCAAGTCGAACCGCGCAGGCATTGCTGCCCACGCGGTTGCGCTGGATTTGCCGAAGGGCGTCGAGCCGGGAACGATTTCGTTCCGGATCGTCGCGCTATAAGGCAGGACAATTCTGTTGCGATGGCACCGTCGACAATAACGGTGTCACCGTGACGGTGATCGTGTCGCTATAGACCGAGGCGGGCGTCTTGCCTTGCCCGCCCTCGAGCAACGTCGCCCGGATCGGCAGGATGCCGGCCGCCGCGTCGGTGCCGGCGCGCACGCAAGTGACCGTCGTGAAGGTCGGGCTGGCGGTCGTCCGCGCCTGCCCCAGGAACAGCGCCTTGTAAGCGAGCGTCTGGTTGGCATTGGCCAGCGAGCCGCCCGCGAAGGTCAGCTTGTAGGTGTTCTGCGAGGCGATATCGACCTTGTACGGCCCCGAGCTGGCGACGCGGATATAATTGGTGGTCGGCGTCGTATAGGTCGCCGGCGCAGCCAGGACCTGCGTGGTGGTCAAATTGCCGACTTCGCCGAAGTCGAGATTGGTGCCGACATAGCTCGCCTGGAGGCCGCTCAACACGATGACGTTGACGACGATCGCGTTGCTGACCGTGCCGGTATCGGTGAACGGGCCGCCGCCGCCGGTGCCATTGCAGCTATAGACGATGTCGAACGGCAAAGTGGATCCAGCGTTGAGGTTCAGATTGGCCGGCAATTGCAGCGTCAGGTTGAGCGTGAAGATGTCCGATGCCGCGTTGTTGCCGGTGAACGCCCAGCGGAACACGCCCGGTGCGGGGCTGCCCGCGTTGATGTTGAGGATCGGCGGCGACTGGTTGGTGCCGAAGAAGATGTTGCTGCCGGTGGGGCCGCCCGACCCGGATCCCGTCGCGCTGATCGGGATCAGCACGGTACCGTTCTGCGCCGCGGTGGTTCCCTTGACGTAGAATTCGATATTCGCGGTCTTCTCGCCTCCCGCGCCGTTGACGCGCGACAATTGCACGCCGGTCAGGTTGATCGAGGTCGTAGTCCCGTTGAATGGATCATAGGTCAGATTGGCGGTACCGCCGCTGACCGTGGTGAGGCCGCATTTGCCGGCGGCGAGCGCCGCGCCGGGAGATAGCCCGGCGGCGACTGCCAGCCCCAAAAGTGCGTGTCGAAACAGAGACAAGGCCATACTTACTGCCCTTTGACCGCTTTGAGTTCGTCGACCCGGACAAGACCGTCCGCGTCGCCGGGAATAGTGATCTCGAAGACCGATTTCTTGTCGTCGAGCATGGTGATGCGCCATTTGCCTGGCGCCAGTCCGCCGATGCCGAACCGGCCTTCACGGTTGGTGAACACCGTGATCGGCGTGCGTTCGGGATGGGCGAGTTCGACCGCGGTGCCGCTGACCAGCGAGACGGGTTCGCCGTCAATGTCGATCAGGCGACCGACCGCGGTCACCGAATAGGCGGATCCGACCACAAGCCTGTAACCACTCCGGTACGGAGGCAGCAGTCGGAACGATCCCTGCCCCAGATCGACACCCGGTTTTGCATTGGGCGCGTCGACCGCGATCGTCCGCTCCGCATAGGAGCTCAGGCTGGGCTCGGTGCCGGCCCTGAGCGCGCCGCTGTTCGCGGTATAGCCGAACGGCGACGGCGAGACGACGATGTTGGTTCCGTCGAGCTTCTTATACGGCGTAACGATCGCGAAGCTGTCGTAGATCGGCCGTCCGACCGAGAAGGCGCCGTCGGCGATCGCCAACGAACTGCCAAACCGGAACGACGTGCGCTGCGACGTGACGCTGCCGAACGTGTCCTGGAACGTCCCGAAGTGGCTGAGGCCCAATTCGGCGCGGTTGGTGTAATAATTGCCGGTGAAGTTGATCCCCGACCCGGCATCGCTGCGTTCGACATCGGCGGTCATGTTATACGATCCGACCCCCTGTCCGTAGAGCGTCTGGAACGATGTCCGGACTCGGTTGCCACGGCTATCATAATCGGCACGCGCGGTGGAATAGCGGCCGAGCCGGATGACAAGCGAGACCAGCCCGCCGAACCGCGACCCAAAGGTATCGCGTTCCCAGCGCGCGTCGGCGGTCACCGTCGCGGTCGAGGATATCCGGTAGCCGGTGGTGACCCGATAGGTATGCAGATCGGGTTGGATGCCGCGTCCCTTGGAGAAGCGCCCGTCGAACCCGGCATAGAGCCGCTCGTTGAAGGTGTGCGAATAGCCGCCGCCCACTTCGAACTGGAACTGGTTGTCGGGAACCAGCACGCCGACTGGAGCGAAATAGCGGCTCCGCGTCTCGACGAAGATGTTGAGCGAGTCGGCTTGCCCGCCGGAGCGCTGGATCAGCCGCTGGAAAGTCAGCGTCGCGGCGTGGCCGGTATGCGACCCCTTCAGGTTCGACAGCGAGAAGTTGCCGGCAAAGGTACCGAACGGCGTCGCCACGACCGCCTCGACGCCACCCATCTGAGTGTTCTTGTCGGCCTGGGCATTGACGCCCAGGGTCAGGAAGTCGCTGATGCCGCGGCGATAAAAGCCGGTGAAAGCGAATTTGTCGGTATAATGCGGCCCATGCAGGCCGAGCGGGTTGAGCACGCCGGCATAGAGGCCGAATTCGCTCAGCCCCTTGGCCAGCTGCGACTGGTCGAGGAACAGGTTGAACCGCAACAGATCGGTGCGCCCGGTATCGTCGAGCACCGACAAGCGGATGTCGTTCGCCCCCTGGGTGAACGGGAAATCGCGCAGATTATAGGTGCCCGGCGCGAGTTGAAGGCGCCGGACGATCTGGCCATTGACCTGGATCTCGACGGTCGACGGCCGGCTGAGCTGGAAGCTGCGGTCGCCGCGCGGGCGGACCAGCTGCTGCGGCTGGAGCACGCTGTACGAGCGGAAGATCGACAGACCGGCAATGTCGGGCGCCGATTGGAAACCGCGCGAGACGGTCTGCAGGTCGCCCGCCGTCCAGCGTACGAGATTCTTCTCGTCGTCATAGACGAGCCGCGATCCCAGCCGCTGGAAGTCGACACCGTTCGATCCGGGCTGCCAGATCGCTTCGCCCTCGGCGACCACCCCGCCGATCCGCGTCGCGCCGTCGAGCGAGAAGATCGGTGAGGCGAAGCCCTTGTCGCCGCCGGCATGGATATAATCTTCCGAGCCGCGGATGTTGAGATAGGCGCTCCAATTCGCCGGCGCGGCAAAGGTGCCGACCCGGTTGCGGTCGAGTGGACTGACCGTCAGCGACCGCGACGCGCGGCGTTCGGCGGCGATCGTCAGGTTGAGCTCGAGCGTCTGTGGATTGTAGCGGATACCGACACCCGCGGCCTCGAAATCGGCCGGGGTCAGCACCGCCTTGGTCGACAGGCTCGACTGGATCGCGGTGAAGGATTGCTGGTTGAGGACGTTCGACAGCAAGTCGAGCAGGCGCTGCGCCGGAAATTCCAGCTTGCTGTTGGCGGTGATCGTCAACGGCATGTCGCCGAGATATGTCCCGCCGTCCTTGACCGGCACCGTCAGGACGATGTCGCGTCCGGTCGGATTGAGCGTGGCTTGCGGTTGATCGGTCGGTGCGTTCGGCGCGTCGATCGTGACGCGCCGCTCCTGCGCTTGCGGCACCGTGTTTTGCTGGCTGTCGCTATTGGCTCGTGCCGGCGCGCACAGGCCGCCGATGCTCGCGCTCGCGAGCATCACGCCGATCATGCGGCTCTGGAGCCGCTTAGCCGTCCGGCGTGAAGCTGACATCGACACTGCCCCCATCAACCGGCAACTCAATCGGCAGCGACATGCGCCGCGTCTGGTTGGCCCCCACCAATCCGAACCCAATCGTTTGCTGCGTCTCCGGACCCGACAGGGTGCGGCGGAACACTTCCTTGCCTGCGGCATCCTTCTCGACGATCCGCAGCCGTCCTTCCGACAGATAGCCATAGGCCGCCGACGTGTTGGACAGGGTGACAAGCGGAATCGGCTTGCCCTTGTCGTTATGCCCGATCTCGGCACTCTGCACCTTGATCGCCGGCTTCGCGCCCATCGGCGCGATGCTGACCAGCACCTGGAAATTGTACAGGATCTGGATCGCCGACTGACCAGCAGGCAGCTTCACCGGCAGCTGCGCCACCGTGACGTAATAATGCTTGCTGGTCTTGAGCTCTGGGTCGCCGACATATTGCACGCGGAACGATTGCGTCTGCCCCGGCTGAATCAGCGCCTGGGGCGGAAAGATCAGCAGATCGCCTGGATCCTTGCCCGTTTCCTTGACGCCGTTCTCGTCGAACTCGAGCGATTGCACGCGCAGCTCGACCGGCAACGGCGTCGCGAACGTGTTCTCGACGGTGATGATCTGAGTCATCCCGTTGCCCGATTGTTTCAGGTTGATGATGACCGGTTGTACCGTCATCGCCACCGCAATCTGCTGTGGCAGGATAAGGCCGGCCGCGAAGGCCGCACTCATCAATATCCTTTTCATTCTCTTCACTTCCCCCTCCCGCTGGGTCGTTTAGAACGCTGCTTCGAATAGAACCGTGACCGTGTCCGCATAGCGCCCGGCGACCAGCGGCCCGCCCCCCGGCGGGACCGCGATCGTCAGGCCCATGTCGCCCGCGCCGCCATCGGCGGTCGCGATCGCGAGGACGCTGTTGTTGGTGGTCAGCACGCTGGCGTTCTGGCCTGCCCAAGTCGCGCTGATCTGATATCCCACGAACTCGCCGAACCCGGTCGGCGATTGCCGGTTGCGCGCATTGCCGCCGTCGCGCAGCAGCCCGCCATTGCGGCTGGTGACCGTCAGCCGGTGCGGGGCGTTGCAGATCACCGGCAACGACAGGTTGATCGCGGCGCCACGCGGCTGCGCGGTCAGCGGATCGCCGAACTCGGTGATCAGGATCTCGCCGCTCGTCGCGCCGGTACCCGAAAAACTGGCATTCTGTCCGCCCGTCGCGGTCGGCGCGTTGAGCACGCAGGCCGGCGGCGCGCGCCCGGCGATCTCCAGCCGGCTCTGGCCGGTATCGATGACGTTCTGCGCGTGCGCCGCGACGGTGGTCGCGAGCAAAGCAGGCACGATGAGGGCGATGCGGTGCATCAGCGCGGCTCCACGAATATCCGCATCGTGTCGGCATAATCGCCGGCCAGTAGCGGGGCATTGTCGCGGGCGTTGGACGCGCCCGGTGCGATGTTGAGTCTCAGGTCGATCTCGCCCGCCGTCGGCAGGTCGATATTGAATTGCTGGTCGTTGACACGGCGCGCCTGGGCATCGGCGTTGAGCACGCCATTGACCAAGCCCCACATCACGGTCGCGCGATAGGGCACCGCCGAGCCGAAACCGGGCGCCGGCGGCTGCGTGCGCTGCAGGGTCGGCCACAGGCCGTTATTCTGCGATTCCAGCCGCAGCCGGTGCGGATAGTTGCACACCGCGTCGAACTTCACGTCGACCGATGCGGCGCTGACCGCCAGCGTGGTCGGATCGATCATCTGGTCGATCTGCAGCGTGTTGCCGCTCAGCCCGCGGAAATTGATCTGGCTACCCGCCGCCAGCCGGGGCGAGCCCACCGCGCATACCGGCGGGGCGTTGCCTGTAACCGGCAGGGTCTTGGTCGCCACGGTCGACTGGGCAAATGCGGGGGATGCCCAGGCGATAAGCCCGCCGACGACCAAGACCGTTTCAAGGCGGAAGCCGCGTGACATCTCAGGACGCCACGGCCAACGTGACGGTGACGTTGCCCTGATAATTGGTGTCGGCGACCAGCCGCTGGGTCGCGCCGCCATTGGTCGAGAAACTGCCGACCGAGACGGTGATGTCGCCCGAAAACGCCGTCGCGCGCGTTTGCACCGCGGCGGGGTTGCTGCCCGCGCCGGTGGCGAAGGCGGCGGGTGTCGTCGTCCAGCCGCTAGCGGTGGCGGTATAATCGACCACGCGCGAGAAGCCGGCCGGCGGCGTGCTGGTAAAGGTCTGCGCGGCCATCGGCGTCGCGTTGACGGTGATGGTGCTGCGCGCACTGCAGAACGAGCCCGACAGGACCTTGGGCGGTGCCGCCAGGTCGTTCCGCAACAGGCCGGTGTTGAGGTCGATCAGCACGCCCATATCGAACGTCGATCCGGTGCCGGCGATCGTTCCGCCGACGCACATTGCGGGCACGTTGCCGACCACCGCGAATTCCTTGGTGTCGGTGTCGCTGCCGCCTTCGCTCTGGGCCGCGGCGGCGCCGCTCCAGGCGATCGCGACCGCTGCTGCCGACAAGACGGCCAGGCGTTTCAGGTTACGCGTCATGATCACTCTCCCCCCGAAGCGACCGGTCCGAGCTTGACCACGACCAGGCCGCTATAGGCGCCGGCGGTGAGCAGGAAGTCGGACGGTGCGGTGAAATTGGACAAGGTCACGTCGAGATCGGCGACCTTGGGCGCCGGTTGCGTCGGTCCGGTCGCCGACGCGGTCGGCGATCCGCCCCCGGCGGTGGCGGCGGTGGTGACCATCGCCGATCCCGCCGCCCAGTTCGCCACGGCGGCGGTATAATTGACCGCCTTGGCGAAGCCGGGTTCGACCGAGCTGGCATCGTTCGACACCAGAGCGGTGGCGGTCACCGTGATGGCCGATCCCGCGAAGTTGCAGAACGAGCCGGGCAGGGTGACCGTGCGCGGTGCGATGACGGCGATCTTGCCGACCCTCGCCCCTGACGTGTTCGCCATCTGGCCGACATCGACCGGCGCGGGCGTCGGCGTGCCGAGCATGCACAGCTTGGCAACCGTTCCCGAGACGCCAACATCGGCGGTTGCGGTGTCGGTGGCCTGGGCGTGTGCGATACCCGGAAGGGCGACCGCAGCGAGCAGGGTAAGAGCGAGGCGCTTCATCACAGCTTCTCCGTCAGAACCGTTCAGGGCAGCGAGATGCTCGGCGCCAGCGTCACCAGGACCTGACCCGAATAATCGCCCGCGACGAGCAGCCCGCTGGTGGGGCTCGTCGAGCCCGACAGCGTGACCTTCACGTCGCCCGAGAACAGACCCACCGGAACCGCGCTGCCGGCACCGTCGGTCACCGACGTGTCGGTGGCGTTGGCGCTATTGGCGGCGGCGGTCGCGGTGTAATTCACCACCCGGTCGAAACCGGCCGGCGGCGTGGTGGTGAAGGTCGTGTTGACCAGGCGCTGCGCCTCCACGCTCATCGTGGCGGCAGTGCCGTTGCACCAGCCCTGCAAGGTGCGGGTCTGGCCGTCGAGCTTGCTGGGATCCAGCTTGCCCGCAGTAGCCCCCGATCCCTGCAGCGACAGCTCGCCGGCATTGATCACGTCGGACGGCAAGGTGAACTGGCACCGGTCGCCGACCGAGCCGTTGATCGTAACCGTACCCGTCGCATTCTGCGCGGCGGCGGGAAACGCTGCCGTGGCGGCGATGACCGCTGCGGCGGCAAGGATCGAGGTCTTCATGTCAACATTCCCCAGTTGAAGATCGATCAGGCGCCGGGCGCGATGACGATCGAGATGTTGCCGGTGTACGAGCCCGCGGTGAGCAGGTCGGTCAGCGCGGCGGTACCGAACGTGTCGGCGGTGACGCTGACGTTGGTGCTGCCGTTATTGGCGATGCGGCCGGTGGTCGCGGTCGCGGCGCTCGCCGCGTTGCGGCTGTCATTGCTGAACGTGTCGGTGCCCGACGGCGTCAGCGCGACGGCGACATGCGCGGCATAATCGATGCGCGAGGCATAGCCGGTCGGCGCCACACCCGGCGTGGTCAGCTCGGTCGCGTCGACCGCGACGGTCGGATTGGCGGTGTTGCAGACCACGCGGAAGTTGAGCTGGGCGGCGTTGGCGGCCGCATTGAAGCGGGTCGCCAGGTCGGTCGCCATCGTGCCGTCGGCCTGGGCCAGTTCGCCAAGCGCGACCGTGCCGCCGAAGGTGCTGCCCGAGCCGGGCAGGACCGAGCATTTGTTGGCGACACTGCCGTTGATGTTGATCGTCCCAGTGACCGTCTGCGCGGCGGCCGGAGCGGCCATCGCGATCATCGAACCGGCGCCGAGCGCCATAAGCATGAACTTGTTCACTTTACCGTTCCTTTTCAAAGATATTGCCGTTGGCGAGCACTGCCCCCCCGGACCGTTCCGCCCACCCTCGGTAGAAGATCGGCCGGTTCCCCCGAGGGCGGGAAAAGCGGACGTTTGTGCGGGCATCCTCATGACGCCGCACTCACCGTCACCGTTAAGGTGTCGGAATAGGTTCCCCCGACGAGCGCGCTCGATCCGGCATAAGCGGGAGCGGTCACGCGGAGGTAAGTGCCGGGCTGATTGACCGACGTCGAATTGAGCAGCAGGCCCTGCGACTGGCTGACCGGGCCGCGGAACGTGCAAGGCGCGCCGGATGTGGCGGTCAGCGTCGAGACCGCGCACGACCCCGTCGCCGTCGCGGTCGATCCAACCACGTTGAGCGCCACGTCATAAGGCGCGAGCGTGGTATAACCGGTCGGCACCGAGCCGCCGGTCAGCAGGCCGCCATTGGCCGAGACCACCGCGACCCGCGACGGCCCGGTGCAATCGAGCGCGAACGAGAAATCGTGGTTGAGACCGACGACGTCGAAATCAGGCTGCGTATAGGTGCCCGAAGGCGCGGACCCGGTGGCGAAGCCGCAATGGCCGCCAACCGACGCGGTGACCATCACCGGCAGCTGGCGATTGCCGCCAACCACCCCGGGTTGCCCCGCGGCGTAGACCGTTTGCGCGGCGACGCCCTGCGGAAGCAGTGCGATGCCGATCGCCAACACGATCGTGGTCAATGAACCCCGGCAAGTCACAGTTCGCTGCCCCCTCCCGGACAAATGAACGATGACCCAATGATTGACGAGGTAGCCAAAAACGCAAGAAGAATATTTTACCCTTCATTAACCAATTCAGGTAACCTACCGAATATAGGCTATAGCCACGGTTATTACGCATATATCCTTGGATATATCGAATCAATATACTTGTGTTTTTCGCTGTTTATTATTGGGACAAAACTTTCAGTCTGAAGTCAGACATAAAATCTATAGTGTAAAACGTCGAAAATAATTCGCGGATATAACTTTGGTTTCCGACGCCAGGTCCAGCCTGTACTTGAACCCGATCCCTGGCCTTTGCCCCCCGCGCGATCCGAACGCCAAGCGGTGCTTTGTTATATAGTTACCAATATATATTCAATTATTGTTTTGTTAAGTAATATTTTTAACGCTTGGATGGAATCGACATGGCCGACTCGGCGCGACTCGGCGACGGAACGCACCGAATCGGCGGTGAGTCGCGGAACAAAAGTTAGAGAATCAAAACAGGGCGATGCCCACGGCGCCCAACCGAAGGATATATGCCGATTGTCGCGCGTGACGGCCGATGCGCGCCGAGTTCCGATCAAATTAGTGACGTGCGGACTGGCGAGGATAGGCATCAACCAAATCCTCCCCCGCCAGGGGGAGGTAGCAGCCGCCAGGCTGACGGAGGGGGCGGACGGCGACACACTCGCCGTCGTGCTTCCTCCCCCTCCGTCGGCCCTAGGTTGGAAACCAAAATAAGCCGTTGTTCTTAAAGCGATCCATTTCCAAAACTCGTCATCCCAGCGAAAGCTGGGATCTCAAGCGGCATCGCGTCACCGCCGGAGACCAACATCGGGTCGGATCGTCCCCCGGACGATCCTTGAGCATGCGGGGCATGCTCAACCCGATGTTCTTTCGCTGGGGTGACGGGAGGGGCGCTGGGTGACGGACGAGTAAGCTGCGGAGTATGTTGGAGCGGCGGGAGGATTCCGCGGGGATGGCGCCAGGAATATGAGTCCTAACCTAGCCGACACCTCCCTGGCGGGGAAGGATTGGAAGCTGACCGCAACGCACAGGGCTGAATCTCGCCCCCTCCCCCGCACCATAAAGAAACACTCGGCGACTCCCGCCCGGAACCTTTACGAGACGGCAACGATTTCGGTTGATACTCTTGTTAACAGTCAAAGGGGGGCGAATGCGGTCGTTGAGCGAATACCCGGCGGGCCGTGCGCTGACCGCGCGCAGCCTTGCCTTGGTCTGCAAGCTCGAGGTCGGGTTGCCCCGGCTGATGCTGATCTGGGTATTGCTCGCCGGCGCTGCCTGCGGCCTAAGGGTCGCATTCTCCGCGACGCCGATCCTGACGCCGGGCGACGAGCTCGGCAACGCGCTTCCCTATCTATTGCTGGTCGTCGCGCCGATCGTCACCGTCCTGCTCGGCCTGTCCGCCTTTCCGGCGACGGCGCTCCATGCCCAGCCGACGCAGCGCCTGGCGTGGGTCGGCCGCTGGCGCCGGGTCGACGCGGTCACCGCGCGATCGATGCCGCTTTATGGCGCGACCGGGTTCATGGCCTCGTTGCTGGTCGGCATCCTGATCAACGTCCCCATCCGCACCTTCGAGTTCCTGACCGGCATCCCGGCCCTGGGCGGCATGGCGCCCGACTGGTTCCGCACCCTCTATGCGATGATGCTGGCCGACCTGGTGCTGCTGTCGTGCCTCTACGGCCTCGCCTTCGTCCTCGCGCTGCGCCACGTGCCCCTGTTTCCGCGCTTCCTGGCAGCGGTCTGGGCGATCGACGTCCTGATGCAGATCTGCATCGCGCGCGTGATGGGCAATGTCGCCAACCTGCCGGAATCGGTGAGCGCCTCGCTCGCCGACATGCTCGAGGGCAATCTCAAGAAAGTGCTGATCAGCGTTGCGATCTGGCTCCCCTATCTGCTGCTGTCGCGCCGGGTGAACCTGACGTACCGGTGGCGGGTGCCGGTTTGAGTAGCCGCTGCTGATCGTAATCGCTCGCCGATCCATGTAACAGGAGCGGATGGGGCGGGTTCATTCGACCGAGATCTTGCGTCGCGTTGCGATGACCGATGGCATCGCCGGCCGATAATCTGTCGCCGTCGCGCGAGGCGCCGGCCTGGCCGCTTGCAGTCGCGCTGTTGCTGGTGGTCGTGGCCGGCGCGCTGCTGTGGAATGCCGAGCTGGTCAACGACGTTGCCTGGCAATTATGGGTCGCGCGCCAGCTCGCCCATGGCATCACGCTCTATACGGACATCATCGAGGTAAATCCGCCTTTGTGGTTTTGGGCGGCGATACCGGTCGTCGATCTGGCGCAACTGCTTGGGGTGAGCAGCTATCATGTCCTGATCCCCGGCGTGCTGGCGCTGGATGTCATCGCGCTGCTGCTGGTGCGGACGCTGTGTCGCGATCTGCAGAGCGGCCGGCTGATCGTCCTGGGTTTCCCCGTCATCACCCTGCTCGCCTTTCTCGATGTGTTCGGGCAGCGCGAGCATATAACCCTCATTGCAACCGTGCCGTACCTCGTCCTCGTCGCGCGCCGCGCCGACGGGCTCCCGGTGAGCAGGACCATCGCCACCCTCTGCGGAATCATGGCCGCATTCGGCCTCGCGCTGAAACCGCACTTCCTCCTCGTCCCGGTTGCGCTGGACATCCTGCTTTTCGTTCGGACGCGCCGGGTGTCGCTCCGGCCGGAGATCATCGCGCTCGGGGTGTTTCTCATCGGCTATGCGCTAAGCGTCCTGGTGTTCGCGAGCGCGTATTTCCTCACGATCGTCCCGATGACCACACTGGCCTATCACGGCTACGATCAGCCGATCCTCGATCAATTGCGTCGGCCCGCTGTCGCGATGGCTTGTCTGTTGCTGCTCGGTCTGCCGCTATACGGCTGGCCCAAGTCATCGGTCGCGCAGGCCGCGTTGGTCGCCGGACTTGCCTTTCTCGCGGCGTATTTGCTGCAAGGCAAAGGGTGGAGATATCATGGCCTGCCGGCGATGGGGTGCTTCGCGCTGGCGATTCTAGCCGAGGCAGAGCGATTTCGCTGGCGGGCCGCGTTGCCCACTCAACGCGCGGCGTTGGTGCTGGCAGTGGTGGCAACCTTATGCCTAGTCTTGCCGCTTGTAGAGGCGGCGCGACACGATAACCGCGCGAACGCTCTGCTCGCCACACACGATCTCAGGGACGGCGATGTTGTCGGCGTTCTATCAACCAGCGGCGGGCGGTATTGGCCAATTCCCGAGGAACGCCATTTCATATGGCCGTCGCGCTACATGACTTACTGGATGTTGATCGACGCGATCGACGCGTCGCGTGCCGGATCGCCCAATCCGACTTTGGCGACATTGATACATAGGGTCCGGCGCGATGCCGTTGACGACCTCGCGTGTCATCCGCCGCGAAGAATTCTTGAAGACCGCTACAATATCCCATTTCTCAAAACCGGCCTGGTGCGTTTCTTTTCGGTCGATCCAGATTTTGCGCGCCTGATGCGCGCCTATCGCCGCGGCGCTGACTATGGAGAGTTTGTCAGTTATGATCTCGTCGGGCCGATCGCATATCGCCCCGCGATATGCCGGCCTATTTATTGAGGCGCAGGTTTTGCGGCCGCGCGCGGCTTCGTCTCCGTCGGCAAACGGGCGATGGGCGGCTTAGCCGGCGCCGGATCGGACACATGAATCACTGCCCATTTGTCGGTATAGGCCCGGCGCCATCCCGGCTCGCGGTCCAGGATCTTCACCAGCGCGTTGTCGGGCGGCAGGATTGTCCAGCCGAATTTCCAGCGCTCCTCCGCTGCTTTCCAGCGCGCGGCGTCGCCATGCGCGATCTTGACATAGTCGGCGGTGAAGGCGTCGCCATACATGTCCGATCGTCCGTCGATGAACGGCGCGATCCCCTCGAACGCCAGCAGGCCGCCGAAACTATATTCGTTGAACACCGGCTTGTCGCGCAGCCCGGGCGGGAGGTTGCGCAGCGCAGTGACCGGGACGCCATAGCTGTCTGGCCGATCGAACGGAGTGATGAGGCGATAGGTCGCGGTCCCGACGAACAGCAGCAGTGCGACCGCCAGCAACGGCGCCAGCTCGCGGCGCTCCGCCCATAGCCGCGGCAGCAATGCCGGCCGCGGCCGCTCTGCATCCACCGCCCAGGCGCGCCCGAGCGGCTCCGCGAGGAGGATCGTGGCGAGCGTCACCAGCACCATCTGGTTGCGCATATGCTCGAACGTGATGTGCAGCGCGGCCAGCAGGATCAGCAGGCGCATCGCTGGAATGCGAACCGGGCGCAGCAGCAGGAAGAACAATCCGCTGAGCAGCAGCACCTCCAGGCTCGACGCACCGCCGAACCGCGCCGGCTGCCATTCGGCGATCAGCGAGAGCAGCGAGAGGTTGTTGACGTAGAAGGGGTAGAGCAGGCCATCCAGCCCGGCCGGGGTCGCCATCGCCGCCGCGAGCGAGACGATGCCGAATAGCCCCCATTGCCGGACCACGCGCAGGCGGTCGCCTGGTGCGGCGGAAACCAGCGCCTCAAACCCCAACCCGCCGGCCAGTGCCAGGCCGAACACGAAGCTGCCATGAGCATTGGCCCAGACGAGCATAAGAATCGCGAGCGCGMGCGGGGGTGCGCGCTCGCGCTCGCGTGCGCGCAAGAGCGCGATCAGCCACGCCGCGAGCATCGGCAACGCGAGCAGATGCGGCCTCGCCAACAAGGACTGCCCCAGCCCGATCGACAGATAGAGCATCATCAGCGCCGCCGCACCGGGTCGCTGCCAGCGCCGCAAATAGAGCGCGACGATGGCGTAGAGCGCCGCCACCGCGGTGCCGAACAGCAGGATCAGCCCACTCCAGCCACCATAACGCCAGGCGCCATACATCAGCAGTTCGGACAGCCATTCGTGCGCGACCCAGGGATGGCCGCGCGCGGTGAACGAGAAAGGGTCGGATCGCGGGACCGTGCCGTGCGTCGCGATCCACTGTCCGGTCGCGATATGCCAGCCGGTATCGCCATCGGCGAAGGCCGAGGACAAGACAGTCACGAACGCGAATGCGGTAAAGCTGGCCAGCAATAGTAAGACAATATCGGGAAGGTCAGCATCGCTGGCTTTTCCCTTACTCATTTTGGTAAGACTAATTGTGGCATAGAAATCTCCCCCTAGGCCCGCTCATCGGACTAATGGGTGATTCGTTTTTTGCAAAAGTGATTCGCCCATTTGTAAGAATCGGACAGGCGATTCATACCGTTGGATAAAAGCGACAGAGCAATATATCCATTCCGGCCCGAAATGGGTATGACGAACGATATACAAATTATGCCCTTTGTCCCGCGCGGCACATTTTTTCTGCGATTCTTGATGGTTAACCGGCAGCACCCCTTCCCCAACGCCGTTAGCTTAAGTGCCTGATAAACCGACAATTAAGCTTTAATGGTTAACAGGAGTTAGCCGTAAGATGTTGAAATAAATATGCAATTAGTGGGTTATTGACTCGTTACCCACTTCGACCCCTTCTAAACTGGCATTCCGAGGACGCCTGATCGGGCGAGCTCTGAAACGAGTTAGGCACACCCGATCCCAGACTGCCCACGGAATAGTTGGGGCCGGCGAGTGCCGGCGGGGAATTGGGGAAGTGACATGACCATGATCAAGAATCTTTTGCTGGACGACAGCGGCGCATCTGCCGCTGAATACGCGCTGATCCTCGCGATCGTCGGCACCGGCATCGCCGTAGCCGCCTACACGCTCGGCACCTCGATCAGCAACGCCATGAACAAGGCGTCGAACTGCATCAATCGCGTGCCGAGCAACGCGGCCTGCTGATGCACGGCTGACGCAGGCGGAGCGCTTTCGGGAGGGGGAGCGCTCCGCCGATCCGGCAAAGAAGGAGTTTTCGACATGACGATGATCAAGAATTTGCTGACCGACACCAGTGGTGCCTCGGCGGCGGAATATGCGCTGATCCTGGCGATCGTCGGCACCGGCATCGCCGTTGCCGCATTCACGCTCGGCGGATCGATCAGCAATGCCATGAACAAAGCGTCGAACTGCATCGCAAACGGCGTCAACGGCGTTTGCTGATGAACTGAGCGGGGTCGCGGATCATCCGCGATCCCGTTCCGATCGCGGTAGCGATCGGCCGGCGGGGGGTCGGTAATCATGCGTGGACAGGGACTTATCATATTGGGCGTCGCGATCCTGATCGGGCTCGCGGCCGTTTTCCTTGCCAATTCCTATCTTGGCCGGGTCGAACAGCAACAGACGACCACGGCCCAGGGCATGGTCAAGGTCGCCGTGGCGAGCGTTCCGCTCGACTTCGGCACGCCGATCACGCCCGACAAGGTGCGGCTGGTCGATTGGCCGGCGAGCTCGCTGCCCGAGGGGACGTTCAGCTCGATCCCGCAGCTGCTGCCGATGAACCACACGCGCGTCGCGCTTCGCCCGATGGCGGCGAACGAGCCGATCCTGCGCTCCAAGATTTCCGGTGAAGGCGGCCGCGCGGCGATTTCCGCGGTGCTCGATCCGACCAAGCGCGCCGTCGCGGTGCGCGTCGGCGACGTCGCCGGCGTCGCCGGCTTCGTGTTGCCGGGCGACGTCGTCGACGTGCTGATCACCCGCACGCCGATGAATCCCAATGGCAACAGCCAGCAGATCACCGACATCCTGCTGCAAAAGGTCCGCGTCATCGCGATCGACCAGGATGCCAGCGACAACACCGACAAGCCGGCGATCGGCAAGACCGCGACGCTGGAAGTCGCGCAGGTCGATGCGCAGAAGCTCGCGCTGGCGCAACAGGTCGGACAGCTCAGCCTGGCGCTGGTCAATCCCGCGTCGGAAACCAGCCCGACGGTCGAAACCGTCAGCACCAACGATCTGCGCGATGGCGCCTATGTCGGTGGCTATTCGGACGGCGCGCCGCGCTTTCAGCCGCCACTCCTTTCCGCTCCACCCGCAGGGCCGCGCGCACCGCCGCGCAAGCCGGCCAATCCCGACCTCACGGTCATGATCGTCCGCGGTACCAAGGACAGCAGCTATGAGGTGGGTCGCTATGTCGGTCGCTGACATGAAAGCGCGCTGTCGCGTGCTCGCACTGGCGGCCAGCGCCGCCGCCATCATCGCCCCGGCGATGACCCAGGCGCAGGAAACGGTCAGGACCGCGGATGCCAATCTGCGCGCCGGCCAGCTCGACGTCGCCGTCAACAAGAGTCAGGTGCTGACCGCCGACCGGCCGTTCGCCAAGGCGCTGATCGGCAATGCCGATGTCGCCGACGTCCTGCCGCTGACCAATCGCTCGCTTTATGTGCTGGGCAAGAAGATCGGCACGACCAGCCTGACGCTCTATGACAAGAACAACAATCTGATCTCGGTGATCGACGTCGCGGTCGGACCCGATGTCCTCTCGCTCCGCCGCCAACTCAGCGAGCTGATGCCGAGCGAGCAGATCGGTGTCCGTATGTCGGGGGACTCGGTAGTGCTGACCGGCACCGTCTCGAGCGGCCCGGCGATCGATCGCGCCAAACAGATCGCCGCCACTTATGCCGGCGACAAGGTCGTCAACCTGCTGGCGGTCGGCGCGTCGCAACAGGTCATGCTCGAAGTGCGGTTCTCCGAAATGAACCGCAACGTGGCGAAGAGCCTGGGGATCAACACCGCCTTCACCAACGGCAATGGCGCCAGCACCTTTCAGGGCGGTATCGGCAATACCGCGCCAGGCACGGCGCTGCTGACCAACAAGAACGGGGTGCCGACAGTCAACCTGTCCGGTATCCTCGACACATTCGGTGTCGTGTCCAAGGGCATTTCGCTCGGCAATCTCAACATCTTCACCGCGCTCGATGCGCTCGAGCGCAAGGGGCTGGTGACCACTCTGGCCGAGCCGACCCTGGTCGCGCTGTCGGGCGAGTCCGCATCGTTCCTGGCGGGCGGAGAATTCCCGGTGCCGGTGTCGCAGGGCGGCGGCAGCGGTGGCGGCCAGAATAGCGGCAGCAACGCGATTACGGTCGAATACAAGCCGTTCGGGGTCAGCCTGGCGTTCACACCGACCGTGCTCGATGACGGCGTGATCAACATGGTGGTCGCGCCCGAAGTCAGCTCGATCGATCCCTCGGCCTCGGTCACGATCAACGGCCTGACCATTCCCGGGCTGCAGACGCGGCGCGCCAAGACCACGCTGGAACTGCGCGATGGCCAGTCGTTCGCGATCGCCGGATTGTTGCGCAAGGATTTCCAGAGCACCGTGCGGCAATTCCCCTTGCTCGGGTCGATCCCGATCATCGGCGCGCTGTTCAGCTCGAGGGGATTCCAGCGCCAGGAAACCGAGCTGGTCATCATCGTCACGCCGCGGCTGGTGCGGCCGGTGCCGGCGGGCCAGCTTCGCCTGCCGACCGATCGCGTGCAACCGCCGAGCGAGCTCGATCTGTTCATGATGGGGCGGACCGACAAGGCGGTCGGGACCAATCCATTCGACCCGAACGAGCCGCCCAAAGATGGGCCGAAGCCGATACCACCCGCCGGAGGCTTTTCCGGTCCCAATGGCTACGCGCCGCAAAGGTGACCGATATGCGCTTCATCCATCCGATCGCGGCTATCACGTTCCTGGGGAGCATCGGCTTGCTGGCCGGGTGCACGCCGATCGACACCACGTTGGGCGACTCGGTGAAGACCGATTATGCCCTCCAGACGATCAATCCCGATCCCAAGCCGGTGCCGGCCGAGGCCGCGGTGATGGAAGGCGGATCGGGGACGCAGGCGGCGGGGGCCGCCGAGCGCTATCGCAAGGGCGCGGTCAAGCAGCCCCAGGCCCAGTCCACCGGCAGCGGCGGGAGTGTCGGCAGCGGCGGAGGCGGGGGGGGATCCCCCCCCAGCTCCAACTGACATGCGCCGCGCAGCCCAAAAGCTCTGGAAATCGGAGAGCGGTTCGGTCGCGCCCATCGTCGCCATTTCGCTGTTCGCGCTGATCGGCGCGGCCGGGATCGGGTTCGATTATTCGCGGCTTGTCAGCTTGCATACCGAGCTGCAGGACGCCGCCGACCACGCCGCGCTGGCCGCCGCCGGGCAGCTAGACGGCAAGACCAATGCCCGTAGCCGCGCGGTCTCGGCCGCGCAGAGCCTGATCACCAATCTGGCGCTGTTCGCCAATGACGGCGCCAACCGCGCCGTGTCGGTGACCAGCGGCAACGTCGTCTTCTATCAGGACAAGGCCAAGACCACGCTGTCGACCAGCGATGCCAATGCCTATTTCGTCCAGGTCACCGTCGACACCAAACAGGCGCGCTATGCGCTGACGCCGGTCGTCGCCGCCTTTACCTCGCCCGCCATCAACGCCAAGGCGTTTGCGGGCGTGGCGTCGGGCATCTGCAAGGTGCCGCCGGTGATGATCTGCAATCCGCAGGAGACGGCCACCGTCAAGACTTTCGACGCCAGCGGGCTGATCGGCGATGGCCTCAATCTGGTGTCCGTCGGCGGCGGCAATGGCGGCTGGGCACCGGGCAATTTCGGGTATCTCAACACCCACGCAGGCAGCAACGGCGCGCAAGGTTTGCGCGAGGGGCTGGGCTGGCTGACTCCGGCCGGCGACTGCTTGCCGCAAACCGGGGTCGACACCAAGCCGGGTGCCAGCGTGTCGGTCACCGACGCGCTCAACACGCGCTTCGACATTTACGATTCTGGCCAGCCTTGTCCGAGCGGCGGCACCTGTCCGCCGTCGGCAAACACAGTCAAAGACCTGGTCAAGCAGAACGGCAACGGCAACAATTCCTGCACGCTCGGCAACAATGGCTGGCAGGAAGCGTCGAATCCGTATCTGCCGACCAGCGCCACCACGCCGCTGACTTCGGCACAGATGCCCAACGCGATGGGCTATCCACGCGACATGTGCCACGCGGTAAGCGCCGACGGCACCTGCGCAAGCGGCCGGATCGGCGACGGGTTGTGGGATCGCAACGCCTATTTCTACGTCAATTATGGGTCGGGGTTCGACTGGCGTACGGCGATGACGACAGCCGGGTACAATTCCAACACCGTCACGCGGTACCAAGTCTATACGTGGGAACTGACCAACGCCGCGTCGCGGATCAACACGCCGCGAGCGGTCGGCGCCAACACGACCGCTTATGGTGCACCAATCTGCTGGTCGGGAACGCCCTCCGGCGGAATCACTCCGGGCGGCAACAATGTTGACCGTCGGCGGATTTCGGCGGCGATCGTCAATTGCCAGCAGAACAGTGTCAACGGATCGTCGACCAATGTGCCGGTGGTCAAATGGGTCGAACTGTTCCTGACCGAACCGTCGGCCAACCGGGCGCGGACCACCGCCGGCGACATCTATGTCGAAATCATCGGCGACACCGATAGCGGCAGCGCGGGCGGCACCGCGGGACAGGTGGTACGCAAGGACGTACCCTATCTGATCGAATGAGCGGGGGGCGCTTCTCGATCGCCTCACGGGCGCTGGCCTGTCGCCGCGGTTCCGCGGCGGTCGAAATGGCGCTCGTCACGCCATTCTTCCTGGTGCTCTCCTGCGGCGCGGTCGACCTGGGCAATTACTTCCTGTCCGAACATGCCGTGCTGAAGGGCGTACGCGACGGTGCGCGCTACGCGTCGCGGCGCTACCCGGTCAATTGCGCCGCGGTGACGACCGACACTAGCGCCATCGCCGTCGCGACCCAAAATCTGGTGCGCACCAACACCGTCGACGGAACCGGCACTGTCCGCCTCAACGGCTGGACCAGCAACGCCACGATCGTCGTGTCGGTCGCCTGCAACACCGACACCACCTATCGCGGCGGCATCTACACCGCCTCGACGGCGGGCGTACCGGTGGTCTCGGTGACCGCGACGGTTCCCTATCCCTCGCTGTTCAAGGCATTCGGCATCACCAACACGACGATCAACCTCAACGCGACCGCGCAAGCGGCGGTGGTGGGCGCATGACGACGTTACGCGCGCTGCTGCGATCGACGCATGGCGGGACCGCCGCCGAATTCGGCCTGCTGACGCCGTTGCTGCTGTCGTTCATGATCGGCACGGTCGATCTCGGCCGGTTCCTGTGGACCTGCAACCGTGCCGAAAAGGCAACCCAGATGGGGGTACGCTACGCGGTCACCAACGACATCGTGCCGACCGGGCTGGCGACTTATGACTTCGCGATCGCCGGTGGCATTCCGCAAGGCGATCCCATTCCGTTGAGTTCGTTCGGTGGCGCGGATTGCAATTCGGCGAGCGGCACGGTGACCTGCGTCTGCAGGACTGGGGCGACTTGCCCCACGCTCACCCCCGTCAATACGACGGCGTTCAACGCCATCGTGACCCAAATGCAGCGATTCTACCCGAGCCTGACCGCCGACAAGGTCACGATCAGCTATGAATATTCGGGCTTGGGATATGCAGGAGATCCTAACGGAATCCAGGTATCCCCGGTCGTCACGGTCCGGCTCAAGCAGCCGACCTTTACGCCGATGCTGTTCCGCTTCTTCGGGAGCGCCACGATCAACCTGCCTACCTATGCGGCGTCGCTGACGCTGGAAGATGGTAAAAGCACATGAACCGGGAGTTTGAGTTGTGGGAGCGGTAGAGTTGTCCGAGTTCGAACCGAATAGCTGGACCATCAGGCGGCCCGGCGCGGCGGTCGAATTGGTGCTGTCGCAAGAGGAAGTGCTGACCGCCGAATTCGGCCCCAGCGTCGTCGGCGGCTGGTCGCTCGACACCAGCAAGATCGAACTCGATGACGAGGTCCCGGAAGAGATCGTCGAGCGCGCGCGGGTGATCGTGATCGAGGTGCGGCCCGACCGGCCCGCCTCGCTCGCGCGGCTGATCAGGCTGCACGTGGCGCACCCATCGATCGCGGTGATCGCGGCGGTCCGCAACCTGACCGTGCCGACAATGCAGGCCCTGCTCCGCGCAGGCGTCAAGGACATCATCGCCTTGCCGCTGGTCCGCAACGACCTCGAAACAATGCTCGAACGGATGCGCGAGGAGATCGAGCGCGGGTTGGCCCTGGCGACGCCGACCGGCAAGGTCGTGTCGATCATCAAGAGCGTCGGCGGCGTCGGCGCGACCGCGTTGCTGACCCAGGCCGCCGCGCTTTATGCCCGGCGCGAAGCCGATCGCGGGTTCAAGGCCTGCCTGTTCGACCTCGATCTGCAAGGTGGCAACGCCGCGACGCATCTGGGGATCAGCCCGGCCTTGACCGTCAGCGAATTGCTCGACGCCGGCAAGCGGCTCGACCCGGCGGTGCTGACCTCGGTCGCCGCCGAACATGCGTCGGGCCTGCGGGTCGTCGCCGCGCCGACCGACCTGATGCCAACCGACACCGTCGGCACCGACCAGATTTGCGATATCGTCCATCTGGCGACGGCGGAATATCGCACCGTCTTCCTCGACCTGCCGAGCGACTGGACCAATTGGTCGCTCTCGCTGGTCGCGCAGTCGGACGTCGTGTTCCTGATCGTCGAACTGTCGATCGCCAGCCTGCGCCAGGCGCAACGCCAACTCGCCTTGCTGCTCAAGCTCGGCGTCGCGGCCGAGAAGGTTCAGGTCGTGGTCAACCGCGTCGAGAAACGGCTGTTCCAGCAGATCAACCTGAAGGACGCGTCGGATACGATCGGCCGCCAGATCGGACTCAGCGTCACCAGCGACTTCGCGTTGATGAACACCGCGCTCAATCGCGGCGTGATGATCGGCGACATCAAGTCGAAAAGCGCGGTAACGCGCGACCTCAACAAGCTGCTCGACGCGATCGACATGCTGCTCGAGCGCGGCTGATGAGTGCCTGGCAGATCAGACGGGCCGGCGAACGCGCTGCCTCCGGGCAGGCCGAAACCGTGCCCGACAAGGACGTCCAGTCGCAAGCCGAGGCCGATCGCCACACCGCGCTCAAGGTGGAATTGCACCAGCGCCTGCTCGACCTGATCAACCTGTCGGCGCTGGAGACCATGTCGCGCGAGCAGATCCACGCCGAGATCGGCGAGATCGTCCACGAACAATTGTCGCTGCAGAAACACGCGCTCAACCTGGCCGAGCGCAAGCGGCTGGTCAGCGACGTGCTCGACGAACTGCTCGGGCTCGGCCCGCTTGAGCCATTGCTCAAGGATGAGAGCATCACCGACATCCTGGTCAACGGCTTCGACTCGGTGTTCGTCGAGCGCCACGGCAAGCTCGAGCCGTCGTCGATCCGCTTCAAGGACGAGCGCCATCTGTTGCGCATCATCCAGAAGATCGTTTCCGCGGTCGGGCGCCGGGTCGACGAGGCGTCACCTTATGTCGATGCGCGACTGGCCGACGGCTCGCGCGTCAACGCGATCATCCCGCCGCTCGCGGTCGACGGGTCGCTGCTCTCGATCCGCAAGTTCGCGCGGGTGCCGATCGATATGGATCGACTGATTTCCTATGGCAGCGTGCCGCGGTCGGTCGCGCAGGTGCTCGAAGCGATCGTCGAGGCGCGGCGCAACATCCTGATCTCGGGCGGCACCGGATCGGGCAAGACCACGCTGCTCAACGCGATGTCGGCCTATATCGACAATTCCGAGCGGATCGTGACGATCGAGGATTCGGCCGAACTCCAGCTGCAGCAAGCGCATATCGCGCGGCTGGAAACGCGGCCGGCCAATATCGAGGGTAATGGCGAAGTCACCCAGCGTGACCTGCTCAAGAACGCGCTGCGCATGCGGCCCGACCGCATCATCGTCGGCGAAGTCCGCGCCGGCGAGGCGTTCGACATGCTGCAGGCGATGAACACCGGCCATGACGGGTCGATGACCACGGTCCACGCCAATACCGCGCGCGATGCGCTGTCGCGGCTCGAACAGATGATCGGGATGAGCGGGATCGACATCGCGCCGCGCTCGGCGCGCGCGCAGATCGCCTCGGCGATCAACGTCGTCATCCAGGTCGGCCGATTGTCCGACGGCAAGCGCCGCCTGATGAGCCTGTCCGAACTGATCGGCATGGAAGGCGAGGTCGTCACCATGCAGGAGATTTTCCGCTTCCGCCTGACCGGCCGCGACGAGCATGGCACGGTGCTCGGGCGGTTCGAAGCGAGCGGCATCCGTCCGCATTTCATGCAGGAGCTGGAGGATCGCGGCATCAAGCTGCCGGCCGATATCTTCAATCCCAGCGCGGCGCTCGACTGATGTCCTCCGACGTCATCCGGCTGCTCGTCCTCGCGCTCGTCTTCGCGGCGGTCGTGCTCGGCATCGAGGGCGGCATGCGCTGGTATCGCACCAATCGCGGCGGCGCGATGGCGGTCAACAAACGCCTGCGCCTGATCGCCAGCGGGTTCGACCGGCCCGAAGTCCTCGCGCGCCTGCGCCGCGACACTTGGGGCGACGCGATCCGCTTGCCCGGCTTCCTGGCCGGCCCGGGGAAGAAGCTCGATACGACGCTCCGCACCGCCGGGTTCGGCCTGTCGCCGGGACGCACCTTCATGCTGATGCTGCTGATCGTCGCGGTGTTGTTCATGCTGACGATATTCGGCGCCGTCATCTTCGGTTTCCGGATCGGCCTGGGCACGGTGCTGATGGCGGCATGCTTCGCCACCGCGGCGGGCATGGTGCTGCCGCTGATGCTGATCGCGCAGCGCGCCGAACGCCGCCGCAAGAAGATGGCCGAGCAATTCCCCGTCGCGCTCGACATCTTCGTGCGCGGGCTGCGTGCCGGGCACCCGGTAGCCTCCGCGCTCGATCTCCTCACCCAGGAAATGACCGACCCGATCGGCAGCGAGTTCGGCATCGTCACCGACGAAGTCGCTTATGGCGCGGAATTGCGCGACGCGCTGCAGAACATGGCCGACCGCTGCGATCTCGACGATCTGCGCATGTTCGTCGTGTCCTTGTCGGTGCAGAACGAGACCGGCGGCAATCTCGCCGAAATCCTCGAAAACCTGTCCCAGGTCATCCGCGAGCGCGCCAGCATGGTGCTGATGGTCCGCGCGCTCAGCTCGGAAGGCCGCATGACCGGGACGATCCTGACTGCGTTGCCGGTCATGGCGTTCGTCGCCTTGTTCCTGCTCAACCCGCCTTTCTACCTTCAGGTGGCGGGCGATCCCGCTTTCTCGATCGGCTTCGGCTGTCTGATCGGGCTCTATCTGATCGGATTTTTCATCATCCGCCGTCTCATCAACATCAAGGTCTAGCGCGATGTGGGAAACCGTCATCCAGCAATTTCCGCGCTATGCGATCCTCGCCGGCCTGTTCGCCGTGGTCGTGATGATCGTGCTTGGCGTGTCGACCGTCGTCACCGGGCGCGCCGCTGTGCGTCGCCGGCTCGCCGAAGCGGCAGCGGCGGGGCAGACCGGGGGGCATGTCGCGACCTTGCGCGATTCGGGACGCGCCGACGCCTGGAGCCGCCTTGTCGGCGCGATCGAGAAGCGCGGGGTGTCCCTGGTCGATACCAACAACGCGACACTGACCGCGCGGCTGGCGGCAGCGGGCTATACCTCGCCCCAGGCACCGCGCGTGTTCACCCTCGCGCGGCTGGCGTTGACGCTCGGCCTGCCGCTGCTCCTGGTGGCGGCGACAGTCTTTCGCGGCGAGGCGCCGTCGCTGCTCAAGCTTTATCTGTTCGGCGCGGCGCTCGCAGTGCTCGGACTCTATTTGCCCAATCTCTGGGTATCGGCGCGCGCATCGCGGCGCCAGGAGCAGATCGTCAACGGCTTTCCCGATGCGCTCGACCTGATGCTGGTCTGCGTCGAGGCCGGGCTCGGCATGGAAGCGGCGTTCGATCGCGTCGGGCGCGAAATGGCACGGTCGCATCCGCTGGTCGCCAATCTGCTCGCGACCACGGTGCTCGAACTGCGCGCCGGGCGCGGCCGCGAGGAAGCGCTGCGCCGGATGGGCGATCGCGCCGCGGTCGACCAGATCCGGTCGTTCACCACCTTGCTGATCCAGTCGAACAAGCTGGGCTCGAGCATCGGCCAGACGTTGCGCATCTATGCCGGCGAAATGCGCGAGCGCCGCAAGATGCTGGCACAGGAAAAGGCGCATCGTCTGCCGGTGCTGATCTCGATCCCGCTCGTCGCCTGCATGTTGCCGGTGATGATCGGCGTGCTGATGCTGCCGGCTGCGATCCGCGTCGTTCGCCAGCTTCTGCCCATGATGGGAGGATGACGGAATGAAGCGCAATCTCGCCTCGCGTGCCGCGCTGATCGGCCTGTTGGTCGCTGCCAGCGGATGCACGAGCTCGGCCAAGCGAACCGCGCTGCCCGAGGGAACGCGGTTCACCGCCGCGACCGACGCCTCGTCGATCGCCGCCGCGCGACTGCTCGCGGACGGCAATTACGGGTTGGCGATCGAAATGTATCGCCGCATCCTGGTCGCGACTCCCGACGATGCGACAGCGGTCGAGGGGCTCGCGCTCTGTTATGACCATTTGCGCCGCTACGATCTGAGCGACGTCTATTTCCAGAAGGCACTGGCACTGGCGCCGCGCAACGACGCTTTCTACCGCGCTTATGCCGCGTCGCTGACCGCGCAGGGCCGCAATGACGCCGCGGCGTTGCTCGACCTGGACATGCGCACCATGCTGGCCTCGGCATCCGCCACGCCTGCCGCCGCACCGATGCCAACACAGCCAGTTGCGCCGCCGCCGCCAATAGCCGCCCCTGCGCTGGCGAGCGCGGCCGCGGTGCCGGTCGCGCCGGCCCCCGTCATTGTCGCCGGCCCGCGCCTCGAACAACTTGCCCCGGGGGTCGTTCGTCTGATCCTGCCGCCAGCGCGCAGCGTCGGTAAGGGAGCAATCCTCGCCTCTTCGCCCGCGCCAGCGTCGGTACCCGCACCCTCGCGGGTAGCGTCTCCGAAGCCGATCGCCACGCCGTTGGCGCCAGGCGCGCTGCGCAACACGATGGTGGTCAATGCCGCTGGGCGCAAAGGCATTGCCGGGCGCGTCCAATCCTATCTTGCCGGGCGCGGCTGGCGCCCACTCGATCGCGGCGACAGCGGCTTGCGCATCGCGGTCAGCCGTATCCTCTATCCGCCGTCGGGCGAGGCGACCGCACGCCGGCTGGCGCGCGCAGTGCCGTTTCCGACCCGGCTGTACGCCACCAGCCAGGCCAACCGGATCCAATTGCTGGTCGGCGCTAACGCGCTGCGGTTCGCCGCCAAGCCCGCCGGGGGACGACGGTGATCCTCGCCGTCCGGCTGCTATCGCTGGCGGCCCTGTTTGCTTGTGGCACAGCGTCGGCGGCGCCGCCGGACGATCTCGCGCTGGTCGATGCCGCGATCCGGGGCGGGCGGCTGGTCCAGGCGCAGACGATGCTCGATCTGTTGCCCGACGCCCAATCCGGCACGTTCGATGTCGCGGTGCTCCGCGCGCAGCTGATGCTGGCGCAAGGCCAATATGCGGAAGCCGAGCGTGCGTTCGGCAAGCTGGCAGCAACGCCCAGCGACGATTGCCGCGTGGTCGCCGGGCTCGGCAGCGCGGCCGCGGCGATGCGGCATACCGAGGCCGCCCTCGTCCGGTTGCAGGATGCGACCACGCGCTGCCCGGCCGACTGGCGGCTATGGGCCGATCTCGGCCACGCTTATGATTCCGGCGCGCGGTGGAACGACAGCAAGGCGGCCTATGAGCGGGCGTCGGCGCTGGGCGCGCCGCGCGCGTCGCTGCTCAACGACATGGCGATCTCGCTGTTGATGCAACACCGATATCCCGAAGCCAAAGCCTTGCTGCAACAAGCGCTGGCGGCCGATCCGGACGATCGACGTGTCGCCAACAATCTCGATATCGCCGCCGCATCGATGGGCGAACCGCCGGTGCGCAGGCGCGGGGAGGATGCGGCGCGCTGGGCAGAGCGATTGTCCAACGCCGGCTATGCCGCCTCGCTGGCTGGCCGGAGCGACGATGCGCGGGCGTGGCTGACCCAGTCGCTCGCCGCGGCGCCGATCTATCCGGCGGCAACCGCCAATATCCTCTCGTCGCTGGGGCCCCAGAAATGACGTCGCTTCCCAACGTCCTGTTGATCGCTTTGTATCTCGTACTGGCGCTCGCCGCGCTGACCGATGTGTGGAAATTGCGCATCCCGAACATATTCCCGGCCGCGATCATCCTGCTGTTCCCGGTCTGGATGTACGGCTGCGGCTGGAACGCGCAGCTGTGGCAGAACGCGCTCGTGTTCGTCGGCACCTTCCTGGGCGGCCTGTTCCTGTTCTCGCGCGGATGGCTCGGCGGCGGCGACGTCAAATTGATGGCCGCGATCGCCTTATGGTTCGACTTCAAGGGCGCGGCGGCGCTCTATCTGTGGATGGGGATCGGCGGCGCACTGCTCGCCATCGCCTTCATCATACTCCGGCGGATGCTGCCCGCGGGATTCACCGAATCGACCAACGTGCCCAGCCTCAAAGCGCGCGGCCCTATTCCCTATGGCCTGGCGATCTCGGCCGGCGCGATGCTCGCGATCGTCGGGGGCAACATCAATCCGCAGCCAAAGGCCTGGTATCTCGACCCGGCCAGCCTGACCGGCTCACATCGCTTCGGCAGCTAACATCATGATGAGCTGAGCGCGCGAACTGATCCCCAGCTTGCCGTAGATGTGGTGCAGATGGAGCTTGACCGTGCCTTCGGTCAGTCCGCAGCGGCGCGCGATCTCGCGGTTGCGCAGGCCTTCGCCGACTAGCTTGACCAATTCCTCCTGCCGGCGCGTCAGCCCATATTGCGGCAGCACGGGCACCGACTGGCCGGCCATGCTGCGCTTCAACACGCGCTCGATGATGGTCGGATCGATCCAGGTGTCGCCGCGATTGACCGCCTCGATACAGGTGATCAAATTGCTCGGGTCGTTGTGCTTGAGAACGATGCCGTTAATGCCCAGTTTGACCGCCTCCATCGTCTCGACCGGCTTCAGGCCGACGGTGAGAAAGACGATCGGGATCTGATTGCCCGCGCCGCGCAATGTCCGCAGGATGTGCAGGCCGCCGCCATCGGCCATGCTGACGTCGAGCACCAGCAAGTCGAATACGCCATGCGCGACGCGGTCGATCGCATCGACCGACGTTCGGGCGGTGTCCTGGACAACATGGCCGTTGGTCTCGAGAAACTGGCGCAGCCCCTCGAGAAAGATCGGGTGATCGTCAACCAGCAGCAGTTTCGACATGGACACCAGCCTTTAGTGGAATTCTGAGCGACAATAGCACACCGCGCTCCATCGGATCGGTATAAGCGCGCCCGTTGAGGGCTTTCACGCGCTTGGTCAGCGAATGCGACAAGACGCCTTCGACGTCGGCGCCATCGGCGCTGGTGTCGATGACCGTCGCGCCGTTGCTCCTGATCGCGACGAACACCGCCTCGTCGCGCAGCGCCGCGGCCACTTTGACCACGGACGCATGGGCGTGCTGCACCGCGTTCGAGACGGCTTCACGCACCAGGAACTCGACTTCGAGCGCAATGTCGGGAGAGACGGGCAGCACCGCTGGCTCGGCCTGGACCGAACAGTCGATGCCCCATTGCCGCGACAGCAATTCGGCGCGCTGCGCCAGATGGCTGGCGAGGTCGATCCGCTCGCTGACCGGCTGGGCGCTGTCGTTGATCAGTTCGCGCAGGCACGCCTGTTCGGCGGCGATGATCGACTCCAGGCCCTTCAGTCGCTCCTGCCGCTTGGCCACCGGCATGTCGGTTTCCTTCATCAGGACCGCGACCTGCATCCTGAGCCCGGCGAGCGTCTGCAACACGCTGTCATGCATGTCGCGACTGATCTCCAGCCGCGCATTGGCAAAGGCGTTCTCGCGCCACGCCTCGAACATCTGGTAGCGGTCGAGCGTCGCGCTGACCGCATGGCCGGCGCTGACGACCTGACCCAGCAGGACCTCCGACACGCGCGGCAATCCGATCAGATAGACATAGCCGTCCATCGCGTTCGCCGCGATCGGCATCGCTGCGACGATCGTCGCGCCGTCGACCAGCTCGTCCGGCAGGAAACCGGGCTCGATCGTGCGAACGACCGGATCGCGCGCGGCCTCGCTGTTGACCATCGCCTTGCCGGTCCGCGCCTCCCACAGATAGGCTTCGTCCCAGCCGGTCGGCAGCAGCATGCGGTCGGCGATCGCGGACGGCGGATCGATCCGCGACAGCGCGCCGTCCGCGAAACGATAGAAATGGCGGTCGTCATCCTCCCCGCCGCGCCAGCAGATCAGAATCGTCGACACCTGGAACCGGCTCGCCAGCCGCGCCGCGATCTCCTCGATCGGCATCGACCGCGCGCGCATGCCCGTGGCCAGCAACTCGCCGTTCCAGCGGTCGCTCGATGTCGCATCGGTCTGCCGCATCTTCACCACCAGCGCGGCGGCGGCAATGAAGGTCAGCACCGTGAATTGCAGCATCCGTTGCCCGTCACTGATATGGGGCAAGGCCGGCCACAAAGCCGCAGCCCGATTATGGAGAAGAATGACGAGCGAGAAGATCAGATATTCGAGCGCGACGCTGGCAATACTCGACTGAATCCGCTTGGCGACCAGCAGGAAAACGATGAACGGCAGATAGAGAATGGTGACGGTCGGATAGAAGATCAGCACGCCGAGGCCGATCGCCTCATCGGCGACCGATCCGATACGGCGTATCAACCACGTGACTTTCCAGGACACCAATCTCACGACCAGCGCCGCAACCGCGAGCAGCAGATAGGCGATGAAGCACCAGTGGACGGCCCGATCGAGCGCCGAAATCGGGAACGGGATCGCCATGACGATACCCAAGGCGATCGTCGCGAGCAGCGTGCGGCCGGCGGCGACGACGTCATGCGCCACCGAATAACCGAGATCGCGCCGCAGCGCCTCTCTAAGACCGTTTGCAAACTCGCCCGTCAATCGCCCTCCCCCCGCAGCGATGTTACACCATCGACACACTAATGTCAGATGATCTCGTAGCGCCGATTGTCCCAAGAAATGCACCGCCAGCTGCAAACGCAGGTCGTCGATTGGGGACGAAAAGCGCCTTTCGCCCCCTGGCATCGCCAGTCAATTCGCAATTCTACGTATCGAAGCCCCGCCCCCAACGCCGCGCGCGATGAACGCGGGCGGCCGGGTCAACAATCTATATCGCCGAACACGGACGACGAGCGGGAAGCGAGTGCCGCTTGGCGGCGAGCATGACCGCGACCAATCCGATCGCCGACGTCACCGCTCCGGCCAGCGCGACGGCCGGGTAGCCCCATCCGGCGGCAATCACGCCGCCGCCCAAAGCGGCGCCAAAGGCATTGCCGAGATTGAACGCGCCGATATTGACCGAGGACGCGAGGTTCGGAGCGTCCGCGGCCGCCGCCATCACGCGCACCTGCAGCGGCGGCACGAGGGCGAAGCTCGCCACACCCCAGGCAAAGACCAGGATCGCGGTCGGGGCGGCATAAGACATCGTCAAGGCGAACGCGATCAAGATCGCCGACAGCGACGCCAGGGTAACGATCAGCGTGCGGTCGACGTGCCGGTCCGCGAATTTGCCGCCGGCCCAATTACCAACCGTGAGTCCCAGACCGTAGGTCACCAGCATCGCGGTGACGAGGCCGAGCGAGGCATGGGTCGCGTCGCGCAGGATCGGCGCGATATAGGTGAAGACGGTGAACATCGCGCTCGATCCGATCACGGTGAGCGCAAGCGCTCCCAGCACCTTGCCGCGCATCAACACGCGCAGCTCGGCGATGGCATTGCCGCCTTCCGGTGCCGGCAGGGCCGGCAGCGTCAACCGCAGCGAAACGATGGTGGCCACACCCAAGGCGGCGATGCCCCAGAACGAGGCGCGCCAGCCGAGATGCTCGCCCGCCCAGGTCGCGAGCGGCACGCCGACGACATTGGCGATGGTCAGCCCCATGAACATCGCGGCGACCGCGCTGGCCCTCCGCTGCGGCGGCACAAGCCCAGCCGCGACGATCGACCCGGCGCCGAAAAAGGCGCCATGGTTGAACGAGGTCAGGATCCGCGCCGCCAACAACAGCGCATAACTATGCGAAACCGCCGCCAGCACATTGCCCAGCGTGAAGATGGCGGCGAGCCCGATCAGCAGCGCCCGGCGCGGGACGCGGCCGGTGGTCAGCGTCATCAGCGGCGCGCCGATCATCACGCCCAGCGCATAGCCGCTGATGAGCAGGCCGGCGGCCGGAATCGAGACGCCGAGATCTTTCGCGATCACCGGGAGCAGCCCCATCGGGGCGAACTCGGTCACCCCGATGCCGAAGGCGCCGACCGACAAGGCCAAGAGGCCGGGATTGAACTTCATTGCCGCCTCCTTTCAGACCAGCGCCGGATTGAGGCGGGCAAAGCCCTCCTGCTGGCGGTAAGGCGTGTGCGGATAAGGCGGCAGCACGTCGCTTGCCGCATCGAGCCTTGCGACCTGTTCGGGGGTAAGCGACCAGCCGACGGCGCCAAGATTGTCGCGCAATTGCTCCTCGTTGCGCGCGCCGATGATCACCGACGAGACGGTCGGGCGCCGCAGCAGCCAATTGATCGCGATCTGGGGCACGGTCTTGCCCGTCTCGGCCGCCACCGCCTCGAGCGCATCGACGACACGATAGAGCTGCTCGGTTTCCACCGGCGGCGCGAATTGTTCGGTGTCGTGCAGCCGGCTTCCCGCCGGTATCGGACGATCCCGCCCGATCTTCCCGGTCAGCCGCCCCCATCCAAGCGGGCTCCACACCAACGCGCCAACACCCTGGTCGGCGGCGAGCGGCATCAGCTCGGATTCGTAAGCGCGGCCGATCAACGAATAATAGACCTGGTGCGCGACGAGACGAGGCCAGCCGTAGCGATCAGCGATCGCCTGCGCCTTCATGATCTGCCAGCCGGGATAGTTGGAAACGCCGGCATAACGGATCTTGCCCGCGGCGATCAGCTGGTCGAGCGTGCCCATGACTTCCTCGGCCGGTGTCGAGGCGTCGAAGGCATGGAGCTGGAGCAGATCGATATAGTCGGTGCCCAGCCGCCGCAACGCGTCCTCGACCGCGCGGATCAGCCGGGCCCGGGACGCGCCCCAATCCTGCGGCCCATCTCCCATCGGCAGGCCGATCTTGGTCGAGATCAGCACACTATCACGGCGGTCGCGGATCGCAGCGCCGAGAATCTCCTCGGAGGCGCCGTTGGAATAGACGTCTGCCGTATCGAACAACGTGACGCCGGCATCCAGGCACAAGTCGACCAGCCGCCGCGCCTCGGCGACATCGCTCGTTCCCCAGGCGCTGAACAGCGGCCCGTGACCGCCGAAGGTTCCGGTGCCGAAACTCAGCGCCGGTACCCGCAAACCCGATGACCCCAATTGCCGATATTCCATCATCTACTCATCCCTTGTTCGTTCGGCGCATAGATGGACATCAAGGCTTTGCCCGTGTACCCGCAGTCGACGCGAAAGATTATTGCATTGGGCGCAAAGATGGCGAGCGGAACCGATCGGGCGCGCGAGATGGCGCTGTTCATGGCGGTGATCGACAATGGCAGTTTTTCGGCGGCGGGCCGCCTCCTCGGCCTCAGTCCGTCGGCGGTCGCGCGCGGGATCGACCGGATCGAGGCGCGGCTCGGCATACGCTTGCTGCTCCGCTCGACCCGCACGCTGGCGCTGACCGCGGAGGGCCAATCCTATCTTCAGGCGGCGCGGCGCATCCTCGCCGATCTCGACGATGCCGAGCAGCAGATCGCCGACCAGGGCGCGCCGCGCGGCCGGCTGAGCGTCAGCGCGGCGCTAGCCCATGGGCGGCTCTGCGTGGTGCCGCTCCTAGGCAAGTTCGCCGCTTCCCATCCGCATATCCTGGTCGATATCGCGCTGACCGACACGCTGGTCGATGTCGCCGCGGGACAGGCCGATGTCGCGATCCGCTTCGGTCCGCTACCCGACAGCACGCTCACGGCCCGCAAGCTCGGCGAGACCCGCCGGGTCATCGTGGCATCGCCAGACTATCTCGCCAAACATGGCACACCGCGCGAGCCCGAAGAGCTGCACCAGCATAATTGTCTGAACTTCAATTTCCGGCGCGCCGAGCCGATCTGGCCGTTCCGCCGTGACGGGAGCGATTTCTCGCTATGCGTGAAGGGCAACATCGAAGCAAATAACGGCGAGACGCTGGGCCAGCTCGCCGCGATCGGCATCGGCATCGCGCGCGTCGGCGCCTTCAGCGTCGCCCAGGAGATCGCCAGTGGCCAACTCGTCCCGATCCTGGAGGAGTTCAATCCCGGCGATGTCGAACAAATCCACGCCGTATTCGTGGGCGGCGTCAGCACCCCGGCGCGGATACGGGTCTTTGTCGACTTTCTCGCCGAAAATTTGCGGTGAGATCGCCCCATCTCGATGACCAACGAGTCCTTTCGGAACCACGCAGCCAGTTTCGAGCTTTTAGCCCGATCCCGAGGAGAAGATCATGATCGTTCAGCGTCAGGTCCACGCACTATCGACGCCCGGCGACGTCCCGCCACTTTCCAGAGGCGTTGAAAAGGCGTGACGGAGTGACATCGACCAGGAAAGCGCCCTGGTGGGAAAGCGGCGTCATCTATCAGGTCTATCCACGCTCGTTCCAGGACAGCAACGGCGACGGGGTCGGCGATCTGCGCGGGATCGAGCAGCGGCTCGATTATATCGCGGCCCTCGGCGTCGAGGCGATCTGGCTGTCGCCGATCTTCCCGTCGCCGATGGTCGATTTCGGCTACGACGTTGCCGATTATTGCGGCGTCGATCCGCTGTTCGGCACGCTCGACGATTTCGACCGACTGCTGAAGGCGGCGCATGCGCGCGGCCTCCGGCTGCTGCTCGATTTCGTCCCCAACCACAGCTCCGACCAGCATCCCTGGTTTCTCGAGAGCCGGCGGTCGCGCGACGACCCCAAGCGCGACTGGTACATTTGGCGCGATCCGGCGCCGGGCGGCGGCCCGCCCAACAACTGGATCAGCGACATGGGCGGCTCGGCCTGGCAATGGGACGAGGCGACCGGGCAATATTATCTGCACGCTTTCCTGAAAGAGCAGCCCGACCTCAACTGGCGCAACCCTGCCGTGCGCGAGGCGATGACCGACGTGCTGCGCTTCTGGTTCGAGCGCGGGGTCGACGGGTTCCGGATCGACGTGCTGTGGCACATGGTCAAGGCGGAAGGGCTACCCGACAATCCGCTTAATCCGCATTACCGCGCCGAACTGGGCGAAAAGCTCAAGCTGCTGCAGATCCATTCGACCAACCAGCCCGAGGTCCATGACATTGCCGCGGCGTTCCGCGCGCTGGCGGACAGTTATGGCAACCGCCTGCTGGTCGGCGAGATCTGCCTGCCGGTCGAAACGCTGATGCATTATTACGGCCGCGGCGCGCCGGGGGTGCACCTGCCGTTCAATTTCCAGCTGCTCGACGCGCCATGGCACGCGCAATCGCTCGCCGCGATGATCGGCGCCTATGAAGCGGCGTTGCCCGAGGGAGCCTGGCCGAACTGGGTGATCGGCAGCCACGATGCCCCACGCATCGCGGCGCGGCTGGGCGAGGCGCAGGCGCGTGTCGCAGCGATGCTGTTGCTGACGCTGCGTGGCACGCCGACCTTGTATCAGGGCGACGAACTCGGGATCGGCAAGGTGACCATCCCGCCGAACCGCATCCGCGATCCCCAGGATTTGAGGCAACCGGGCATGGGCCTCGGCCGCGACCGCTCGCGCACGCCGATGCCCTGGGACGGATCGGCCAATGCCGGGTTCAGCACCATCGAGCCGTGGCTGCCGCTCAACGACGACTGGCCGCTCCGTAACGTCCAGGCCCAGCAGCAGGATAGCGGATCGATGCTGTCGCTCTATCGCCAGTTACTGCGCTGCCGGCGGGAGTCGTCGGCACTGGCGCTCGGCGCATTCGAGCTGGTCGCGGCGGACGGCGATCTGCTGGTCTATGACCGGTTCGACGATCGCGAGCGCGTGCGGGTGGCGCTCAACCTCGCCGCCAATGCGATCAAATTGCCGTTCGATTTCGATCCCGCGGCGCACTTGCTCGTCGGCACGCACCCGCGCGAGAGCTTGGGCGACATGCTGCGCCCGAACGAAGCCATGGCCTTTCGCTTGAACGGCCCGGGCGCGTCATGAAGATCGCGATGCTGGCACCGATCGCCTGGCGCACCCCGCCGCGGCACTACGGACCATGGGAACTGGTGACCAGCCTGTTGACCGAGGCGCTGGTCGCGCGAGGCGTCGACGTTACGCTGTTCGCGACTTTGGACAGCATCACCTCGGCCAAGCTCGACGGCGTCGTCCCCGCGCCTTACTCGGAGGACCCGACGATCGACGCGAAAGTGTGGGAATATCGCCACCTCTCGCATTTGTTCGCGCGGGCCGACCGTTTCGACCTGATCCACAATCAGGCCGATTTCCCGGCGCATGCCTTCGCACCGCTGGTGCGCACGCCGATGGTGACGACGATCCACGGTTTCTCGTCCGAAAGCATCCTGCCGATGTATCAACCGTTCCAGGATCGCGTTCATTATGTCGCGATCAGCGAGGCGGACCGGCATCCGTCGCTGCGCTACGCCGCCACTATCCATCACGGAATCGCATTGGAGGAATTTCCGTTCGAGCCGGACGGCGGCGACGGCCTGTTGTTCTTCGGCCGCATTCATCCCGACAAAGGTGCGAAGGAAGCGATCGCCGCCGCCCGCCGCAGCGGCCACCGGCTCGATATGTACGGCATCGTCCAGGACCAGGGCTATTTCGATGCCGCGGTCGCGCCCGAACTCGACGACCAAATCCGATATCACGGTCCGGTCGGCGGCGCCGATCGGGCGCGGGCGCTGGGCAAGGCCCGCGCGCTGCTCCACCTGATCAATTTCGACGAGCCGTTCGGCCTGTCGGTGGTCGAGGCGATGGCCTGCGGCACGCCGGTCATCGCCACGCGGCGCGGATCGATGAGCGAGCTGATCGAGCATGATAGGACCGGCTTTCTGGTCGATGATGCGAAGGGCGCGGTTCGCGCGATCGCCCGTATCGACGAGTTGGACCGGGCCGTCGTCCGGCAACGCGCCATCGAGCGCTTTTCGGTCGACCGGATGGCCGACGAGTACATCGCGCTCTACCGCTCGGTGCTGCAGCATGCACAGGTCCGCAACGGCTGACTGACGCGCTGCCCGCAACCGACTGCTCGACGAAACAACATTTCCAAGGGATCCAGAAGGCGCCATCGCGACGGCGCGCTTGTCAGTCTCCGACAAGCCTGATAAGCGCCCCGCCTTGCCGTGCCGGAAGGCGCGCGCGGGCCGCCTTAGCTCAGCTGGTAGAGCATCGCATTCGTAATGCGGGGGTCACAGGTTCGAGTCCTGTAGGCGGCACCAGTACATATGGGGAGCACCCCTGTAAAACCGCAGAAAACCTGCGGTAACTGCCTATCGGCGGCCCCACGAAATCTCATTATGTTCCGCCGTGGCCCACCAAAAAGGGGCCACGAATCGTGGGGCCACGAGCGGTCCAGGAGGCGTGGCCCCATGCTTACCGTTGTGCAGATTCGGGCGCTTAAACCGAGGTCGCGCCCTTATAAGGCTTTTGATTCTGACGGCCTCTTTTTGTTGGTTCAGCCGTCAGACTCATTGCTCTGGCGCTTTCGCGGCGCTTCATGACCCAGGCGCGCGTGTCAGTTCTCCCGGGGCTGACCTTCTGCCGGCAGCGTGACCGAAGGCCAGCTTTCAGGATCTCAGGGATCCGCTGTGGATGTCCGAAAATGGGCGCATAGCCGTCACAAGTCATGCCGCATCGCTTCAGAAAATCTCAGGTGCCGTGTGGGAAAAAATGTGGGGCAGCAGATAGCAAGTCTCTAAATTTCTATTTGAGATCAAATCGTTAGAGCTGAATCTGGCATTCCTCTCGCTCTGCCACAGCCATTGAAATTACTAGGCAACCCGCGAAATCCGAGCGCCTGTCCGCCCTCGGCCAAGTGCTTGAAAGACCTAGGCGTGGGCCTCCGCCGATAATGTTTTGCCGCTTCCTCGTCCGAACGGCGGATTGATAACACCCCCTTATGTCGAACAGTGCGGCGGCTGAAGTCGCACATACGCGAAATAACACGGTTCGCGCTTGTCCGGCAGCGTCGCCAACTAGCCCTAGAAATCGCGGCTCACAGTGTCTGACCGTCATCGACCGTGAAGATCGACCCGGTCGTCTGGGCGCTCGCGTCGGAAACGAGGTAAAGGACCATCGGATCGAGCGCCGATTCATCCATCACGCGCCGACGCGCGAACCCATCCAGCAAACTCTGGCCGGCCGACGTTTCCCAGATGGCGTCGTTCATTTCGGTCGCGACATAGCCGGGGCACAGGATGTTGACGTTGACCCCCTTCGCCGCCCAATCCTTGGCGAGCGACCGGCCCATCTGGGCGACCGCGGCCTTGGTCGCGCTGTAGGGCGCGATCCCGGCCGAGGGGTGGTGTGCGGTGATCGAGGAAATGATCACGATCCGGCCATGGCCACGGTCGGGCGCGCCCGCCGCGACCATGCGCCGGGCGCCTTCGCGCACCGTCAGGAACACGCCGCGCAAATTGACCGCCACCATCTGGTCGAACGCCTCGACGGGAAGGCCGAGCGCGCTGCCCGCGACGTTGAGACCGGCATTGGCGACGACCGTGTCGACCGGTCCGAACCGCGCCGCCGCAGCGTCATAGGCGGCGACGATCGACGCCTCGTCGGTGACGTCGAGCGTCACCGCGAGCGCCTCGCCGCCCGCCGCCGTAATCTCGTCCGCCAGTGACTCGAGCAGCCCCGCGCGGCGCGCACCGATCACGACCTTCGCGCCGCTCGCCGCGAGAATGGCAGCGAAGCGGCGACCAAGCCCGGATGAGGCACCGGTAACGAACGCAACCCGACCGGTGAGGTCGAACGAAAAACCTTCCATCTGTCCCCCTTGCTGGCGCAGCTAGCCTCGGCCGAGCGCCGTTGCGGCGCGCGCGGCCATCGCCTTCTTGTCGAGCTTGCCGGTCGCGCCGACCGCCATTTGCTCGACGATCAACAGATGCTCGGGCCATTTCTTGCGCGAGAGGCCTTCGCGTTCGAGATGGTCGACCATCGTCGCAAACATGAACGGCGCCGCGCCCTGGCGGACCCGGCAGACCGCGCAAGCCTGTTCGCCCAGCTTGGGCTCGGGCACGCCGACCACCGCGACCTCGGCGATCGCCGGGTGGCGCAGCAGCGCCGCTTCGATCTCGGCGGGATCGATGTTGAACCCGCCACGAATGATCTGGTCCTTGATCCGACCAACCACGGTGACGAAGCCGGTATCGTCACGGACAATCTCGTCGCCGGTCAGGAAGAAGCCGTCCGGGCTCCGTCGCTCCTGCCCGGCGCCCAACCCTTCGGCGTAGCCAAGGAACAGCGACGGCCCGCGCACACCCGCCTGCCCACGTGACCCGCGCGGCAATGCGGCGGCGGCGGCGTCGAACGCCTCCTCTTCCGTGCCGGGGAAAGGAATACCGTCGGACCCCTGCCGTCGCGCGAGCGGATCGGCGGGCCGCGTCGAGCAATGCCCCATACATTCGGACATGCCGAACATCCTCAGCGCTTTGAGACCCAACAGCGTTTCCGCGTCGGCGATCAGGTCGGCGGTCATCGCGCTGCCGCCCACCGCGGCGGCGCGCAGCGGCAAGGTCCCGGACCAGACCCCAGTCTTCGCCGCCTCGACCATCGTATAGAGATGGGTCGGCACCATGATCGCCCAGCCACAGCCATGCTCGGCCGCGCGGCGCATCGCTGCCACCGGGTCCCAAGGATCGACAAACACCAGCGGGCGGCCCTGCGACAAGGCGAAATGCGCGGTGAACGTGAATCCCGGCGCGCTGTCGAGCGGGACGATGCCGAGGATCGACTCCTCGGGCTCCAACTCCGCGATCGCCGCGCAGGCACGCGTGGCGTAATTGAGCGCGGCGGCGCCGTGCATCACCGCCTTGGGCGCACCGGTCGACCCAGAGGTGAACCCGATCAACACCGTATCGCGATCGCGCGGATCGGCCGTGCGGCCATCGCGCGTAGTTTCCATGATGGCGACGTTGCCATCGGCGCCGACCACTACATGCGCGGCGTGGCCGAGCCTCGCCTCGAGAACCTGCCGATCAGCGTCGGACAATTTGGGCGAATAGGGACAGAAGGTCGCTTCGAGGGAAGAGGTAGCCAGCGCTGCGGCCAGCGTCTCCGCACGCTTCACCGCCGAGACGAGAACGCGGCTACCCGTCCCCACTTCCGCCGCGGCGAGGCGTCCGGCAAGGTCGAGCGCGAGCGCACGCAGTTCGCGCCGCGTCCAGCGGCGATCGTCGCAATCGATCAGCGCGAGCGCATCCGGATCTGCTCCCGCATGCGCCGCGAATTGCGGCCACAGTCGGTCATCGGTCCAGGTCAGGCCGTCGGCACGAAACTCAGCCAAGCGACTGCCCCCCATCGACGAGGAAGGTCTGGCCAGTGATGAAGCTGCCGGCATCCGACGCCAGCAGCGCGAGTGTACCGCTCACCTCTTCGGGCCTGCCGAAACGGCCGAGCAGGATGCCGGCGCGCGTCTTCTCCTGGATCGCGGGGTCTAGCGTCTCGGTCATCCCGGTTTCGATCGATCCCGGCGCAATGGCGTTCACGCGGATGCCGTGCCCGGCCCATTGCGCCGCGAGGTCGCTGGTCAGGTGGACGATCGCCGCCTTGCTCGTCGTGTAGGGGACGACCTGACCATCTTCGGGCCGATACGAGATGAACGCGCCGACCGAGGCGATGTTGACGATTGCACCGCCGCCGTGCGCGATCATGTGGCGCGCGGCATGGCGGCAGGCGAGGAAGGTGCCGGTGACGTTGATATCCATGACCTTGCGCCAGCCCTTGAGCGGGATGTCCTGCGGCAGGCCCCACCACGACGCGCCGGCATTGTTGACGAGCAGGTCGAGTCCGCCGAGCTCTGCGACGACCTTGGCCACCGCCGCCTCGACCGATTCCTCTTCGGCGATGTCGCACGACAGGCCGATCGCGGGGACGCCGAAACGCTCGGCGATGCCGGCCGCGATCGCCGCGCATTCCTCACCGTTGCGCGAGGCGAGCGCCACCGCACAGCCGAGATCGGCAAGCGTCGCCGCCATTGCCTCGGCCAGCGCGCCGCGCCCGCCGGTAATCAGCGCGCGCTTGCCGTCGAGGCGGAATGCCGCGGTCGCGAAACCGGGGACGAGATCAGGCATCGCCGCCCCCGGCCAGCAGGTCGACCTCGTCGGTGATCAGGATGATGCGCTTGCCGCCCATGCCCTTGGTCTGCGCGGTCGCGGCTTTCCATTCGGGCGAGGCGAAAGCGGTATCGAGCGCGGCCTGGTCGGCGAAGGTCAGCACGGCGTGTCCGTCCCAGCCCGGAACCTGCGGACTGTCATAGTCCTTGGTGACAACGCCGTGGCGATAGGCGATGAGCCCCGGCAGCAGCTTCGCCGCATCGGCATGCGGGCCGCGCCACCAATCGGTGAAGCGCGCCTGCGTCCAATCGCCGGGGCGGCTGGCGAGCACGACCATGCTGACCGTCATCGCCTTAGTTGCCCGTCCAGACCGGCTTGCGCTTTTCGAGGAACGCCGCGACGCCTTCCTTGGCATCGGCCGAATGGTGGACGACGTTGCAGGTCATCGTCTCGAGCGTGATTAGCGAATTGGTATCCGCATCCATGCCGCGGTTGAGCGCCATCTTGGTCATCCACATGCAGAACGGGCTCTTGTCGATCAGCGGCGCGCAGAAATCGGCGATCAGCTGGTCGAACTCGGCCGCCGGCGCGGAGGCATTGCACAGGTTCCACTCCACCGTCTCGTCGCCGGTGAGCAGCTTGCCGGTCAGCATCAGCTCCTTCGACTTGCGCATGCCGATATAGCGCGGGAGGCGATAGATCGGCCCCGCACCGCCGAACAGCGCGCGGCGGATATGGAAGTCGCCGATCTTCGCCTCGGACGCCGCCAGCGCGAAGTCGCACGAGATCATCAGCTCGAACCCGCCGGCGACGGCATAGCCCTCGACCGCCGCGATAGTCGGCTTACTCATATTGTAGATCTTGTCATAGGTGCGCGCCGAATCGATCGCGAGTTGGAGCGAGGTGGTCGATTCGTGCAGCACCGGGCCGACCAGCTGGTCGAGATCCGCGCCCGAGCAGAAGGTGTTGCCGCGTCCGCGGAACACGACGGCGAGCGCCTTTTTGTCCGCCGCCGCGCGATCGACCGCGACTTCCAGTTCGCGTAGCAATTGCGGGCTGACGCAATTGCGCTTGTGCGGGCGGTTGAGCCAGATTGTGCAGATGCCGTTGTCGGCCAGTTCGTACTGGATGACGTCCTTTTCGAGTTCCATCGGGTATCTCCTTCAATATTCTGGTGAATCGGGGGGCCTCGGCCTATTGATCGGGGGCGAGCATCGCGCCGACGCCCATCCAGGCGGCGATGCCGGCGGCGGGGATGGCGCACAGCACCGCCTCGGCAATCTCTTCGTCGGTCGCGCCTGCCATCCGGGCACCGCGGACATGCGTCGCGGCCATCGGACTGTAGCCGGCGGCGAGGATCGCCAGCAGCAGCAGTTCGCCATGTTTGGGCGACAGCGGATTGGCGTCGATGCTGCCGCGACGCATCAGGTAATAAGCGTCGGCCGCAGCCGGACACAGCCGCATCAACTGGGCGAGCGGCACCGGAATCGTGCCGAAATAAGCGAGGAAGTTGGCTTCCGCCTCACCCGGTTCGGCATGCGGCAGGTCCTGCGGCGGCGGTGCGCTGGGGTCATCGAAGACGCTTGCGATCACGTCGGCGAATTCGAGTGCCGCGCCTTCGCCGCGCAAGCTGCTGAGGACGATGAGCCCCGCGGTCGCGTCGCGGACGATCAGCCCGAGCGATGCCCCCCGCGCCAGCTCGCGCCGCGCCAGATCGGGATAGCGGCGGTCGATCGCGGCGACTGAGGCGAACAGCGCCTTGAGCCGTGCCGGCACCGCGCCATCGGTATCGATGACGGCACGGAAACCCGCATAGCCCGCAAGCGTGTACGGCGCATGGCCGCGCAACAGCGCGACGTCGCCCAATGGCCCAAATGATCTTGGCGTCGTCATCGACCTCTCCCGCCTTAAACTTGTCGACCGACTGGTCGGGCGTCAACCATCACCCCACTGTCCAATTTGACAGCCGACCGGTCGGTCGGGAAATAGTATGGCCGACCGACCGGACGAACGATCCGAGAGAATCGACAGGAGGGATATCCGCGCCATGGCGTTCGAACAGTCGCAGCGATCCAGCGAATGGATGGGCCGCGTCCGCGGATTCATGGACGAGCATATCGTCCCCGCGATCCCCGTCTATCACGCCGAACTGGCGGCGATCGACCGCTGGCGCGACATCCCGCCGGTGTTCGAGTCGCTCAAGGCCAAAGCGAAAGCCGAAGGGTTGTGGAACTTCTTCATGCCCCCATCGGAGCATGACGACGCCTATTTCACCAGCCCGGGACTCACCAATCTCGACTACGCCCCGATCGCCGAATTGATGGGGCGCGTCTCGTTCGCGAGCGAGGTGTTCAACTGCATGGCGCCCGACACGGGCAATTTCGAGGTGCTCCATCGCTACGGCACGCCGGCGCAGAAAGAGCGCTTCATGGTGCCGCTGCGCGACGGCGTCACGCGCTCGGCGTTCCTGATGACCGAACCCGCCGTGGCTTCGTCCGACGCGCGCAACATTCAGACCGAGATACGGCGCGACGGCGGGCATTATGTCATCAACGGCCGCAAATGGTGGTCGTCGGGCGCTGGCCATCCGCGGTGCGACTTCTTCGTGCTGATGGGCAAGACCGATCCCGACGCGCCCGCCTATAACCAGCAATCGATGATCCTGGTGCCGCGCGACACGCCCGGCGTCACGCTTGTCCGGCACCTGCCCGTCTTCGGCTACGACCACGCCCCGCACGGCCATTTCGAGGTGCTGCTCGAGGAGGTGCGCGTCCCCGCCGAGAATCTGCTGCTGGGTGAAGGACGCGGGTTCGAGATCGCGCAGGGCCGGCTCGGCCCGGGCCGCATCCACCACACGATGCGCAACATCGCGACGATGGAGGTCGCGCTCGAGAAGATGTGCCGCCGGCTGGTCGACCGCCATGCCTTCGGCAAATCGATCGCCGAACATTCGGTGTGGGAAGAACGGATCGCCCGCGCGCGCTGCGAGATCGAGATGGCGCGGCTGCTTTGCCTCAAGGCGGCGCACATGATGGACACGGTCGGCAACAAGGCGGCGCGCGCCGAAATCGCGATGATCAAGATCGCCGCGCCCCGGATGGCGCAGCGGATCGTCGATGATGCAATTCAGGCGCATGGCGGCGGTGGCGTCTCGGACGATTTCGGGCTTGCGGAACTGTGGGCCAACACCCGCATCGTCCGGCTGACCGACGGTCCCGACGAGGTCCACGAACGTCAGCTCGCGCGAATGGAGCTCGACAAATATCGTACCGCAAGGAAGGCGGCATGAACGCGCCCGCCGCACAGATCGGCGCGACCGTCGCCGTGGCGCCGGGCAGCCAGTTCGACGAAGATCGGCTCACGCGCTACTTGCGCGGCGCCATCCCCGGCCTGACCGGCGACATTGCGGTCCACCAGTTCCAGGGAGGCCAGTCGAACCCGACCTTTCTGCTCGAAACCGCCGCCGGCAAGCTGGTCCTTCGCCGCAAGCCCGCGGGCGTGCTGCTCGCCTCCGCCCACGCTGTCGACCGCGAATACCGCGTCACCCGCGCGTTGTTCGACGCCGGGCTGCCGGTACCCGAGCCGCTGGTACTGTGCGAGGACACCGACGTCATCGGCACGATGTTCTATGTCATGCGCCACGTGCCCGGCCGTGCCTTTTGGGATCCGCGCATGCCCGGTTTGTCGCGCGACGAGCGCGCTGCGATCTACGATTCGGCGAACGCCACGCTCGCGGCGCTCCACCGCGTCGATTATGCCGCGATCGGGCTCGGCGATTACGGCAAGCCCGGCAATTATTTCGCGCGCCAAATCTCGCGCTGGTCGCGCCAGTACGACCTGTCGCGCACTCGCGACATCCCCGAAATGGACAGACTGATCGCCTGGCTGCCCGGCGCGATTCCCGCTTTGCCCGAGCGCACGACGATCATCCATGGCGACTATTCGTTCCACAATTTGCTGATCCATCCGACCGAGCCGCGCGTGGTGGCGATGATCGACTGGGAATTGTCGACGCTCGGCGATCCGATCGGCGACCTCAGCTATCACATGATGGAATGGACCCGGCCGGAGGGTGTCGATGTGCGCGGCACGCTCGCCGGTGCCGACCTCGATGCGCTCGGCATCCCGAGTCCCGCGGACTATGCCCGTCGCTATCGCGAGCGCACCGGGTTCGACAGTGACCCGACGCACCCATTCTACACTGCCTACAATCTCTTCCGCGTCGCGGCGATCCTCCAGGGGATCGCGGGACGTGCGCGAGAAGGCGTCCAGACTGCGGCGAATGCGAGCGAAATCATCGAGCGCATCGACCCGCTGGCCAAGGCCGCTTGGCGGGCAGCCCTGAAGGCGGGCGCAACCTGAAAACCAAACAAAACGACTTCGGCGAGACCGGGGCGATCACGTAAAGGGAGAGGGAAACGATATGGACAAGCTATTCTGGAGTTCGGCGCTCGGCGCCCTTGCTACCGCCCTGGCGTCGCCCGCCATGGCGCAGGAACAGCCGGCGCTCGCCGCTGCCAACGCGAACGCGAACGCGAACGCGCCGCAAGCGGCCCCCGGTGAAGCCAAGGCCGCCCGGGACGATCAGACCAACGACGCCGATATCGTCGTGACCGCGCGCCGGCGTTCGGAGCGTCTGATCGACGTGCCCGTGGCTGCCACGGTGATCACCCCGGCACAGATCCGGCAATACGACCTAACGTCGGTCGCCAACATCAAGATTCTGGCACCACAAGTGTCGCTCGACCGCGGCTTCACTGGGTCGGGCACGTCGATCACGATGCGCGGGGTCAGTTCGGCGAGCCTCGACGCCGGGGTCGAGCAATCGGTCCTGCTCGATTTCGACGGCATGGCGATCAGCCGCGGACGCATCCTCAACGACGCCTTGTTCGACATCGAGACGGTCGACGTCCTCAAGGGGCCGCAGGCGTTGTTCTTCGGCAAGAACTCTCCGGGCGGCGTGGTGTCGGTCAAGTCGGCCGATCCGACGTCGACGTTTTCCGGGTTCGTCCGCAGCGGTTATGAATTCAACGCCGATACCGCCTCGATCGAGGCGGCGGTGTCGGGGCCAATCACCGACAAGCTGGGCGCCCGCCTCGCGCTCTTCGCCAGCCAGAGCCAGGGCTATATCCGCAACATGAACAACGGCGTGCCCGATCTGCTGCGCAGCGCCGCGACCGGGAGCATCTTCGTCCCCGCCGCGCAGGGCCGGCTCGGCGCCGAGAAGAAGCTCGCCGGCAGGTTCACCCTTAAATATGAGGACGGCAATTTCGATGCGACCTTCAAGATGCTCGTCAGCCGTTATGAAGGCCAGAGCCTGCAAAGCTTCGACGAGGTCATGGGCTGCCCTGCCGGTCGGGCGCGGCCAGGCACCGGCGCGGCGCTGCTCGATCCGACCGGCGACTGCAAGCTCAATGACCGCTCTTCGCAGGGCTGGCTGTCGCCGACGATCATCAACCTGTGGCCACAGGTGAAGTCGCACGACAATGGCCGCCCCTATTCCAGCGACGATACCTATCTGCCGACGCTGACGCTCAATTACACCGCGGGCAAGATCAAGCTGACCTCGGTCACCGGCTATTACGATTATGCCTATGTCAGCCAGGGCAATGCCGACGGCACCGCTTATTCCCAATTCTGGTCGTACAGCAACGAGAAGAACAAGAGCTTCTACGAAGAACTCCGTGCCGTCTCCTCGTTCGACGGCATGTTCAACATCGCGTTCGGCGGACATTACGAACAGAACAAGCGGACCCTGTACGTCGGTGGCGCGAACGGTCCGTTATTGCCCAACGCGACGACCGGCAAATTTCACGCTTATGACAACGAACAGCATAATGAGAGCACGGCATTTTCCGGGTTCGGACAGCTGATCGTCAAATTCTCCGATTCGCTCGAGCTTGCCGGCGGCGGGCGCTATACGTGGCAGAAGAACAAGCTCAACAGCTTCAGCACCTTCGTGAACTCCAACGCCGTCGGGATTCTGCCGGTGGGCACGGTCATCAACGGCGAAAAGAGCGCGAGCAATTTCTCGCCCGAGGCGACGTTGAGCTGGCATCCGCATCGCAACGTGCTGATCTACGGCGCGTATAAGACCGGGTATCTGGCGGGCGGATACTCGAATCCCGGCATTCTCGCATCGACCGCCACGAAGAATACGTTGAGCTTCGACGCGGAGAAGGTGCGCGGGTTCGAGATCGGGACCAAGGCGTCGCTGTTCAACAACAAGCTGACCACCACGCTCACCGGGTTCAGCTACAAATATACCGGCCTGCCACTGACCTCGCTGCTGGTATTGCCAAACGGAACCCCGGTGTTCGTCACGCAGAATGCCGCCAGTACGTTGACCAAGGGTGTCGAGTTCGAAGCGACCTATCGCCCGATCAAAGGCACCACCTTGCGCACGACGGCGTCCTATAACGATGCCCATTTCCAGTCCTTCCCGATCGCGCAATGCTATGCCGGGCAGACCGCAGCGCTCGGATGCATTCCTGCTGCCGGATCGGTACCGGCCCATCAGGACCTGTCAGGGAAACCGGTCTATCGCGCGCCCGACTGGGTGCTGACCGCCGGGATCGCACAGGACGTCAGTCTGTCGTCCAACTTCAAGATGACGCTCAACGCCGACCTTCGCTACACGGCGGGCTATTATACCGGGCTCAATCTCAACCCGGTGTCGTATCAGCCCAGCTTCACGATCATCAACGCGGGTGCCCGGATCGCCACGGTCGACGACCGCTGGGCCTTGTCGCTGATCGGCCGCAACCTGACCAATAGGCGCTACGGCACGCTGGGCGTCGACAAGCCGGGCGGCGTGGGTGAGGTCTTCACCGTCGCCGGTGAGCCGCGCGCCGTCCTCGTCCAGGTCGAGATGAAGTTCTAGGAAGCGCGACTAGCCGATGACCGACGAAGAGACGATCACATGCGACCTGTTGGTCATCGGCGGCGGCATGGCGGGCATGTCCGCTGCCGGCTGGGCCGCAGAGCGCGGCGCGCGCGTGATCGTCGTCGAGAAGGCAGCGGCGCTGGGCGGGTCGGCGGTGCTGTCGGGCGGGGTGTTCTGGACGGCATCCTCGCGCGAGAAGATCGACCTTTATGGCGGGGGCGATCCGGCGCTCGCCCGCGTCGTGTTCGACACTTATCCCGCGGCGGTCGCCTGGCTGCGGCGCCGCGGGATAGACATGTCGCCGCGGATCGACGTGCTTCACGGACAGGGCTACCAGATCGACATTCACGCCCATATCCGCGGCTGCGCCGATCTGGTCGAGCAGCATGGCGGGTTCGTCATCCTCGAGACCGAGACGACGGCGCTGCTGCGCGACGAGGACGGTCGAGTGACCGGAGCGCGGACTCGGCACGCCGATGGCGAGGTGACCGTCAAATCGGCGGCAACGCTTCTCGCCACCGGTGGCTATCAGGCGTCGCCCGAACTGCGCGCGCGCTACATTCATCCCCAGGCCGAGAAGATGCTACTGCGGTCCAATCCGATCAGCGACGGTGCCGGGCTGCGACTCGGCGAGGAAGCGGGCGGCGAGGTCGCGGGGACCAATGCCGGGTTCTACGGCCATCTGGTCAGCGAGCCGCGCGTCTGGGACGACGAGCGGCTCTATGTCGCGCTGTCGCAATATCACAGCGAACATGCGCTGCTGATCAACGAGCGCGGCGAGCGCTTCTGCGACGAGAGCTATGGCGACCACGCCAATACCGCTCACACGGTGCGGCAGCCTGGCGCGCGCGCATTGTGCTTCTGGGATTCGCGCGCGCATGCGGCCTATGCCACCGTCCCGGTCGTCTCGGTCGGCGTCCCGCTCGACAAGATGCAGGTCGCGATCGAGAATGGCGGCAAGGGCATCGTTGCGGAGACGCTCGATGAGGTCGCGGATTTCGCCGCCGCGCAGGGGTTCGACGGCGCCGCGACACGCGCGACGATCGCCGCGTTCAACCATCAGGCCCGCCACGGCTGGGAAGTGATGGACCCGCCTCGGACCGACGATTTCGCCGTACTCGACAAACCGCCTTTCTATGCGCTGATCGTCCACCCGGCGATCACCTTCACCTTCGGCGGGCTGACGATCGATCCCGAGGCGCGCGTGCTACGCAGAGACGGCACGCCCGTCCCCGGGCTGTTCGCGGCGGGCAGCGATGCCGGCGGCGCGTTCGGACGCGGCTATGCGGGTGGGCTCGCGCTTGCCGCCACCTTCGGTATCACCGCCGCGCGCTCCGCGGGCTGGGCATGACGACGATGACAATACTCGATCCGCTCGCGACCGGACGCGCCGGCACCCGGCGCCTCGCGCTGCTCGCCTTGTTCCTGGTCTCCGCGTTCAACTATATCGACCGCACGATCGTCTCGCTGCTGCAGATTCCGATCAAGGCGGACCTGGGGCTGAGCGATGGGCAGCTCGGCGCATTGACGGGGCTCGCCTTCGCGTTGTTCTACGCGACTTTGTCGCTGCCGATCGCGCGGCTCGCCGATCGGCTCGACCGGCGCTGGATCATCGTCGTCTCGCTCGCGATCTGGAGCGCGATGACCGCTTTGTGCGGCCTCGCCACCAGCTTCGCGATGCTGGTCGTGCTGCGCATCGGCGTCGCGATCGGCGAGGCGGGCAGCGTGCCCGCCAGCGTATCGCTGATCGCGGACTATTATCCGCCGCATCGCCGCGCCACCGCGATGTCGACCTGGGGCCTGGCGCTGCCGGCCGGGCTGACGGTCGGCTATGCCGGCGCCGGCTGGCTGGGCGCGGTACTGGGCTGGCGGCTGGCCTTTGCGGTGATCGGCGGCGCCGGGCTGGTGCTCGCGCCGATCGTCCTCGCGATTCTGGCCGAGCCGAAACGCGGCAGCGCCGATATCGTGACCGCCGTTCCCCCGGCCCCGGCGCTGCCGATCGGCGCGTCGCTCGGCGTACTGTGGCGCGCCAAGGGCTTTCGCTACGTCGTCATCGCGGGGATGCTCCACGGCTTCACCCAATATTCGATGATGACGTGGAACGCGCCGTTCTTTTCGCGCACGCACGGCTTGTCGCTCGGCACCGTCGCGGCGCTGATGGCCTTGCTGAGCGGCGGCGCGGGCGCCGTCGGGATGTTCGCCAGCGGCTGGATCACCGACCGGCTCACCAAGCGCGACCCGCGCTGGCGCGTGTGGATCATGGCGTTGGTGGTCGGCATCACGGTGGTCGTCGCGCTGCTGCAATATCTGACGCGGTCGACCCCGATCGCGATCGGCGCGGCGACGATCGCGGCGGCGTCGATGATCGCTTATTACGGCCCGATCCTCGCCGCCACCCAATCCGCCACGCCGCCCAACATGCGGGCGTTCGGCAATGCCGTACTGCTGCTTTGTTTCAATCTGTTCGGTCTCGGCCTGGGGCCGTGGCTGACCGGCTTGCTGAGCGATGTGCTGGCGCCGCTGGCCGGGCAGGACGCACTGCGCTTCGCGCTCGCGATCATGCTGGTTCCCTCGGCGGTCGCGGCGCTGGTTTTCCTCTACGCGGCGCGATTTTTCAGCCAGCCGCAGAATGTTGTCACGGAGTAAGGCGCGCATGCACGATTTCGAGGGCAGGACCGCGGTCATCACCGGCGCGGGCAGCGGAATCGGCGCCGCTTTGGCCCGCCGCGCGGCGAAAGAGGGGATGAACGTCGTCCTGGCGGACATCCAGGAAACACAAGCGCAAGAGGCTGCCACGGCAATCGGCAGCGACAAGGCATTGGCGGTACGCTGCGACGTCTCCGACGAGGCCAGCGTCGCGGCGCTCGCCGATGCAGCCTACGCGCGGTTCGGCGCAGTCGACCTGCTCTGCAACAATGCCGGCATCGTGCCCGGCGGACGGCATCGCAAGGTTTGGGAATATGGCCTGGGCGACTGGCAATGGTCGCTCGGGGTCAATCTCTATGGCGTGGTCCATGGAATGCGCGCGTTCGTGCCGAGGATGATCGAGGCTGGACGTCCCGGCCATATCCTCAACACCGCATCGGTCGCCGGCGTCGTCAGCGGTTCGGGATCGGCGTGCTATGGTGCCGCCAAGCATGCCGTCGTGCGCGCGACCGAGGCGCTCTATGCTGGCCTCAAGGAAATCGGCGCGCCGATCGGGGTGACGATGCTTTGTCCAGGGCTGGTCAAGACTGGAATCTACGACGCCGAACGCCACCGCCCCGCCGCCTTCGTCGAGAGTGACGACCCGATCCGCGAATCCGCCGAACTCGAGGCGATGCGCGAGGAACTCTACCGCAACGCCACCACCGCCGAGGAAGCCGCCGATATCGCGTTCGACGCGATCATCGCGGATCGTTTCTATGCCTTCACCACGACCGCCTTCGACCCCGCGATCAGGCAGCGCGCCGACGATATCCTGGCACGCGCCAATCCCAGTTTCGACGACATCGTCGCGATGAGCCGCCGCGACGCGGGTCTCGATCGCGAACCATCGGCCAGCGAACCGCACACGGCATGAGCCGTTTCACCGATCACCTCGTGCTGGTGACCGGCGCCGCGTCAGGCATCGGTCTGGCGGCCGCGCGGCGTTTCCTGGCGGAAGGCGGGCAAGTCTATCTCGCCGATCGCGATGCCGACCGGCTCGCCGAGGCGGTTGCCGGGCTGCCTTCCGCTGACCGGCTTCACGCCATAACCTTCGACGCGACCGACGAAGCGGCCTGGACGGCGCTGGCGAACCGCATCGCGCACGAAGCCGGCCGGCTGGACGTGCTGGTCAACAATGTCGGCAATGCTGTCGTTCGCCCGATCGCCGAAACCAGCCTGGCGCAGTGGCGCGACACCATGGCGATCAATCTCGACAGCGTCTTTCTCGGCACGCGTGCGATGCTGCCGCTGCTGGCCGCGTCCGGGCATGGCGCGATCGTCAACCTGTCTTCGGTTCGCGGCATCATCGGCGGCGTCGATATCGCCGGCTATTGCGCGGCGAAGGGTGGCGTGCGGATGTTCACCAAGGCAACCGCGCTCGAATGCACGGCGCTGAGCAATGGGGTCCGCGCCAATTCGGTCCATCCGGGGCTGATCGAGACTCCGCTCGCGGCAGCGGTGTTCGCCGACCCCGAAAAAGCCGCGCAACGCCTCGCCAATATTCCGCTCGGCCGGATGGGACGGGCAGACGAGATCGCCGACGCGATCCTGTTCCTGGCGAGTTCGGAGTCCAGCTACATGACTGGTGCCGAGTTGGTGATCGACGGCGGCACGATCGTGCAATGACGTCGACCGGCGGCCCGCCATTTCCGCGCCTGTTCTCCCCAGTCGAGATCGGTCCGGTCACGCTCCGCAACCGTATCGTCATGCTGCCGCACGGCACTTCGATGGTCGTGGACGGCGCCCCTACCGACGACGACATCGCCTATTACGAAGACCGCGCGCGATCGGGCGTGGGGCTGATGATCACGGGGGCGGCGGTGGTCTCGCCCGACACCGCGCGGCGCGGACGCAAGCTGATCGAGACCTATAACGACCAGGTCCTGCCCGCGCTCGCACGGCGCGCGGCGGCGGTTCGCGCGCAGGGCGCGGCGATCGTCGGCCAGATCATCCATCTGGGCCGCGAATCGATCGGCATGGAAAGCGATCATCCGTTGCTTGCGCCAAGCCCGATCCGCTCGCCGCGCGATCCCTTCCCGCCGCACGAGATGGACGACGCCGACATCCGCCGGATTATTGCCGACTTCGCCCGATCCGCGGCCAATCTGAAGGCGACCGGGCATGACGGCGTCGAGATCCACGGCGCGCACGGCTATCTCGTCGGCCAGTTCCTGTCGCCCGCCACCAATTGCCGCGAGGACGGCTGGGGCGGCGATCCGGTGCGGCGGATGCGCTTCCTGTTCGAGCTGATCGATGCGATCCGCACCGCCTGCGGCGACGACTTCGTGCTCGGGCTGCGGCTCAGCGCCGACGAGGAACTCGCCGACGGCCTCGAACTGCCCGACACCAGGCGCATCGTCGAGGCGATCGCGCGCGATCATCCCGTCGATTACCTCAGCGTCACCCAAGGCACGCGCGGCGCCTATGTGAAGGACGTGACCCAGCCCGAGGCTACCGCGGCGCGCGCCGCCGGCGTGCTGCGAGATGCGTCCGGACTGGTGACGATCGTCGGCCAGCGCTTCACGTCGCCGGCACTCGCCGAAAAGGCTCTGGCCGACGGGCAAGCCGACGCCGTCGGCTTCGCACGCGCTTTCGTCGCGGACGGCGATTGGGTGGCCAAAGCGGCGCGCGGCGAAGCCAACCGCATCCGCCCGTGCGTCGGGCTGAACCAGGATTGCCGCGCCTTCGCGCCGCATCTGCACTGCGCGGTCAACCCGCTGGCGGGGCGCGAGCGCGACCCTGCCTTTGCGTCGTTCAAGCCCGCTGCGGAGCCGCGCCGCATCGCCATTGTCGGCGGCGGACCGGCGGGCATGGAAGCAGCAAGGATCGTGGCGCTGCGCGGGCATCGGGTCACATTATACGAAGCGAGCGACGGCCTGGGCGGACAATTCCTCTATGCCGCCGCGATCCCCGAACGTTCCGGCCTACTGCGGTTGATCGATCACTTGCAGAGTGAGCTCCGCCGCCTGCCGGTCGATATCCATCTCGGCCGTCGGATCGACTATCCCGGCGATCTTGTCGGACACGCGGATGCGATCGTGCTCGCCACCGGTGCTGTGCCTCGGCCGCTCGACCCCGAGCGCGATGGTGCGGGCGTGTGCGGCTGGCTCGACATCCTCCGCGATGGCGCGCCCGCACCGTACGGTTCGGGGCAGGTGCTGGTCCAGGACGACGGCAGCGGTTTCTGGTGGACCTATGGCGTCGCCAATGCGCTGGTCGACGCGGGGTGGCAGGTCACCCTGTCGACCCCGTCGGCGACGATCGCGGGGGCAATCCCGGCGGAGAGCGTAGCGCCGTTGCTGGTGCGGCTCGGCACGGGCGACACACGCTACGAAGTCTTGTCCGAATTGCTCCAGGCGGGGGAGGGGGTCGCCAATCTGATGTCCCTGACCAGCGGCGCCGAACGCACGATCGCGGCGGATCTGGTGGTGGTACAGACCGGGCGCTCGGTCGCCGGCCCGAGGCCGGCCATCTTTTCCGATCGTGGGCTGGAGGTCCACTCGATCGGCGATTGCGTTGCCCCGCGGCGCCTGTCGCAGGCTTTGTTCGAAGCGCATCGGCTGGCGGTGCGGCTCTGAGGCTCAGTCCGCCGCGACGATCAGCGTCCCGGCATTGCGCCCCGCGAATAGGTCGACGAACGCAGCCGGGATCGCGTCGAAGCCGTACCGTTCGTCAACACGCACCGTGAGCGCGCCGCTGTCGATCCATGCGCTCAAGGCCATCCGCGCTTCGTCGGCGCGGTCAACGAAATCGCCGACGACGAAGCCTTCCATCCTGAGCCGCCGATAGACCAGTTTCATCATGTCGCTTGGTCCCCGCGCCGGCCCGTCGCCGTCATAAGCGGCGATCTGGCCGCACAGCACGACCCGCCCGTGCGCCGCCATCCGGTCGATCGCGGCATCGAGGATCGCGCCGCCGACATTGTCGAAGAACAGGTCGATCCCGGCCGGGCATAGTTCCGTGAGGCGCGCGCCCACGTCTTCGCCGCGATAATCGATCGCCTCGACGCCGCAGGTCTCACGCAGCCAAGCGCATTTGTCCGCGCCACCTGCGATCCCGATCACGCGCGCACCCAGGATCCGCGCGATCTGGCAGGCGACCGACCCAACCGAGCCGGCCGCTCCCGACACCAGCACTACGTCGTTCGCGGCGACCCGTCCCACCTCGGTCATCCCGAAATAGGCGGTCAGGCTGTTGAGCGAGAGCGGCCCCAGTGCCTGGGCAAAATCCATCTCGGCGGACAGCCGAAACGCCGGCACTGCGGCGGTATCGGGCGCGATCACGCTCCAATCCTCCCAGCGCGTCATCGCGATCAGGCGATCGCCGGCGCGCCAGCCGGGGTGGTGCGAGGCGACTATTTCGCATCCCGCCATGCCCGATATCACCCCGCCGATCGGGATCGACCCGCGATCGCTGCGCCCCGGCGGGTTGAGCCAGTTGCGGATCGTCGGCGCGATAGCGAACATGTGGTTGCGCACCAATATCTCGCCATCGTTCAGCGGCGGCGCGACGAACGGCACGTCGACCAGTGCGAAATCGTCGATCGCAACCGGCCCGTCCGGACGCCGCGCCAGCGTCCAGCGGCGGTTGATGGTCATGCCGCCAGTCTGGCGCGAGCATCCGCCGCGCCGCCAAACAGCCGCGCGAGCACCATTATCCGCCGCAAGCCTCGCCCGACCGGCAATTCATCGGTGACGCCGATCCCGCCGTGAAGCTGCACCGCTTCCTCGGCGAGGAACTGCGCCGCGTGGGCGACATAGGCCTTGGCCGATCGCGCGGCGCGCCCGAAGTCCGCATCCTCCCGCCCAGTCGCGGCCGCCTTGATCGTCAGCGAGCGCGCCTGTTCGAGCGCGACGAACATCCGAGCGAGCTTGTGCTGTACCGCCTGGAAGGTGCCAATCGCCGCGCCGAACTGACGCCGCGTCGCGGCATAATCGGCGGTCTGCGCGTAGAGCAGCGCCATCACCCCGATCATCTCCGCGGCATGCGCGAGGTCGACCATGGCCAGCGCCGTCTCTGCAGCGCCGGCAGGCAGCGCGATCCGCGCGGCCTCGCAATCGGTCAGCGTGACGCAGGCCGCCGGTGTCCCGTCGGCGAGCCGCCGCGGCGTCAGCGTGGCGGCATCCGTATCGAGCGCTGCGACATAAGCGGCGTCATCCCCCAGCACGACGAGCGCCGAGGCCTGCGGCGCCCAGCGCACGAATTCGACCCTGCCCGAGACGCTGCCAGCCTCCTCGCGCAGCGATCCAACCGCCAGCGCCAGGATCGCCTCGCCCGCTATGGCCGGCGCGACCAACCGCCGGACGAGCAAGTCGTCGCCATATCGCGCCACGATGTCGGCCGCGCCGAGCACGGCCTCGCCTAAAGGCGTGATCGCCAGCCCCCGACCCAGCGCCTCCGCGACGATCATCACGTCGTCCGATCCGCCACCCATGCCGCCGGCACGCTCGGGCAGCAGGAAGCCGAACAGCCCGAATTCGGCCATCGCACGCCAGCCGGCCGCCGGCATCGGCGCGGCCCCGATCGCTGCCGCCTCACCGCGATCAGCAAGAAACCGCGCGACCATATCGCGCAGCATCGTCTGTTCCTCACTCGGCTCCAGCCGCATGTCAGACCCGCTCGACGATCGTGACGTTGGCGATCCCGCCGCCCTCGCACATCGTCTGGAGGCCGTAGCGCCCGCCGCGCGCATGGAGCGCATGGATCAGAGTCGCCATCAGCTTGGTCCCCGTAGCCCCTAGCGGATGGCCGAGCGCGATCGCGCCGCCATTGACGTTGAGTAGGGCCGGATCGGCGCCGATCGCCTTGAGCCAGGCCAGCGGGATCGACGCGAACGCTTCATTGACCTCGAACAGGTCGATATCATCGAGCGCAAGGCCGGCCCGCTCGAGCGCACGCCGCGTCGCCGGGATCGGTTCCTCGAGCATGATAACGGGATCGCCCGCGGTAACGGTCAGGTTGTGGATGCGCGCCAGCGGGGTCAGCCCGTGCACCTTGACCGCGGCTTCGGACGCGACCAGCACCCCGCTCGCCCCGTCGCACACCTGGCTTGCGGTCGCCGCGCTCAGGCTGCCGCCCTCGGTCAGCAACTTGACCGACCCAATCGATTCGAGGCTGGCATCGGCGCGGACGCCCTCATCGCGCTCGTGGACCAGCCGGCCGCCTTCGGGCGTCGTCACCGCGACCGGGAGGATTTCGCGCGCGAATGCCCCCGCTTCGATCGCGGCGGCGGCCTTGCGATGGCTGTTCAGCGCGAAACGGTCGAGCGTATCACGGTCGAGGCCGTATTTGTCGGCGACCATCTGCGCGCCGGTGAACTGGCTGAACGCCGGGACGCCATAACGCGCCTGGATGCTCTTCGCGAACGGTCCCTCGCCGATCCCCGCCTGCGCCGCCAGCGTCACCGGCGAGCCCATGGGCACGCGCGACATGCTTTCGACGCCGCCTGCGATCACCAGATCCTGGGTGCCCGACATCACAGCCTGCGCGGCAAAATGCAGCGCCTGTTGCGAGGACCCGCATTGGCGGTCGATCGTCACCGCCGGCACGCTGTCGGGCAACGAGGACGCCAGCACGACGTTGCGCCCGAGCGCGAAGGTCTGCTCGCCGATCTGGCTGACGCAGCCGATGATGACGTCGTCGATCGCCGCCGGATCGACCCCGGTCTCCGCGACGATCGCGTCGAGCACGCGCGCACCCAGATCGGCGGGGTGGATACCGGCGAGCCGCCCGTTGCGGCGGCCGCCGGCGGTACGTCGGGCGGAAACGATATAGGCGTCGGGCACGAATGCGATCCTTTCGCGAAAGTCAGGGCGCGGCCGGAGCGGCGCGCGCGATCAGGTTGAGCTGGATCTCGCTCGTCCCGCCGAAGATCGACCAGGCACGGGCGTTGAGATAGCGGGCTGCGGCCAGCCCCGCCTCGGGCGGGCCGACCAATAACCGAGCATCGTCCGCGTGGAACGGGCGTTCGGTGGGCAGCTGGAGTCCGGCAAGCCCGAACGCATCGACCGCCAGCGCCTCGATCCCCTGGCGGATTTCCGACGCGATCAGTTTGACCGCGAGGCTGCGCGGGGCCGGCGCCTGACCTTGCTCGATTTCAAGCAGGGTGCGCAATTCGGTCATTTCCAGCGCCTCGGCTTCGAGCCGCAGCTGCACCGCGCGATCGGCGAGCAGCGCGCCGAGCGGCGATGCCGCGGCAACCAGTCGGTCGAGATCGGCCAGTAACTGCGGAGCATAACCCGTCCCGCCACGCTCGTTCTCGAGCAGGAACTTGGCGATGCCCCAGCCCTCGCCTTCCGCGCCGATGCGGTTGGCGACGGGTACACGAACGTCGTCGAGGAACACCTCGTTGAGCTCATGGTCACCCGACGCGCTCAGGATCGGGCGGACGGTGACGCCGGGCGAGGTCATGTCGATCAGCACGAACGAGATTCCCGCCTGCGGTTTGACCGCGGCATCGGTGCGCACCAGTGCGAACAGCCAGTTGGCGAACTGTGCCTGGGTGGTCCAGATCTTCTGCCCGGTCACGATATAATCGTCGCCGTCGCGCACCGCGCGGGTCCGCAGGCTGGCGAGGTCGGAGCCCGAGCCCGGCTCAGAGAAACCCTGCGCCCAGACATGCTCGCCCGACCGCAGCGCGGGCAGGAAGCGCCCCTGCTGCTCGGGCGTGCCGTAAGTGTAGAGTACCGGCCCGACCAGCTTAAGACCCATGCCGGGCAGTATCGGCGCGCCGGCCCGCGCGCATTCGGTCTCGAAGATCCAGCGCTCGACCGCGCCCCAACCGGGTCCGCCCGCACTCGCCGGCCAGAAATAGGTCAGCCACCCCTGCGCATCGAGCGCCGTCTGCCACGCGCGGTAGACATCGGGCTCGGCGAACACGCCCGAGGTCAGCGCCGCGCCGCGACGCATCGCGGGGGTGAGCGCGGTGTCGAGGAAGCCGCGCACCTCTTCACGAAACGCAAGTTGCGCGGGCGACAGCGCGAGGTCCATCAAACGCGCTCCACGATCGCCACCGCGGAGACGCCGGGCGCGCCATAAACATGGCTGTATCCGATCCGCGGATCGCCCGGCACTTGCCGCGCGCCCGCTTGCCCGGTCAGCTGGACGTAATTCTCGTACACCTGGCGCAGCCCCGAGGCGCCGATCGGCTCGCCGCAGGCAAGGCAGCCGCCGTCGGTATTGACCGGCAGAATCCCGTCGATCCGAGTGCGGCCTTCGGCGATCCACGCTTCCTGTTCGCCATCGGCGCAGAAACCGTTCTCGGCCATGTGCATGATCTCGGCGCCGCTCTCGGTGTCCTGGAGCTGAGCGACGTCCACATCCTCGGGCCCGACCCCCGCCATTTCATAGGCGGCCCGCGACGCGATGTTGGTGGGCGAGAGGCCACGGTCGATGTCGAGCGCGGGCGAGAAGACCTCGAACGACCCCGGCGGGCGGCTGCGCACCGACGCCGCGCGCAGGCGGACTGCCGGCAGGCCAAGCGATTTCGCCTTCGCCTCGCTGGCTAGGATCAGCGCGACCGCGCCTTCAGCGGGCGAGCAGAACATGAACTTGGTCAGCGGGTCGCTGACCATCGTCGAGGACAGGATCGTCTCGGCATCGACCGGCTCGCGCCGCCAGGCATGGTCGGCCAGCACGCCGTTCGCGAACGCCTTTTCGGCAACCGCCGCCAGCGTGCCATTGGTGATGCCGTGCATCGCCATATAGCGCTGAATCTTCATCGCGAAGAACTGCGTGGTCAGCATCAGTCCAGTTTCGCCATACCAATCGGGCAGGCCCCATTCGGCCGGCTTGGGATCGAACGCGCCGCGCGGATGCTTGTCGAAGCCGACCGCGATGCCGAGGTCGAACTCGCCCGACTTGATCGTCGAATAGGCGCCGAACATCGCCGACCCGCCGGTCGCACAGCCATTGGCGACGTTGATGAACGGGAGGCCGGTCAGCCCGAGCTCGGACACCATCGTGTCCGCCTTGCCGGCGGCATCCGACCCGCCATAAGCGAACCGGATGTCGCGCCAGTCGAGTCCGGCGCGGCCGAGCGCTTGGCGCACCGCGAACACGCCCTGCTGCAGCCCGGTTCGTTCCGGCGTGCGCCCGAACGGATGGATGCCGGCGCCGACGATATAGACGCCGCTCACGCCGCTTTCTCCGTGATCGGGGCGAAGGCGAACGTCGTCCGCCGCTCGCCGCTTTCGAGCGCGAAGGGCTCAGCGACGAGGCGCATCGGCATGTCGATCGCGAAGCCGTCGAGCGGCGCGCCGGTGAGCCGCCCCTCGACGATGATCGCATCGCCGAGCGCGACATAACCCACGGCATAAGGCGCGAACGCCTCGGGCCCGGCATAAGGCGGCGATTTGGGCCGGAAGCGCTGGATCGTCCACGACCAGAGCCGGCCTTCGCGCGGCAACAGGACGGATTCGTATCGCTCGGGATCGGCGTCTCCCGGCGCCGGGAACACCAGCCGCCCGCTCTCGCGCTCGCGCGCCGCCAGCAGCGCCAGGGCGCCGTCCGCGTCGAGATGCAGCAACCGGTCGTCGATCGGCGGTGCCAGATCAGGCATATCCTTCCTCCTGCCCAGAAACCTAGTCAGGCAGGTCGGTCAGCGCCTCTGTCCAATGGGTCAGCTAGCGTTTCGCGCTAGCGCAGGGTGCCGAGGAAGCCGAGTTGCGCGGCCTTGAACAAGGCCTGGTCGCGGTTGACCGCGTCGAGCTTCTGCGCCGCCGAACGGATGTGGAAGCGGATCGTGGTGCGCTTGAGATTGATGATCATTGCGATCTCGTCATTGGTCTTGCCCGCAGCCGCCCAGCGCAGGCATTCGACCTCGCGCTTGGTCAGCATCACCCGCGCGATGCTGGCCGGGCGCCGCTCGGTGACCTTGACGTAGCTCGCGACGAAGATGCGCGCGAGCAACGCCAGCGTCTCGCCGACCGCCTCGAACGGCGCGGAAAGATCGTCGACCGCGGGATCGGGCGACAGGAAGCTCGCCGCCGCGATCTGCCCGAACGGCAGATGGATCGGCGCGACGATCGCCGCGCTGGTCAGAGCGCGCTCGCGAAAGTTGGTGAGGTCGAGTCCGGCGAGCAACGCGTTGGGCGTACGGGTCCGGATGCCGTCCGCGTTGCACCAGAACGGCTCGCTCTCGAACCGGCACGCCATCGGCAGTGGAGAGGTCAGCGCCAGCTGCGGAAATCGCCACCAGCGCGAATCCTCGCCCGAAAAACCGAAGACGTCGCCGGCCAGGATCACGCCGTCGGCATCCTTCATCGGCTCGGCCGCAGCGATATTGTCGGTGACTGCGACCTTCAATCCGGCCAGGCCGTGCACCGCGTCGCGCAACGCTTCGGCAGCCGGCCGAATTTCCGCCAGCGATCGGACACGCACCGCGGCCAGCATGTCCTCGTTGACGTGCATCCCGTCCTATCCCGCCTTCAGGCCATCGAAGAATGGACCGCACAACGCATCGGCGACCTCTTCGGGCGTGCGTGTTTTCGCCATCGGGGGATACCATTTGTATGCCCAGTTGCACATGCCGAGGAAACCGTAGGTCGTGATCACCGGGTCGACTGCGCGGAACCGGCCGCTCTCAACACCTTCGATGATAAGCGCCTTGACCCCGTCGAAATAGTCGCGGCGGCGAGTGCGGATCGCATCACGCATCTTGCCTTCGAGGTCGCCATAATTGTCCATGAAAGCGCGGACATAGCCGGGATGCGTCGCGATCTGGCCGAGGATGTCGACGCACGCCGAGCGCAGCGAGTCGGCCGGATCGGTGCCCGCTTCGTGTTTCAGTCCGTCCAGCAGCGCAGAGATGTGCGTGTCGTGGATCGCGTAGAGGATCGACAGCTTGCTGGGAAAATAGTGATAGAGCGTCGGCTTCCCCAGTCCCACTTCGTCGGCAAGCATCTGCATCGACGTGTTGTGAAAACCGACCTTATCGAACAAGGCGGCGCAGTGCTGGATGATTTCGATGCGCTTTTCGTCATGCGCTTCGGTGGTCCGACGTTTTCGCGCTGGTTTGGCGCCCATCGATCATCCTTTCCCTGTTATATCCAAGACGTGCCCCGGCACGATCGCGAACTCAAGACGCGCCGCCTTGTTCATTTCGCCCCGGCATCCATCGCGGTCGCGCCGACCACCCAGGCCGACAGACCGGCGACCGGCACCGCGCACAATACCGCCTCGGCGACTTCGGCCTCGCTGGCGCCCGCGCGCCGGGCACCGTCCATATGGACCGACGCCCAGTTGCTGTAATCCGCCGCCAGCACCGTCACCAGCAACAGCTCGGCATGGCGCGGTTCGAGCGCGGTGCCCGACAGCGTTCCCTCGCGCATCAGATAATAAGCGTCACCGCCGACCGGCACGAGATCGAGCAGCTTACCGAGCGATGGCGGCATCGTCGTGAAATAAGAGAGGAAATTCTGCTCGGCTTCGCCCGGCGCGACGACCAACTCGCGCTCGTCGGCCTCGATCCGGGCACTGTCGGGATAGACGCGCGCATAGATCGATTCGAAGCGCAGCGCGGCGCCTTCGCCACGTGAACTCGCGAGGATCGCCACCGTGCATCCGGCAAGCTCGACGTCGAGCCCCGCCGCTGCCGCCGCGCGCAATTCGCGCTCGGTCATGTCGGGATAGCCTTTCGCGCACGCCGCCGCCGCGACGAACAGATGCTTGAGCGTTTTCGGCAAGGCGCCGTCATTCTCGATCACCGACCGGAAGCGGCGATACCCCGCCAAGGTCTTCGGCGCATGGGCACGAACACGGCCCACGGCGTCGAGTGTTACCGCAGCTGCGGTCATTGCGCGCCTCTCCTTTTTGCTAGACCAACCGGTCGGACGGTTATGCTAACGGCAGGATCGCGAACACGTCAACGGACGGTTTGGTCAGCGTGACGAGGATCAGGAAAGGCGGCTTTCGGATGTACGATCTAACGGGCAAGGTCGCGCTGGTGACCGGCGCGGCATCGGGAATCGGGCTCGCGACCGCACGCCGCTTCGCCGCGGCGGGCGCAGCCGTGATCCTGGTCGACCGCAATGCCGACGGGCTGGCCGCGGCGGTCGAGTCGCTCGGCGATGGCCGGCATCGCGGCGTCACGATGGACGTTACCGACGAAGCCGCCTGGGCGAAGCTGGCCGACGAGATCGATCGGGACGCCGGACGCCTCGATATCCTGGTCAACAATGCCGGGTTCGGCGTGTTCCGGTCGATTGCGGACACCACGCTCGACCATTGGCGCGCGATCATGGCGGTCAATCTCGACAGCGTGTTCCTCGCGACGAAACATCTGCTGCCGCTCCTCGGGCGATCGGGGAACGGCGCGATTGTCAACATGTCGTCGATCCGCGGGATCGCCGCCGCCGCCAATACCGGCAGCTATTGCGCGGCGAAGGGCGCGGTCCGGATGTTCACCAAGGCGACCGCGCTCGAATGCGCGGCTTTGGGCAATGGCGTGCGCGCCAATTCGATCCATCCGGGCCATATTGCCACGCCGCTCAGCGCCGGCGTTCATGCCGACCCCGCGATCGCCGCCCGCCTGCTCGCCGACATACCGGTCGGCCGGATCGGCACGCCTGAGGAGATCGCCGACGCGATCCTGTTCCTGGCAAGCGACGCGTCGAAATACATGACCGGGGCCGAACTCGTCGTCGACGGCGGCTCGACCGCGCAATAAAACCGGAGAGACAGACTATGGAAATCGGGAATGCGGCAGCGATCGTCACCGGCGGCGCGTCGGGGCTGGGCGGCGCGACCGCGGCGATGCTCGCGGCGCGCGGGGCGAAGGTTACCTTGTTCGATCGCGACGCCGCTGCCGGAGCGGCGCATGCAACCGCGATCGGCGGGCTGTTCGCCCAGATCGACGTCACCGACGACGCGGCGATCGACGCGGCTCTGGCTGAAGCCGAAGCCGCGCACGGAATCGCGCGGATCCTGGTCAATTGCGCGGGCGTCGCGCCCGCGATCAAGACGGTGGGTAAGGAGAATGTCCCCCACCCGCTGTCGGCATTCCGCCAGGCGATCGAGGTCAATCTGGTCGGCAGTTTCGCGGTGATCGCGCGCTTCGCCGCGCGATTGGCCGCCGCCGATCCGATCGGCGAGGAACGCGGCGTCATCGTCAATACCGCATCGGTTGCAGCCTATGACGGCCAGGTCGGCCAGGCCGCCTATGCCGCATCGAAAGGCGGCGTGGTCGGCATGACCCTGCCGCTGGCGCGCGATCTCGCCCAGCATCGCATCCGCGTCATGACGATCGCGCCGGGCATCTTCCTGACCCCGATGCTGATGGGTTTGCCGCCCGCCGCGCAGGAATCGCTCGGGACCCAGGTGCCGCATCCCAGCCGGCTCGGACGGCCCGAGGAATATGCCGCTTTGGTTGAGACGATCGTGACCAATCCGATGCTCAACGGCGAAGTGATCCGGCTCGACGGCGCGATCCGGATGGCGCCGCGATGAGCGCCGCCGGCATCGCCGCCAAGGTGGAAGCCTTCGTCCGCGACGTGGTTGCCCCTTATGAGCGCGATCCGCGGTGCGGTCCACACGGGCCGAGCGACGAACTGGTCACCGAGCTTCGTGGCAAGGCGCGCGCGGCCGGCGTGTTGACGCCGCATATCCTGGCGAATGGCACGCACCTGCATCATCGCGAGGTCGCCGTCATCTTGCGCGCGGCCGGCCTCTCGCCACTCGGTCCCGTCGCGGTCAATGTCGCGGCGCCCGACGAAGGCAATATGTACCTGCTCGGCAAGGTCGCGACGGCGGAGCAGAAAGCGCGCTTTCTCGCACCGCTCGTCGCCGGCGAGGCGCGCTCGGCCTTCTTCATGACCGAACCCGCGACGGACGGCGGTGCGGGGTCGGATCCGTCGATGCTGCAGACGATCGCGACGCGCGACGGCAATGGCTGGCGGATCGACGGGCGCAAGGCGTTCATCACCGGCGCGGAAGGCGCCAGGGTCGGCATCGTCATGGCCAAGGCCGAGGAAGGCGCCTCGCTGTTCCTCGTCGATCTGCCCGATCCCGCGATCCGCATCGAACGCGTGCTCGACACGATCGATTCGTCGATGCCGGGCGGCCATGCGATCGTCGCGATCGAGCGGCTCAGGGTTACCGCAGACCAGATGCTGGGCGCACCCGGAGACGGCTTCAAGCTAGCGCAGGTCCGGTTGGCGCCGGCGCGGTTGACGCATTGCATGCGCTGGCTCGGCGCCTGCACCCGCGCGAACGAGATCGCGACCGACTACGCCAATCGCCGCCAGGCGTTCGGCAAACCGCTGATCGACCATGAAGGTGTCGGGTTCATGCTCGCCGAGAATGTGATCGACCTGAAACAGGCCGAATTGATGATCGATTGGTGCGCGGGCGTGCTCGATACGGGTGCGCTCGGCACCGTCGAGAGCTCGATGGCGAAGGTCGCGGTCAGCGAGGCGCTGATGCGGATCGCCGATCGCTGCGTCCAGGCGATGGGCGGAACCGGCGTGTCGGGTGATACGATCGTCGAACAGGTCTTTCGCGAGGTGCGCGCCTTCCGCATCTATGACGGACCGACCGAGGTCCACAAATGGAGCCTCGCCAAGAAGATCAAGCGCGACTGGATCGCCGCGCAATGACCGCGGACTCGTTCGCCGGCACCGGCGCAGTCCGTCTCGCGCATCGCTTCGACGAGGAACGGCTCGCGGACTGGATGGCCGCCAATGTCCCCGGCTTCGAAGGCCCGTTGCATGTCGAGCAGTTCAACGGAGGCCAGTCCAACCCGACCTACAAATTGGTCACGCCCAGCCGCCGCTACGTCCTGCGCCGCAAGCCGCCCGGCACCTTGCTGCCCGGCGCGCACGCGGTCGATCGCGAGGCGCAGGTCATCCGCGCGGTCGAAGGCGTGGGTTTTCCCGTGCCGCACGTTCATGCCCTGTGCACCGACGACGCGGTGATCGGCACCTGGTTCTATGTGATGGACATGGTCGACGGCCGGATATTCTGGGACGCGACCTTGTCCGGCGAAACCACGGCGGCGCGCGCCGCGATCTACGACGCGATGAACGCCGTGATCGCGCAGCTTCATACGATCGATCCGGAAGCGGTCGGGCTCGGCGGGTACGGGCGTCACGGCCAGTATATCGAGCGGCAGGTCGCGCGCTGGTCGCGCCAGTATCTGGCGGACGATATCGCCGGCCGCGACGCCAATATGGACCGGCTGATCGCCTGGCTGCCCGAGCATATCCCGGCGGGTGACGAGACGACATTGGTCCATGGCGATTTTCGCATCGACAATCTGATCTTCGCGCCCGACGCCTTCGCCGTCCGCGCGGTGCTCGACTGGGAGCTGTCGACGCTCGGCCATCCGCTCGCCGACTTCGCCTATCACCTGATGATGTACCGGATGCCTGCGCTCACCATTCCCGGGCTGGCGGATAGCGATCTGGCCAAGCTCGGCATCCCGAGCGAGGAGGATTATGTCGCGGCCTATTGCCGCCGGACCGGACGCGCGGGGATTCCTCACCTGGACTTCTACGTCGCGTTCAACTTCTTCCGCTTCGCCGCGATCTGCCACGGCATCAAGGCGCGGATGCTCCGTGGAACGGCCGCTTCCGCGGAAGCGGGACGGCTCGCGGCCGACCTGCCCGTGCTCGCGTCTCTCGCTTGGCAGCAAGCCGAGCGCTCGTGCTAAATCGTGCCGGGCACCTGCCGGCCGTTCCGATCAAGCAACGGGACAAGGGCCGTCTGAACGGCAGTTGCTCGCGAGTAAAGCTCTTGCCGTCAAAAACTGCCCTGTATCGCCCAGAGACGAGTTCGCCTTAGACTGACAGCACCGCCACTTGCACCCTCTCCCGGGCTCCCCAGAACACCCGTAACCTTTTATAAGTCCGTCAGGATTTTTGGATTAACCGTCCCATCGAATTTACTCAGTCCCTCCTCTTCCCACCACAATGCGGCGGGTAAAATGGAGGGCATTTCGGGGATTGCCTCATTCTGAATCTGGAGGTTCGCGCACAGGAAGGTACTGGTTCCGCCAGACCAAACTCGCACACCACCTGAGCGGCGCAGCGCGAGGTTGCCGTCCGGCTGGAACGAAGCGAACGCGGTGCCGCTGCCGGGTCGCGGTCGACATGAGCCTCTGTCCCGGTCGTGGTCTATCAGATCTACCGGCTATTGGCTGACGGCGGCTCCGACGACCTCCGATTGAGGAAGAACGTGCCGATGAGCTCGACCGGCCCCGTGGAATAATCGCGAATCCATCGTTCAGAGACCGGTTCGCCTAGGACTGACGGCACAATCCGTCCGTTAGCCGACGCCTGTCGCCTCACTCAAAAGCCTCGCGTTAGGCGAAACCGCATTTCCGCGAACGGCGCTGGGGTGCGAGGGCCGCCCCATCGTGCTTAAAATATCGAATGATTGACAACATCATAAATCCGATAAATTATTAGTGATAAATATAGTAATTTATCAGGAGAGGTGAATGCTCAGTTTTCGATTCCGGGCGGTTGGAAGCGTCGCTGTCAGCATGTTGGCGCTAAGCTGGACGACCGCGGCGCAGGCGCAGGACAAGCCGGCGCCCGATACGCAAGCGCCGGGCACGCCTGCCGCGAATTCGCAGACACAATCGATCGACACACGCGGCGACATCGTCATCACCGCGCAGCGCCGCGCCGAGAATCTGCAGGACGTGCCGCTGTCGGTCGCGGTGATTGGCGGCGACAAGCTCACCTCGCTCAAGTTCAACGAGACCAGCGACCTGCAATATATGGTCCCGAGCGTCACGCTGACCAATTCCGCGGGACCGCGCAATTTCGGCTTCTTCATCCGCGGCATCGGCACCAGCACCTTTTCGTCCGAGGCGATCGAGGGCAGCGTCGCCTATGTCCTGGACGGAGTGGTCATGGGCCAGGCTGGAGCGTCGCTCGGCGACCTCCCCGATATCGAGCGGATCGAGGTATTGCGCGGGCCGCAAGGCACATTGTTCGGCAAGAATGCATCGGCCGGCGTGGTCAACGTCGTGACCAAGCGGCCATCCAGGGAATTCACCGGCAACGCCAGCGTCAGCTGGGGTTGGCCCGACAATGACCGCCGCTTCAGCGCCTATCTGTCGGGGCCGATCACCGACACGCTCCGCTTCTCGATCTCGGGACGCCGCAACAAACGCGACGGCTATGTCACCAATGTGTTCGATGGCCGCAAATTGAACGACCGCGACGATTGGGGTGGGCGCGCCAAGCTGGAATGGGAGCCGACGGCCAACCTGACGCTGACCGGCATCGCCGATTATTACAAGCGCGACTCCGATTGCTGCGTGTGGACGCTCTATTCGGTGGGGACGCCCCCGGGCGCGCCCGAACTGTTTCAAATTGCAAAAGGCATCAAGCCGGGCAGGGACAATCTCGACCAGGATATCAATGGCGACGTCTTCTCCAACGCGAGGAGCAAGGGCGTGTCACTGCAAGCCGATTATCGCCTGGGCGGCTTCACGCTGACCTCGATCACCGCGTGGCGGACCTGGGAGACGACCGACGGGCTCGATTCGGATTCGGCACCGATCAACCTCCTTGATGTCAATTATGCCCATTTCAACCAGGCGCAGTTCAGTCAGGAAATCCGGTTGGCCTCGCCGACCGGCAAACTGATCGATTACGTGCTCGGCGCCTATTATTTCGACGCCGACATCAATTCGCGGTCGACCCAGATTTTCGCAACGGTGCCGTTCCCGTTCTTCAACCGCCGCGCCCATATCACCTCGGATTCGCGCAACATGGCGCTGTTCGGCCAAGCCAATTTCAACATATCGAAATCGTTCAAACTGATCGGCGGACTGCGCTACCTCAAGGACCGGGTGGAAGCGGCCAAGGATCGTCTCGATCCGACTTATCATCTGACCGATTCCGATCGTAAAGCCGAACAATCCTACGCGTTGGTGTGGCGCGCCGGTGCTCAATACGACATCGCCAAGGACGCCAACGTGTTCGCCACCGTGACGCGCGGATTCAAGGGCGGCGGGTTCGACACCAATATCGGCGTCAAGACCTTGCGCTACGTGAAACCCGAGCGGCCAACCAATTACGAAATCGGCCTGCGCACCTATTGGCCCGACGCGCGCGTGACGTTCAACGTCACCGCTTTCTACACGCATGTCGACAATTACCAGACAGCGGGCCGCGACCCGGTCACCGCGACCTATCCGATCGTCAGCAGCGAGGCGAAGACCAAGGGCGTCGAGTTCGATCTCGGCTGGCGGCCGATCGCGGCGACCGACCTCAATCTGGTGCTGAGCGGTTCCTATGTCGATGCGCGCTGGGGCGATTTCCCCAACGCGCCGTGCTTCGGCGGGCAGACCGTGGCGGAAGGATGCGTCCCCGCGCCGGGATCGCCGGCGGGATCGCCCGGCGTGCAGCAGAATCTGACCGACGCGCCGCTGCCCTATTCGCCCAAATGGCAATTGAATGCGGGCGGTTCGTACGGCGTCGATTTGTCGTCCAGGCTCAAGCTGCAATTCGATCTGTCGGCCAGCTATCGCTCGTCGCAGCTGATCGCCTTCCCCAACAATCCGCGCACGCGACAGGACGGCTATGTGCTGGTCAACGGCGCGATCGCGCTGGCCAGCGGCAAGCTGTGGAAGCTATCGGTTTACGGCAAGAACCTGCTCGACGAGCATTTCGCCGTGACGATGTTCTCGACTCCGTTCGGCAGCGCGCGCAGCCTGAGCCAGTTCCGGCCGTATGAATCGCAGCGCTCGGTGGGGTTGTCGCTCGATGTCGGTTTCTGAACCGCGCGATGCGGGTGGGGAGGGCTTACCCCCTCCCCGCCTGATCGCGGGATTGAGCTTCGTCACGATCGCCGAACTGCCTGACTGGTCCGCCGGACCCAAAGGCAGCACGGCGGAAATCTACGCCGCGCTACCGGGCGCCGGCTATGAAGGTATCCAGACGCTCGAGCCGGCGGTCGCGCGCGGCGCCGGGCTGATCCCATTCGGCATCGCGCGCGTGATCCATGACCTCGACCAGCTCCGCGCAATGACGCGACACTGGCGCGACCAGGGCTGCGCCTGCACCACGGTGCAGCTCGGCACCGGTCTCGAGGAAGACGACGACCTGTGGCGGCTCGCCGAGGGCATATTGCGGATCGCCGAGCAGGAGCGCCACGTGCTCCACCTCGAAACGCATCGCGCGACGATGACGCAGGATATCCGACGGACGCTCGGACTGATCGAGCGCTTTCCCGAACTGACCTTCAACGGCGATTTCGCACATTGGTATACCGGCCACGAACTGCCGTATGGCGATATCGAGGCCAAGCTCATCGCCATGCGCCCGGTGTTCGAGCGCGTCCGCTTCCTCCACTTGCGCGTATCGTCCGGCGCTTTCGGCCAACTCTCCGCGAGCGACCCGGCCGAAGCGCAGCATCTCGCCATCTTCCGGCGGATGTGGACGGAGAGCATCGGCGGCTTCCTCCTCACCGCCTGCTCCGGGGACTATTTGCCCGCGCTTTGCGAATTGCTCCCCGCGCGCACTTTTTATCCCAAGATGGTCACCGGCTCCGATGGCAGTCCGCGCGAGGAAAGCGACCGCTGGGTCGAGGCCGCCTTCCTCACCGAGCAGGCGCGCGCCTGTTTCGACGCTGCCGTCCAGGGCATCGCGGCATCGGCACCCCCAGCCCTGCCGATGCTCGCGAGCGACGATGGCCGCGAATAGCCGTCACGGCGAAGGGACACCGAAACACCCCCGTAACGATCGCCCACGGCTGGAAGGCGTGCTGGTTGCGCGGGCGCGAGGCATGTCTAATAGTCGCGGCGTGCCGACCGACATTCCGTCCGTAAAGAACTTCACCGCTCCGTCGGTCATCGCCCCCGTCGACCCCAAGCGAAATCCGACGCTGGCGGTGCAATATTGGCTCGGCCGCGACATTGTCCGCGGTGTCTTTGCGCCGCTCGAACGGCTCAAGGTCGAACAACTCGTCGCTTTCTACGATGTCGGCCACAGCCCCGTGCGCGAGGCGATTTTATTGTTGTCGACCAGCGGGTTGGTCGTACATGAGCACCAGAAGGGGCATCGCGTCGCACCGGTCTCACTGGCCGATTACGACGATCTGATTCGCGCCTATCGCAAGATCTATCAGCTCATGCTCGACAGCGCGCTCAAGCATGGCAACGAGGCTTGGGAGGAAGCGGTGGTGCTCCAGCTCCACCGCTCGCTCAAGGTCGAGAAGAATTTCGACGATCCCGAGCATCGCGAAATGTGGCAGCGCGCTTATTCGGCGCTGCACTGGACCTTGCTGTCGGGCTGCGGTTCGCCGATCCTGATGCGGATCTGGGCCGATCTCGGCGGGCGGCTCGAACGCTATGTCAATTTGTTCGCCGATCTCGAGATCGACCGCGTGCTCGACCATCACAGCAAGCATCGCGAAATCGTCGACGCGGTGGTGCACCGCGATGCCGAGCGGCTGCACGAGCTGGTCGCCGACATGTTCGAGATGGGCGTACAGTTCCACCAGACGATCAGCCGTACGCTTTCCAGCTACGAAAAGTCCGCTCACGCCGACCCCGCGCCGGAGATGGAGGGTGCGCCGCGCAAGCGTGGACGGCCGCGCAAAAATCCGCGTTAAAATAGATAAATTCTCTAGCTAATTATCAATTCTCCATTTATTCCTCCCCAAAAAATCGGGAGGATGGGATGGCCGGACTGGCGCGTACGAAATTAGGCATCTCGCGCGTGATCGGCTTCACGGTCGGCGATTTCGCGTTCAATCTCTATTGGCAGAGCATCTCGCTCTATCTGCTGTTCTTCTACACCGACGCCGTCGGGCTGAGCGCGGGGACGGCGGGACTGATCTACATGATCGCCTCGATCTTCGATGCGACGATCGACCCGCTGATGGGCGCGATTGCCGATCGTACGCGGACGCGCTGGGGACGCTACCGCCCCTATCTGCTGTTCGGCGGCCCGTTCGTCGGAATCGCGTTCGTCCTGCTCTATTTCAAGCCGGATCTGGCGGGGTCGGCACTTGCCGCCTGGATGCTCGCCACGCACATCCTGTTCCGCATCGCCTATACGGTTGTATCCATCCCCTATACCGCGATGAGCGCGCGCATCACGCCCAATTCGGGCGAGCGCGGATCGATCGCCGGCGCGCGGATCATCTTCGCGACCCTGGCAGGGCTGACCATCGCAATCACGACCCAGCCGCTCGCAGCTCATTTCGGCGGAACGGTCGACTCACCGCACGGTTATCTGATCGCGGCTGTCCTGTTCGCGGCGATGGCGACAATGATCTTCCCGATCGTGTTCGCCGCCACTCGCGAGCCGGAAGGCGACGTCCACGAAGTCGTGCCGCACAGCCTGGGCGAATATTGGCAGGCGCTGAAGGGCAATCGCGCGCTCTGGACAATGCTCGCCGCGATGTGCGCCGGGGTGATGTGTTCGACCGCTTTGGGCAAATCGATCCTCTATTATTTCAAATATTACCTCCACGACGAGGCCCAGGCGCGCACCGCGCTGAGCCTCTGCGCCGCATCGGGGCTGATCGTCGTGCCGATCTGGATGGTCGTCACCCGCTGGATCGGCAAGCGCAACGCCTGCCTGGCCGCGGTGGTCTGGGGCCTGGCCGGCTTGACCTGGTTCGCCATCACCGACGTGCGGACGACGGCGCTGGCGATCGGATTCTTCCTGTGGATGCAGGTGACCGGCCTGGGGCTGGCGCTGGGCTTTTGGTCGATCCTGCCGGATACGGTCGAATATGGCGAATGGCGATCGGGCCGGCGGACCGAAAGCTTCGTGTTCGGGCTGGGGCAGTTCTTCCTGAAAGTCGCATTAGGCCTTGGTGCGGGGCTGTTTGGCTGGTTGCTCGGCGTAATCGGCTATCAAGCCAATGTCTCGCAATCGGCCGAGACGCTGGCGCGAATGAAAGTGCTGATGACCGCATTACCCGCGCTCGGGCTGGTCATCGCGGGCATCGCGATGTTCTTCTACCCGCTGCGCGGCAAGCGGCACGACGAGATCGTCGAAGAGCTCGAGGCGCAGCGCCGCGTGGTCGCCGGCGAGGCCTGATCGGTTCTCCCCAGGGAGAGTGACAGTCTCCGCAGGGACTGTCGGAGGGGGAGGAGCACGACGGCGAGCAATCGCCGTCCTCCCCCTCCATCATTTTAGCGCCTAACCATCGATCAGAAATTGGCGAGCGGGGTCGTTCTGAAACACCACCGAGCCATCGGTGCCGAACGTCCGCGCGCCGTCGGGGGCATATTGCAGGATGTACGCCTTGCGCACCGTCCCGTCCTTGAGGTTGGGTCCGGTCCGATGCGGCGCCAGTGACGAGAACAGGATGATGTCGCCGGCCGCGGCAGGCGCGGCGACCGCGTCGTCGACCTCCTCCAGGCACTTCAGTCCGATCGGGGTCAACCAATGGTCGAGCGTGCCGAGCCGATGGAGGCCGCGCGCGATCCACGGACAGCCATTCTCCTCATCGACATCGACCAGCGGGATCCAGAAGGTCAGATATTGCTGCGGCTCGATGAAGGTATAGCCATTGTCCTGATGCCAGGGGAATTCCTGCTTCTTGCCGGTCTTCTTGTACACCGACTGGTCCCAATAGAGCCGCATCGGCGCATCGGCGAGGTCGTGGCAGAGGTCGCGGATCACGGGATGCGCGGCGAAATCGCGCAAGATCGCGGACTGGGTGACCAGATGCGCGGTGAACGTGATCGTGCCCGATGAGGTCAGGCGGAAATTGCCGCCCTGCTGCTCGCTGACATAGGTTTCATAGGCCTGTTCGATCGGATCGATCGCGGCCTCGACCTCGGCCAGTTCGGCGCGGGCGAACGCGCCGCGCACGATGACGAAGCCGTCGCGGTCGAACGCCTCCACTTCATCGCGGGTCAAGCGCCGCAACGGCCGGTCGGCGGGCACGTCCTGCCAGTCGAAGCCAGCGCTGCGCGGATCGATCCGCGGTGCAGTGGTCGGGAGGGTAGTCATCATCGTCTCCTGTTGAAGGGGCCTCGGCCCAATAATTTAAATTCAGCTTGATTCGATAATTTTCTGCATTTAATTCTACTTTCTATAAAGAGAGTCGATAATTATTAAAGGGCATCGAAACCGTCCCGGACGGAACGGCCCGATGCCAAATTCGGCGAAGGGAGAGGATTATGAAGCGGTTAGCCTGGTTGGCTGCGGCGTTGGTCGCGGTAATGCCCATGAGCGCCTACGCAGGGCCCAACCTTCCGACGAAGCCCATCGAGCAGAAATATTACGCCAACGGCCCGTGGACCGTGACGACGACGGTCACCGCCACGGCCTGCGATTCCAAGGGCGACCTCTGCGATATCTATTTCCCCGCCAATCTCGGCGCCAACGGTTTCCTGCATCCGATCGTGGTTTGGGGGAACGGCACCGGCACGACGCCGATCGCCGCCAGCACTTACGCTTATTATCTCCGTCACCTGGCGTCGTGGGGCTTCGTCGTTATCGCGACGCAGGACGGCACCACCGGCATCGGCCAGACGCTGATCGACAGCGCCAATTACATCAAGGCGCGCAACACCGACGCGAGCAGCGTCTTCTTCGGCAAGCTCGACGTGACCAAGATCGGCGCCGTCGGCCATTCGCAAGGCGCCACCGGGGTGATCAACGCGATGATCCATTCGGGTGCCATGATCCGCACCGCGGTCGCGTTCCACCTTCCCGCACAGATGTGGTGCAGTTCGTCGTCCAATTGCCTGCAGACGGCGACGCTGACCGGCGCGACCGCAGGGTCGATCCTCTATGTCAGCGGATCAGCTGACACCCTGATCTCGCCCGACACGCAATTGTTCGGCAGCCAACTCAATTCGAACACGGCCTATTACAACGCGACGCCCTCGGCGCTGACCAAGGCCAAGGCGATCATCAAGGGCACCAACCATAATGACGTCCAGGGCAATCCGACCTGCCCGTCGGGGCTCGGGTCGTGCAACAACGGCGTCGATGCCTATCTCGGCTATCCGACCGCCTGGCTGATGTGGCAGCTCCAGGGAGCAGCCGACGGACAGCAGGCGTTCAAGGCCTCGACCGGCGAGATCTATACCGAGACGACCAACTGGCAGAGCATCTTGAGCAACGTGCCCTGACCCTGGGCATGGGGTGACGTCTCGCGGCGATCCTAGCCCGGCACTCGATCACCCAGTTGTAACCCATCTAGCTTGCATCCCACCCCGGCGCTCCTTCGCCGGGGTGGCTTCGTTGGTGTGGTGGTCGGTGTCTCCCACGCACGGCATCGCTCCGCCCTTTCGCCTCTTGCAGATTCGATCTATTTTTGATGTAAATTGCGTAAATATGCTGTATTAGATCGAATCATGGGGAGATGGATATGCCGGATCGCGACAGCTGGGAGGAGCGTGGCTTCTTCATCGAACGTGGCCTGCTCTCGGCGGCCGTCACCGAGCGGATCGAGCGCGAGGCGGTTGACGCGATCCGTGCCGACCCGCCGGCAGGGCATGGCGGCGAGCGCGTCTATTCGACCGCCGACGATTTGCTGATCTATCCTGAAAAGGCGCCGAGCCCGGTGGCGCGCAACCCCGAGGATTTCATCGCCAAGGTGTTCAATTGCCACATCGTCGGCGCCGCGCACGACCTCGCCGTCGATCCGGTGCTCACCGATCCGCTACGCGACATCCTCACCGACGATATCGACTGTTTCCAGAGCCAATTCATCTTCAAGAACCCCGGCGTGGTCGGCCAGCCCTGGCATCAGGACGCTTATTATTTCCGCTACGACAAACAGCCGCAGGTGACCGTCTGGGTCGCGCTGAGCCGCGCGACCTTGGAGAATGGCTGCCTGTGGGTGCTGCCCGGGTCGCACAAAAGGCAGCAGGTGTTCGAGCATGTCGCCGACCGCCGGCCGGAAAGCCTGCAGGGCTATCAGGAGATCGTGTCGGAGGACACCGCCGAGGAAATCCCGGTGACGATGGAGCCCGGCGACGTGCTCTTCTTCCACTCCTATCTGATGCATTGCTCGACCGACAATGTCGCCGACTATCGCCGCTCGGCGATGGTTTATCACTACGCCGAAGCCGGCACCGAGCCGATCGATGCGGTCGCGGCGGCGACGCTCGCGCACGTCAACCGCTGGCTCCCCGCGCGGCGCGCCACCTCCAATATCCCAGCCTGAAGAACGGATCTCGATGTCGACCCAGACCTACCCCCGCCCGCATCCGCTCAACCACGATTTCCGCTGGCAGGACGTGCCCGGGGCGCGGCCGCTGCGCCGGCTGACGCGCGACGAAGTGAAGGCATTCGATCGCGACGGCTTCATCGTCATCCGCAACGCGTTCAGCGACGCGGAACTGGATGCGGTCGAGGCCGCGATCGACCCGATCGAGCAGGCCTATGAGAAGTACGTCAAGGAACAGGGCGGCAATCTCAGCCTGACCAACACCGACGCGATCACCTTCACCACGCATATCGTCAAGCATTCGGACGAACTGCGCCGGTTCGCCGCGCATCCCGTGATCCGCGACCTGTGCCACGATCTGATGGGCGGAACGGTGCGGCTCTATTGGGACCAGTCGGTCTACAAGAAGACCGGGGTGAAGCAGGAATTCCCCTGGCATCAGGACAATGGCTACACCTTCATCGAGCCGCAGCAATATCTGACCTTCTGGATTCCGTTGCTCGATGTCGACGAGGAGAATGGCTGTCCCTGGATCGTGCCCGGCCTGCACAAGGGCGGCACGCTCGACCATTGGCGCACGCCGATCGGGCTCAAGTGCCTCGAGGAGGCCGAAGACGCGGTCGCGGTGCCGGCGGAGAAGGGCGACATCATCCTGTTCTCGTCGCTTTCTCCGCATCGCACGGGGCCGAACCTGCGCGACGGCACAGTGCGCAAGGCGTACATCCTGCAATATGCCCCCGACGGCGCGCATACGATGGTCGACGGCGAGACGATCCGCCAGGACGATGCCGAACGCCAGTTCATCATCGAGGGCGCCGGACAATGATGCGCGACGACAGCGCGGCGCTGATCGAGGCGTATCGCAGCGATGGCTTCGTCGCGGTGCGCGGGCTGATCGATCCGGCCGAGCTCGCTCCGCTCGCCGCCGAAGTCGATGCCGCGGTCGCGCGGCGCAAGGCACGCGACACGCGCAGCCTGGCGGAGAAATCGCGCTACGAGCAGTCGTTCGTGCAATGCCAATATATGTGGGAGGATTCGCCCGGTATCCGCCCCCTCACCTTCCACGAGAATGTCTGCCGGATGGCCGCCGAGCTGATCAGCGCCAGCGCGGTGCGGCTGTGGCACGACCAGGCGCTGTTCAAGGAGGCCGGCGGCAAATCGACCCAGGCGCATCAGGACCATCCCTATTGGCCGATCGCCGAGGACGCGACGATCACCGCCTGGATTCCCTTGGTCGAGGTCGACCGCGAGACGGGGTGCATGGGCTATGTTCCCGGATCGCACCGCGACGCGCGGCAATTCGTCGATATCTTCGCCGGCGACGACAGCAACGGCCCGCAGGTCGAGGACCAGGCAGTGTTCGTCCCCGCCCGGCCGGGCGACGTGCTGTTCCATCACGGCCGCACGATGCACATGGCGCTGCCCAACCAATCGGGGATCACGCGCCGCGCTTATACCGCGATCTATTTCGCCGACGGCTGCACGCGCGGCGGCGAACGCGCCCACCCGTCAGTCGATCGTACCGGGATCGCGGTCGGTGCGATGATCGATGGGCCGGCGACGCCGATCGCCTGGCCGCTGCCGGGTGGGACGTTCCCAGAGCCGGGACCGTGGCCCGACACTGGCGACGAGAGGTTCCGGCGTTCGGCTGCGCTCGGGATCATCCCGGAAGTGGCGTAGGTCGGCCCAAAACCGGCTGCTCGCGCTTATGCCGGCTGCACCGAAAAGCGGATCTCGCGAGCATAGAACGACCCCTCGAGCCCAATGCTGCTCTCCCAGGTCAATTCGAGGTCCCCGATTTGTGGACCCGCTGACGTGGCCCATCCGCCTTGCTTCGCCACGACCCGCCTGACGCCGAGATCCTGAACGATTGCGCCGGCATCTCCAACCAGCGAGATGCCGGTGATTCCATCGAAGTGAACGAATACACGCGCATGGCGGTCGCAGACGAAAAATCCTTTCGCGTCTATCTCGCTCGTCATCCGACAAGCTTTAAAGACGATCGTCGCCTCGCCGGCCGTGACGTCTAACCTTTCGATCTCCCAATCATGAAAAGAGGGTACGAAGCCGAACCATCCGGTGACCTCATCGCTCCCGGACAACGTCCGAAAAAGCTTCTCGTCCGTCGTCCAGTAAATTCCGTCAGAGCTTGGCATGGCACCGTGCTATCCCAACCGCCCCAACACCAAAAGGCGGGATTTACCGCGTCCGCGGGGCTGCCACCACGCTGACGCTGAGCCGGCGCATGCGTCAGGCGGCCGTTGCGGGTCGCCGTCCGCGCCCACTCTGAAGGCCGCCATGCCGGCGCTTGGGCTGGCCGAGTTCGGCGAGGTTGCGGCGGATCGTCGCGCGCATCGGCTCGCCGCCTTCGAAGAAGCGGTCGAGCAGCGAATGCAGCCGGTCGGCGTCGCCGCTGACGATCGCCTCGACGATCACGCGGTGCTCGGCATGGCTGTCGCGCGCGCGGTCGGTGGCGAGATCGGCGTGAAGATTGACGTAGCGCTCGGCGCGGTCGCCGAGATTGCCGACCACCCCCCTCAGGATTCGCGATCCGCAGCCGGACAATATTTCCTCGTGCAGGCTCTTATATGCCTGCTGCCACAATTCGCGCGCCTCGGGATCGGCGTCGGTCATCACCTTGCTGACCTTGAGCGAGCGGTGCAGCGCGAGCACGACGCGCTCTTCCCACTCCTCGCCGCCACGCTCGACCGCCATTTCCAGCGCGAGCTGATAAGTCCGCCGATAGATATCGATCAGGTCGTTATAATCGGCCAGCGACACGCCGGCGACGCGATAGCCCTTGTTGTGCTCGTGCTCGATCAGCCCGCGCGCCGAGACCAGCAGGATCGCTTCGCGCACCGGGCTGTGCCCTACACCGTAATATTGGGTGAGCTGTTCGACCTTGAGGCGTTCGAGCGGCGCGAACACGCCGCGTACGATGTCGCGGCGCAACCAGTGCGCGATCGCCTGGGTCGGGTTCTTGTCGGCGTCGATCCCGACGGTCAGGCGGGGATCGGTAAAGGTTGCGACGGAAACCAATGCTGTCACATCAGGTCTTTCTGATCGGGCGAGATGCCGGCCTCATAGAGCAGCGGGCTGGGCGAATTGAAAGGTGTACCGGAAAACCACCCGCATCTCCTTTTCGTATTTTTTGATCATAATTGACTTTTTATTCTATTTTCGATCAAATTATAACCGACCATTTCGTCACGGCTAGGCTTAGAAACCATGACTATCGACATCGCGACGCGACCTGCCCTTCTTCCCACCCTCTCGATCGACGGGGATCGGTTCGTCGACAGCCATGGGCGCCATGTCATCCTGCGCGGGGTCAATCTGGGCGGCGATTGCAAAGTGCCCTCCCCCAATGGCGGCACCCAATATCCGAGCGATTTTGCCGACCATCGCACCGTGTCGTTCGTCGGGCGCCCGTTTCCGATCGCCGAGGCCGACGAGCATCTGGCGCGGCTGGCGCATTGGGGTTTCAACTGCCTGCGCCTGCTCACCACCTGGGAAGCGGTCGAGCATGCCGGGCCGGGCCAGCACGATCAGGATTATCTCGATTATTTCACCGAAGTCTGCGCGCGCGCGGGCAAGCACGGCCTCTATCTGTTCGTCGATTTCCATCAGGACGTCTGGTCGCGCATGACCGGCGGCGACGGCGCGCCCGGCTGGACGTTCGAGGCGGTGGGCCTCGATTTCACCAAGTTCCACGCGGCGGGCGCGGCGCACGTCATGCAACAGGTCTACGATTATGGCAGCGACGTCCGCCGCCAGCCGCACTATCCGCAGATGAGCTGGGGATCGAACTACCGCCTGTCGGGCAATGCGATCATTTGGAGCCTGTTCTGGTGCGGTGCCTTGTTCACGCCCGAGCATCGCGTCGACGGCGAGAACATCCAGCATTACCTGCAGCGCCATTATCTCGGCGCGATGGAAGCGATCGCCGAGCGTGTCGCCGGCATGCCGCACGTGCTTGGTTTCGATACGCTCAACGAGCCTGGCACCGGCTGGGTCGGTGACGGCCTCAGCTATCGCCACTTGGCCCCGAGCGAGGAAAACCGAACGCGCCCCCGCCCCGGTGTCGCGACGTCGGCGCTTGACGGTCTGGCCGCGGCGAGCGGGCTATCGGTCGAAGTGCCAGTGCTGCGGCGCAACCTCGATACCGGCCATGCCGAGCCGGCGGGCAGCCGCGTCATCAATCCTGACGGCGTATCGATCTGGCGCGACGGCGTGACCTGTCCGTTCGCCGCCGCGGGCGCCTGGCGTGTCGAGGGCGGTAAGGCGGTCGCGCTCGACGAGGAATTCTTCCGCAGCCGCGACGGCCGCCGCATCACGATATCGGAGGACGGCTTCGGCCCGCTGTTCCACGCTGTCGCGGAGACGACGCGGCGGCACAATCCCGACTGGTCGGTGTTCGCCGAGCTCGACGCGTTCGGCGCGGCATCGGGGCGCCCCTTCCCCGAGCGCATGCCCGAGCGCTCGGTCAATGCCAGCCACTGGTACGACGCTTCGACGCTCTATCTGAAGACGTTCGATCCCAACAATTCGTATGACTTCCTTACTGGCGAACTCGCTACCAGCGAGGATCAGGTGCTGCAGCGTTATGTCGCGCAGATCGGCTATAAGGCGGCGGGCGGCGCCAAGACATTCGGCCCCAACGGCGCGCCGTCGCTGATCGGCGAATTCGGCATTCCCTATGATCTCGACGAAGGCGAGGCCTACGCCGCCTGGGATCGCGGCGAGCGCGATCCGGCGATCTGGGCCAAGCACGATCTGTTGCTTGGGCTGATGTACGACGCGCTCGACGCGCTGCAACTCAATTCAACGCAATGGAATTACACCGCATCGAACCGCAACGACCTGAGAATCGGGGACAATTGGAATCAGGAGGATCTGTCGATTTTTTCCCAGGACCAGCTGGTGGCGGGCGATTCCAGTTCTGGCGGGCGTGGGGTCAGGGGATTTTGCCGGCCATTCGCCAGGCACGTCCAGGGACGAATCCAAAACATGCATTTCGACCGGGCGAGTGGCGAGTTCGCGCTGACCTTCGACGCTGATCCGGCGATCGCGGCGCCCACTGAAATCTACGTGCCGCGAACCCAATATCCCAACGGCTGCACATTCGATGTCGCCGGGGGCCACCTTGTCTTCGCGGAGCAACTTGCGTCGGTTCGGGTCGAAAAAGCCGGACGAATCACGATCACCATAAAGCGGCAATGACGCGCCGGATCGCCATCGGCGAACGAATGTCGATGTCAGCGCAGCGCTGCCGCCGGGACCGGCGCGGCGTAGCGCGTCAGGAACTGAGCCAGGCTCGGCAGCTGCGGCAGCCGGGCCTTGATCCCCGCGTCGAGCCCGTCCAGCGCCTGGCGAAGATTGGCATCGGGCAGCTGGCTCGGCAGCAAGTGCCAGCCATCGGGCGTCAGGCCCTGCCCCATCATAACCTGGCACCAGGAATCGACGCGGAAAATCTCGTCCTGGTCCTGATGCGCCATCGCCTGTTCGCGGAACAGGTCGAGGCGGGCGGCCAGCGTATCGGGCAGCTCTATCCGCGTCATGCGTTGCCAGAACGGCTCGTCGCGATGGTTCAGCGCGTAATGCAGGATCACGAAGTCGCGGACATGCGTCCATTCGGCTTCTGACCGCGTATTGAAGCGCTCGGCCAGCGCCTGATAGTCGCGCGTGAACGGGAATGACTGGATGAAGCGCGTGATGGCGATCATCACCAGATGGATGCTGGTCGACTCCAACGGCTCGATGAACCCGCCGGCGAGGCCGAGCGCCAGGCAGTTGCGATGCCATGCCCGGCGGCGCATCCCCGCGGTGAACCGCAGCAGGCGCGGCTCGAACAAGGGTTCGCCGTCGATCCCGGCCAACAGCGTCTCGCGCGCCGTGTCATTGTCCATGTCCGCGCTGCAAAACACGATGCCGTTGCCGACCCGATGCTGGAGCGGAATACGCCAGCGCCACCCGGCGTCATGCGCGATGGCGCGGGTATAGGGGACGGGTTCGCCGGCACTCTCGGTCTGGACCGCAAACGCGCTGTCGGTCGCGAGCCAGGGGCTCCAATCGTCGAAACCGGCCTTGAGCGTCTGCTCGATCAGGAGCGCGCGAAAGCCGGTGCAATCGATGAAGAAATCGCCGTCGACCCGCTCGCCCGATGCCAGCACCAGCGACCGGATGTCGCCGCTTTCTGCATCCTGCGACACTTCCGCGATACGGCCCTCGACGCGTTTTACCCCGTCGGCCTCGGCAATGCCCCGCAGGAACCGGGCATAAGCGGTCGCGTCGAGATGATAGGCATAAGCGAGGCCAAGCTCGGGATCGGCGGAGAAGCGGTTTTCCGCCGCGGCGCGCAGCTCCAGCGAATAATCGCCATAAGGGCGCCCGAAGCCGCGCTGCCGCGCCTCGAGCCAGAAATGCTGGAAATCGGCGACGAACACCGATCGCCCGACCGATCCGAACGAGTGGAAATAACGATCGCCCGGCCGGTCCCAATTCTCGAAGCCAATGCCGAGCTTGAAGCTGGCATTGGTTGCGCGGACGAATGCATCCTCGTCGATGCCGATGAACGAATGGAAGCTGCGGATGGTGGGAATGGTCGACTCGCCAACGCCGACGGTGCCGATCTCGTCGGATTCGACCAGCACCACCTCGATCATCGGGCTGAGATGTTTGGCGAGCGTGGTAGCGGCGATCCAGCCGGCAGTACCGCCCCCCGCCACGACGACGCGACGGATCCTGTCGGGAGTTGCTTCGGTCATCGATTGAGCTGCCTTTGGATCAGGGCGCGCAACTGCCGCGCCGCCATGGGATCGAGGGACGCCAGCGGCCCGCGGGCCGCGGTGGGCAAATGGGCCGCCGGGCGCTCGGGCGGGCCGAAGATGTAATAGTCGAACATCGCGCGCCACGCGGCTTTCTCGTGCGCCGGGCGATCGCGGAGCGAGAGCATGGCGTGGAGCAAGGTCGTCATCGGCGTGTCGAGGAAATCGGGTGCCGCGTTCCACCAATAATTGACCAGCACGTTGAAGTCGTCGAGCGCCTCGACCTGGTGCCACCACAAGGCCGGGTAAACGAGGACGTCGCCGGGCTCGAGTTCGGCGATCTCGCCGGCCGCCGCCGCCTTGGGAAAATCGGGGAAGCGGTCGAGATCGGGTGCGGCGAAATCGACCATCGTCACGACTTGCCCGCCCGGCGTCGGCGCCAGCGGACCGGGATAGAGGTTGGCGACCTGGTCGGGCGGGAACAAGGTGAAGCGGCGATGCCCGACCGCGCAGCACGCCGCATTGTTCGACATGTCGAAATGCGCCGCCGCGATCGTGCGATTGCCGAGCCAGATGCTGGCGAGCGGCGGATGCTTGGCGAACAAGTCGCCCGCGGGCGCCAATTCGTTCTCCGCACGAAAGCCCGGGAAGAAGGTGTCGAGGTCGGTCGAGCCGATGTAGAAAGCCGGTGCGTCTGGGTTGCCGCGCTGTTCGAAGATGCGGGCGAGGAAGGCGTCGAACGCGACGCGTTCGCCGCGGAAGTTCATCGCGGTCGCGTCTTCGTTATAGTGAAAGCGGCCGCCGGTTGCCGGATCAGCGGTATAGCCGACCACCGGCTGTCCGCTGTGGAACCGCAGCAGATAGTCGACGGCGCGTTCCGGCGATTGCAGCCCAGCCTGGACCAACGGCCAGTCACGCGCGACGCCCTTCAGGATCGTCGGCACGCCTTCGGCGACGATGGCAGCGAGATCGGGGGCGGCGATATTTCCGTCCAACTCGCGGGTTCGCCGAGTGACGGCGATCCGGACGGGGGCGGCATCAGCCATCGCGGCGCCGCTTGCGCGCGACCAGCGCGGAGATGTTGCCGAGCGAGGATGCCGCCCAGATCGCCGGCCGCAGGAAATCGTCGCGATGCAATGCCGCGAGCGCCGCGCCGTCGAGCGCGGCGAGCCGATCCTGCGCGATCGCATAGCCGTCGGGCACGGTGAAACGGCGTCCGTCCTCGGTCTCTATCCGCAGCTCGACAGGTTGGATCAGGCCATGCTTCTCGAACGCGGAGAACATGGCGGGCGCAGCCTGCGATCCGACATAGACCCGCTGCAGCGCGGCCGCGACCTGGTCGAGCAATGGCGCGTTGCCGCCATGGTCGAGGAAGATCGCAGCGCCCTCGCCGCCATGGCGCACGCGAGGATGCGACGGGTCGATATGGATCATCGGTTCGCCGGCAACGCCTTCCGGCGGGACCCCGATCGAGAACGGACCGCGGCTCATCAGCGCGGGGATATAGCGCGCGTCCCAATGCGTGCCGTCGAGATAGAGATTCTCCTCGGCATCGAACCCAAGCAGGACAGTCGCGCGATAGGCGCCGGCAGGGTCACGCCGGAACAGGATCGCATACTCGCGCTGCAATTCCTCGAACTCGGTGGCGAACACCATCGTCTGATTGACGGCATCGCCATAAGCGGCGCCGCGATCCACCACGACCCGCAGATCGGCATGGTCGACATTGTTGAGTAGGACGGGATTCGCCATCGCTGCCGATCCTTAGACGAAGAAGGCCGCTTGTGCAGCGGCCTTCCCCATTTCCAGCATGTGATGGCTGTTCAGAACTTGAAGCGCGCACCGACCAGATAGCGGGCCGACCCTTCGGCCAGATACCAGGTGTTGCTCGGATCGCGACCATAGGTCCGGACACCTTCCTCGGTAAGGTTGATGCCTTCGAAGCTTACCGCGATGTTCTTGGTGATGTCATAGCTGAGGTTGAGGTCGAGCTGGCCATAAGGCGCGGTGTACACCGGGTTGTGATAAGAGTCGCGGTTGAGCTGGCTCAGGAACTTGGCGCGCCAGTTATAGGCCAGACGTGCCGAGATCCCGTATTTCTCATAGATCAAGGTAACGTTGGCGGTGTCCGACAGACCGACCAGCGCGAACTGGTCGACATTGGGATTGGCCGCCACGTCGATTCCGACATCGCCGCGCACCAGCGTGTAGCTGGCGGCAAGGCCGAAACCGGTCCGGCCGAAGAAATACTGGCCAGCGATCTCGACGCCGTAAATCTCCGCGTCCTTGTTGTTGATCGGCGTGTTGACCGAGAAGTTGAACAACGGGTCACTGGAGTTGGCGATAATGTCGACCGCGGCCAGCGTCGAGTCGACGAAGCCCTGATCGAGTGCACCATTGTGATAGTTCGCCTGGAACGCTGCATTCGCCGCCGCCACGTTGCCGTTATTCTGCTGCAGCAAAGCGGTATAGGTAAACAGGTTCACGTCGGTGATGCCGGCCTGTAACGCAGTCAGCTGGTCCTTGGCTATGCCCGAGCGCGTGCCCGCAGCAGCCGATGTGGGATCCCGCAAGCCGAACAGGTTGCGATTGACCAACGTGTTGCCGATGAAGTTGTGGACGCGCTTGTCGAAGAAGCCGACCGAGAAATAGCTGTCCTTGTTCGGATACCATTCAAGCGAGACGTCGAAATTATCCGAGTCGAGCGGATTGAGATCGGTATTGTTGGCAAAACCGGTCGCAGTGCCGCCGATCGCGGTCGGACGCGGCGGCGCGCCGACAGTGGTCGAGGCGAACAAGCTGCCATAGGGAGCGCGCGCGATCGTCTTCGAGTAAGAGAAGCGCCCCTTCAGCTTGTCGGTAAAGCCGATCGAGAAATCCATCGACGGCAGCAGATTGTTGTAGGAGCCCTTCGACGTCAGCGCCTGACGATCGGTCGAGTTGAGGATGTTGAAGTCGTTGTCCGCCTGCCAGACGATTGCGAGCGGAACGGGTTGCAGCGACTGGGCCGTGACCTTAGTGCTCTCGAACCGGGCACCGGCGACGAGCTGCGCCTGCATGTTGCCGATCGTGCCGTTCCAGGTGATCTGGCCATAAACCGACCAGATGCTCTCCTTGACACGGTTGAAGCTGTTGGTGTCGATATTGTTCTGGTGGTTCACGCCATCGTTCGTGATGCCGATATAATGCTGATACAGCGTATTATAGAGCTTGGTCGCGTCCTCGGTGCGCCACGCCACCAGCGTATTGGCGTCGGCGTTCGGATTGTTGTGGGTGAATTGGCAGGCGGTGCAGAACTGGAAGACCTGCCCGGGCGCCACGGCATTGATCTCGGGCGGCAGTGAGTTGCCCCAGTCGCCGAGAACCTGACGCGTATTATACTGCGTCTGCAGCGTGTTGGTGGTGCGATAGCCGCCGCCGAAGTCGAACTTGCTGCCACCGCCCAGATCCCAGGTGCCGTCGAGGCGCAGTTCCTTGATGCGCTGCGATTGGGTCGAGGCGAATTGGCGCTGAATCGCGCCGGACAGATCGCCTGCATCGAGCTTGTTATTGCAATTGCCCTTGATGAACGGCGTGCCGTTGGGGGTGACGCTCGGCGTGCAGTCGTTGAAGGTCAACGTCTGCTGCGGGAAGCCGCCCGGAGTGGTGGTGAGCGAGTGCGAGGTCACCACCGGCATATTGAACGCGACCGTGGTCGAGGTCTGGCCATTGGGGTTGTCCGGCAGGCTTTCGGCCTTGCCGAGATGCCCGTCGAGCACGAACTTCAACCGATCGGTCGCCTGCCAATCGATATTCAGACCGACATCCCACAAACGGTTCTTCTGTGCGCGATAGGCCTGCTCGAACGCCTCATCCTTCACGCCGTTGATGGTTTCGTGAAGGTAGGAGGTCGTGGCGATGCCGTTGGACGCGTCGTCGAACGTCACCTCGTCGAATGGCCGGTTGAACCAGTTGGACTGGGTCGAACGGCGCTCGGACGCCCGGAGCTGCGCATACATACCGTCAGCAGTGATGGTCAGCCCGTCGGTCGGCCGGAATTGCAGCATCGCCTGACCGTTCAGCCGCTCACGGCTGTCCTCGGAGAAATGGTAGCGGCTGTCATCAGGCACCGAAACCAGGACATTGGCATTGCCCGGCACGTTGTTGAGCTTGGTCGCGGCGTTAACGAAACCATTGGCCGGATTGAGGAAATCCGACAGAGTGCGAATATTCCAGTCGTTGCTCGCGACTGTGGGGACGCTGAAGTTGCGCTTCTGGTAGCTGCCGAACAGCGAGACGCCGACCTTCTGATCCTTGTCGCTCCAGCTGAGCAGGCCGGAAACTTCCGGCGTCACATGGCTGCCGCAGCTGATGCAGTCGTCGGCACTGGTATCGTAACTGGCCTTCGCGCCGATCGTGCCGGTGAACCCACTTTCCCGCGCATCGAGCGGGCGTCGGGTAACGACGTTGATCGCGGCACCGATGCCGCCCGACGGAATCGCGGCGCGGCCGGTCTTGTAGACTTCGAGCGTCTTGACCCCTTCCGCGGCGAGGTTCGCGAAATCGAACGACCGGCCGAAGCCGCCCGCGCCATCGCCGTTCTGATCGCCGCCCACCGAGACGATATTCGACGTGGCGAGCTGGCGCCCGTTCAAGGTGACGAGGTTGTACTGTGCGCCGAACCCACGGACGGTGACGGTCGAGCCTTCGCCGTTGACGCGGTCGATCGACACGCCGGTGATGCGCTGGAGCGATTCGGCCAGGTTGGTGTTGGGGAATTTGCCGATATCCTCGGCCGAGATGGCGTCGACGATACCGTTGGAATTGCGCTTGATCGCGATCGAGCGTTCGAGCGAGGCGCGGACGCCGGTGACGACGATGTCACCGCTCGATGCGGCCTGATCGTCGGCCGGTGCCGGCGGCGCCGCGTCGGGCGCAGCCGTTTGCGGTTGAGCCTGAGCCGCAGCCACGCCCGGCGCTGCTAGCCCGACCGCAAGTGCCAGCGCAGACGCAGAAATTCTCAATGTCCTCATGCCCCGGATCCTCCCTACCTGGTCGGCATCTTCCCATGCCGACACGATTTTGATGTTAAGCGATGTGGTCTCGCCTCGACTGTCTTCGTATCGCGTCCGACATCGATGTCAATATCGGACAAAGCCCATTTCGGATCGTTCGGTTTAGCGTTGCGCCAGGGCAACACTGGCCGATTGCAGCGGGTGCGCGGCGTCGGTTGCCAAGGTCAGTTTGTAGCTGCCCGCGGCCTGCCGCCACCGGCCGGCTTGCCAGCGCGTCAGCGCGCGCGGATCGGCCGATATCGTCACGGTTCGCGTCTCGTGCGGCGCCAGCGCTTCCCGGCTCCATCCGGCGAGTCTCAACGGACTACCATCGGGCAAAGTCACGTAGAGCTGGGGCACGGCGACGGTCGCGCGGTCGCTTTGATTGGTGATCGCAACCGTCACGCCGGGCTTGGCTCCGCCGGTGAAGCGGGCCTTGGCATAACTCACCCTGGCATAATTGAGGCCATAGCCGAACGCGAATAGCGGCTGGCTGTTCTGCGCCGCATACCAGCGGTAACCGACATTGGCGCCTTCCTTATAATCGACATCGAACGATGCGACCGGCTCGGCGGTCCCCGAACCGGCGTTGCTCGCGGCGTCGTTCTTCAGGCTTTCCAAGCCGATAGGCCCGGAGCGCGGCAGCTGCGCAGACGTGCGCGGAAAGGTCATCGGCAAGCGCCCGGTCGCGTCGACATCGCCGAACAGGATGCGCGCGATCGCTTCGCCGCCGCGCTGGCCGGGATACCAGGCCTCGACCACTGCCGGCACGCGATCGATCCACGGCATCAGCACCGGGCCGCCGGTCTCGAGCACGACGACCGTCTTCGCCTGGGCCGCGGCGACCGCGTCGATCAGCGCATCCTGATTGTCGGGCAGCGCGATGTCGCGATTATCCTCGGCCTCGGTCGACCATTGCGTGGCGAAGACGATCGCGATGTCGGCGTCGCGCGCCGCCGCTGCCGCGGCCGCCGGATCCTTGCCGTCGACATAGGAAATCCGCGCGCCCGGCGCGAGCGCCTGGATCGCCTTGAGCGGCGAGGAATTGTGATAGGTCACGCGCACGAACGACATCGCCGCGCCCGATGTCAGCGGAATCTCGATCGGCACGCCGCCGACCGAACGCACCTGGCTCGACCCGCCGCCCGACAGCACGCCGACATCGGCATGGCCGCCGATCAGCACGATCTTCTGCGCGCGCTTGGCCAGCGGCAGGACATTGCCCCGGTTCTTGAGCAGGACCATCGATGCTTCGGCCACGCGCTGCGCCACATCCGCATGTGCCGCATAATCAATAGGTTGCACCGCCGCCGGCGATGGATCGTCATAAAGGCCACTGGCGATCACCCCGGTCAGGATGCGACGCACCATCTCGTCCAGCCGCGCCACTGGGATCGTGCCGTTCGCGACCGCGGCGGCGAACGGCGCGCCGAAATAGATTTCCTTGTCGAGTTCCTGGCCCGATTCCTGGTCGAGACCCGCCATCGCCGCCTTGACCGTCGAATGGACTCCGCCCCAGTCGGACATCACCCAGCCGGGATATTTCCAGTCGTCGCGCAATACCTTGGTCAGCAAGAAGCGGTTCTCGCACGCCCAGTCGCCATTGACCTTGTTATAGGCGCACATCACCGAGCCGGGCCGGCCGTCCTTCACCGCGATCTCGAACGCGAGCAGGTCGCTCTCGCGCAACGCCGCTTCGTCGATCCGCGCGTTGAGGATGGTGCGCCCGGTCTCCTGCGCGTTGAGCGCGAAATGCTTGACGGTCGAGACGATATGGTTCGATTCGACGCCGCGTATCGCAGCGGCGACGAGCGTGCCGGCGAGCAGCGGGTCTTCCCCAAGATACTCGAAATTGCGCCCGTTCCAGCCGTCGCGCGTCAAATTGACCCCGCCGGCGAGCAGGACGTTGAAGGTCTTGGCGCGCGCTTCCGCCCCGGCCATCGCGCCGCCGGCATAAGCCAGCTTGGGATCGAAGGTGGCCGCGGTGGCGAGGCCCGAGGGCAGTGCCGTCGCGACGTCGTCGGTGCGCAGGTTCATCTGGTTGGCGACGCCCAGGCTGGCATCGCTCTCTCGCAAGGTCGGGATGCCGAGCCGCGGCACGCCGGGCACATAGCCGGCCGAGGGAACCATGTCGGCGGGGCGGGGATCGATCTTGTTGGGGAACAGTCCGTGGATATAGGTCAGCTTCTCCTGAAGCGTCATCGCCTTGACCAACGCCGCGGCGCGCGCCGCGGCCGACAAGCTCTTGTTGCGCCAGGGTTCTCCGATGCGATTCGTTGCACCCGCGCTGGGCTTCTGCCCGGCATCGCGCGCAGCGAGCGCGGCCGGCAGACTGACGCAACCGATGCAGATCAAGGCGCCAAACAGACGAGACTTCATCGCGGATTCCTCAATCCATGTGGCAAAAAAAGCGGCCGCCGCMGCTTGCGGCGGCCGCTAGCCCGCCGGCGCGAGGCACGGCGGGGGAGGATTCGAGAATCGGAAAAATAGGGGAGGCAAAAGCGTCGGACGGCAGGGCTCGCGCGGCGATCATCATCCCTCTCCCCTCTTTCGGTTTTTCCGAAATGCTTGACGTAGATCGCCAAGACCGACATCGATGTCAACGAGTTTCGGCGAGCGACGCCTGCAGAACGATAAGGGGTGGAGATGATTCGTAGGGGAGCGCCGTTGGCCGGCTTTGCCATGGCCGCTTTGGCAGTTGGGGCGCCGGCGTCGGGACAGACGGCATCCTCCGTGCGCGCCGACGCCCCCTCCGCTGCCGCCTCCAGCGTCGCGAACCCGGCGACCTGGCCCGCGATCAAATCGCCGGTGCGCGAAGATCCGGTCATCGAAGACAAGATCACCCAGTTGATCGCGCGCATGTCGCTCGAGCAGAAGGTCGGCCAGATCGTGCAGGGCGACATCGCCTCGATCAAACCCGACGATGTCCGCAAATATCATCTCGGATCGGTGTTCAACGGCGGCAACTCGGACCCGGGCGGCAAATACAATGCGCCCGCCAAGGACTGGCTCGCGCTCGCCGATGCCTTTTGGGACGCGTCGACCGGCGACGATCCCAAATTGCCACGCATCCCGGCGATCTGGGGGATCGACGCGGTGCACGGTCATTCGAACATCGTCGGCGCGACGCTGTTCCCGCACAATGTCGGGCTCGGCGCGATGCGCGATCCTGCGCTGATGCGGCGGATCGGTGAAGTGACCGCGATCGAGATGCGCGTGACCGGCATCGATTGGACCTTTGCGCCGACCATCGCCGTGGTCCGCGACGACCGCTGGGGCCGCAGCTATGAAGGGTTCGGCGAAGTCCCCGAGATCGCCGCCAGCTATGCCGGCCCGCTGGTCAAAGGGCTGCAGGGCAAGATCGGCTCCACGGACTGGCTGAAGGGCCCGCACGTCATCGCCACCGCCAAACATTTCCTCGGCGACGGCGGTACCAAAGACGGCAAGGACCAGGGCGACGCTCAGGTGTCGGAAGCGCAGCTCCGCGACCTGTTCGCGCCGCCCTATGAGGCCGCGATCAAGGCCGGCGTGCAGTCGATCATGATCAGCTTTTCGAGCTGGAACGGCCGCAAGATGACCGGCAACCACAGCCTGTTGACCGGCGTCGTCAAGGATCGCTGGAATTTCGACGGTTTCCTGGTCAGCGATTGGAACGCCCATGCCCAGGTCGAAGGATGCACCGCGTCCGACTGCCCGCAGGCGATGCTGGCCGGGCTCGACCTCTACATGGCGCCGGACAGCTGGAAAGGCATCTGGGAATCGACCCTGCGCGAGGTGAAAGCGGGAACGATCCCGATGAGCCGGCTGGACGACGCCGTTCGCCGCATCCTGCGGGTCAAGTTCCGCGCCGGCATCTTCGAGGCGAAACGGCCGTCCGAACGCCCTTATGCCGGCCAATATGACCAGCTCGGCTCGCCCGATCACCGCGCGGTCGCGCGTCAGGCCGTGCGCGAATCTTTGGTGCTGCTGAAGAATGCGGGCTCGCTGCTGCCGCTGAAGGCCGGCGCCACTATTCTCGTCGCCGGAGACGGTGCTGATAATGTCGCGAAGCAGGCCGGCGGCTGGACATTGTCATGGCAGGGGACGGGCACCCTCCCCAGCGATTTCCCCAAGGCCACCTCGATCTGGCGCGGCATCGAGAATGAGGTCAAGGCCGCCGGCGGCAAGGTCAGCCTGTCGGTCGACGGGCAGTTCGCGACCAAGCCGGATGCCGCGATCGTCGTTTTCGGCGAAAATCCCTATGCCGAATTCCAGGGCGACCGCAGCGACGTGGCGTTCGACGACCCCGCCACGATCGACAATCTGGCGACGATGAAGCGGTTGAAGGCGGCGGGCGTGCCGGTGGTCGCGGTGTTCCTGTCGGGGCGCCCGCTCTGGGTGAACCCGTATCTCAACGCATCCGACGCGTTCGTCGCCGCTTGGCTGCCGGGATCGGAAGGAGAAGGCGTCGCCGACCTGCTGTTCGGCAAGGCCGATTTCCGGGGAAAGCTGCCCTATAGCTGGCCCAAGCGCCCCGATCAGGCGCCGCTCAATGTCGGCGATCCCGGATACGATCCGCTCTTCGCTTATGGCTTCGGCCTCAGCACGCGCGACAAAGGCGATCTCGCCCCGCTGCCGGAAGGTCGCGGCACGCTGAAGGGCGACCGCAACATCCTGTTCGCGCGCGGCAAGCCGACCAATGGCCGACACTTCCTGTTCGGTGCCGGCAGCGCGCTCACGGCCGATCCGGATCCGGCGCTGATATCGGCGCGATCGGCCGATCGTGGCGCGCAGGAAGATTCGATCAGGATCGCCTGGACCGGCAAAGCGAGCGCGACGGCGGCTTTGGTCGGTGAGCCGGTCGATTTGACGCGCGAGGCCAATGGCGACGTCGCATTGGTCATCGACCTCAAGGTCGACGAGGCACCGACCGCCCCGGTCCTGCTGGGCGGCAGGGACGTGACCACGCGGCTGACGGCGCTGGCGACCGGCAAGCAATGGGGCCAGATGGCCGTGCCGCTGCGCTGCCTTGTCGGCACACCGCTCGACCGCGTTACTCAGCCGCTCACGCTGACCACGGCAGGCCGGCTCGACCTGACCATCTCCGCCATCCGCTTCGCCTCACCGCCGGAAGGGGTGGTCGATTGCCGCTGAGCGTCACCATTGCGGGTAACGTGAGACGGGCGGAATCGCCCTCATGACGTCACCACCTTGCTTCCACGCCAATTGGTATTATCGCACCGCCTCACCAACGGATCAGTTGGCGGATATTTGCATGGCATGAAGACGGTCACCATCAAGGACGTCGCGGAACGCGCGGGCGTGTCGCCCAAGACGGTGTCGCGCGTCATCAACGATGAAGTCCATGTCCGCCCCGAAGTGCGCGAACAGGTCATGCGAGTGGTGGCGGAACTCGATTATCGGCCCAATGCGTTCGCGCGCGGCCTGTCGAGCGCCAAGTCTTTCCTGATCGGGATGTTCTTCGACGATCCCGCCTCGGTCTATGCCGCCGACCTGCAGCGCGGCGCGCTCATCCGCTGCCGTGCGCTCAGTCATCACTTGCTGATCGAACAGGTCGACCGCGTCCAGCCCGATTGGATGGCGCGGCTCGATGCTACCTTGCGGACAGTAAAGCTGGCCGGCGCGGTGCTCACCCCGCCGATCTGTGACTGGCCGGACCTGATCGACATGCTCGAGGCGAACGAAGTGCCGATCGTCCGGATCGCGCCCGGCGACGCACTCGACCGCACGCCGCAAGTCCGGATGGACGACCGCGCCGCGGCGCGCGAGGTGACCGAGAAGTTGATCGCGCTCGGCCATCGCGACATCGGCTTCATCAAGGGCAATCCCACCCACAGCGCGACCGTGCGACGGTGGGAAGGGTTTTGCGACGCCATTGCCGCCGCCGGCATATCGATCCCGCCGAAACGCGTGCTGCAGGGCGACTTCACCTTTCGCAGCGGACTGATCGCGGCGGAGGCGATCCTGGGCGAGGGCGAACGGCCGACCGCGATCTTCGCCAGCAATGACGAGATGGCGCTGGCCGCTTTGGTCGTCGCCATGCGCCATCAGATCGCGGTCCCCACTGCCTTGTCGATCGTCGGGTTCGACGATGCGCCGGTGTCGCGTATGGCCTGGCCACAGCTCAGCACCGTGCGCCAGCCTAATCCGGAAATGGCGGCGGCGGCGATCGACCTGCTGATCGGGCCGGGACAGCAGACCCGCGACGGGAGCGTCTGTGTCGAACTGCCCTATGAGTTCATCGAACGCGGGAGCCTCGCGGCGATTCCGCGGCATTAGGTTTCTGCGCGGCTGACAGGCGCGCGCTTTCCTGCAGCAATACCGTCACCAGCCGCATCCGCACGCTGGAGCGCGACCACACGATACCGATACGCCGCCCAATCCGCCGCTCCGGTAGCTGCAGGCGAACGATGTCGATCCCCTCGGGCCAGGGTGGGGTCCAATCGGGAACGATCGACACGCCCAGTCCGCGATCGACCATCATCGCGATCGCATTCAAGGCATTGAGCTCGAACCGCTCGCGCGGGACGATGCCGAGTTCGTTCAGATAGACCTCCGCCGATCGACCGCCCCATTGATTGCGGTCGTAGCGGATCAGCGGTTCCTCGCGCAGCAGGTCGAGCGGATCGCGGTCGGCCAGCGCGCGCGGCGCCAGCACGATCAACGGCTCCTCGCGCAACAACAGCCAGTCGCAGGTCTTGGGCAGCGGATAGGGCGCCTCGAGTACCAGAGCCGCGTCGAGCTTGCCCGCTTCGACATCGACGAAGAGCTGTGCCGAATTGCCCGACTGGATGTGGATGTTGACCTGGGGAAAGGTCTTGCTCACCGCCGCCAGGATGTCGGGCAGCAGGCCGGTCAGCGGCGTAGTGCAGGCGCCGAGCCACAATTCGCCGGTCACTTCGCCTTCCTGCGCGATGCCACGCAGATCGGTTGCGTCGCGCAGCAGCTTGCGCGCGGGCGCCAGGACGCGCGCGCCCTGTTCGGTCATCCGCATCGTTCGGCCGACGCGGAGCAGCAAGGGCGCGCCCATCTCTCGTTCGAGCGCGTGGAGTTGCTGGGCGACCGCCGACGCGCTGATGTTGAGCACGCGCGCCGCGGCGGCCATCGATCCCTGATCGACGACCGTGACGAACGTCCTCAGGAAGCCGGTGTCGATAGTGGGGACTCCTCCGATGGCGCCTTGCCGCGACGCGGCGTGAAGATCGTCAGGCCCTCGAGCGAATGGCTGGGCGGCGGGAACAAGAAGCTGGCGACATAGCCGATCGCGATCGACGAGGCGATTGCCAGCGCGAGATAGAGATAGGGGTGGACGAGGCCGAAAATCCACACGACGAGGGTGATGATCGACGCCAGCACGATGCCGATCGCGACGCCTTGCCAATTGGCGCGCCGGGTGAACAGGCCGAGCGTATAGGCGCCCGCACAGCTACCGCCGAACAGGCCGAACAATTCGATGGTCAGATCGAGCAGCGAGTGGATGTCGAGCCGTGAGAGGATGATCGCGATGGCGATCCCGACCAGGCCGACGCCGACGCTGGTGATCTCGGCGAAGCGGACGATCTGGCGCTGGCTGCGCCCGGGGATCAGCCGATCGTAGAAATCGACCGACAGCAAGGTCGCGACGCTGTTGATGATGCCCGACAGCGTCCCCATCGCCGCCGCGATCAGGCCGGCGATGATCAGCCCGACCACACCATGCGGCAGCTCGGTGCCGATGAACGAGGGGAACACCGTGTCGATCGGCAGCAGCGGATTGAGCTGCCCCGGATGCACCCGGTAATAAGCGAACAGCACCGTGCCGATCATGTAGAACATGAATGCACTGGGCAGCAGCACCGCCGCGAACAGCCAGACCGAGCGTCCCGCGGCCTTTTCCGATGGGGTCGCCAGCACGCGCTGCATCAGCACCTGATCCTTGGGGAAGGTCAGCACGACGTCGAACAGGACAAGGATGGTGAACGCCCAGACCGTCGGCTGGGTGACGTCGAAGCTAAAGTTCAGCATCCTGGTCTTGTCGAACGCCGCCGCGGTGTCGACGATCGTCCCGAAGCCGATCTGCCAGACGATGAAGCCGATCGCGAACAGCGCGCCGCAGGTCAGCACCAGCACCTGGAACACATCGGTCCACACCACTGCGCGCATCCCGCCGAGCGCGGTATAGACGATGGTGAACAGACCGACGACGACGATGCACGCGACGATGTTGGTGTCGGTGATCGTGCCGATCGCCATCGCCGGCAGAAACAGCACGATCCCCATCCGGCCGCCGATCTGCATCATGATCCACAGCGCGCTCGACAGCATGCGGATCGCGGGGTGAAAGCGCTGTTCGAGATAGTTGAACACCGACACCAGGTTCAGGCGGCGGAAGATCGGCACGACGAAGACGGCGACGAACATCAGTCCGAACACCGTCGTCATCTTCGACATGATATATTCCCAGTCGGTCTCGAACGCCTTGGCCGGGACCGCGAGATAGCTGATCGAGCTGATCGAACCGGCGAACATGCTGATCCCGGCGGCCCAGAACGGAATGGTGCGTGAGCCGAGGAAGAACTCGCTCGATGAACCCTGCTTGGCGCGCCGGTAGAAGGTCAGCCCGATGCCGAGCATGCCGAACAGATAGACGCCGATGATCGCCATATCGATCGGCGCGATCGACTGGCGCGCAGACTTGAGCGTCAGCGCCGAGAAAGCGAGGCCCTTGCCGTCGCGCCAAGCCGACAGAATGCCGTCGCCCTGGCTGACGGCAGCGACTGGCGGGTGCGACAGCACCGACCCCAGAGGTGACCAGGCGTCGGTGATCGCGCTGTAGCTGTAGAGGCCCGCGCCGTTCGCGCCGCCGATCAGATAGAGCAGATAGGCCTGACCGATCGCGCGCGCCGAGCCGGGAACGATCGCGCCGGGCGCCGGCGCGCCCGCGCTCCAGCCCTTGAGCCGTATCCAGCGCCATTGCTGGCCGCTCGCGAGGGTGACGAAGATGCCGCCATTCTGTGCCGCGAGCGCGGCGGGCACGCCGCCGCCCGGCCAGGCGTCGAGAGGCTTCCAGGCGTCCGCCGTGGTCCAGTCGAGGCGAAGAAGATGCGCCGCGCCGCGGGCATCCGTTCCGGCCACCAATACGGCGTCGGGTTCGAAAGCGGCAGTGGCGGACGTGAGCGACATCGGCAATGGCGGCAGGATGCGCAGCCTGAGGTCACCGCCCGAAAAATGGAGCCCGGCGACCAGCTGAGCCCCTCCGTCATCGCCGCGTCCGATGAGCAACGTACGGCGGCCGTCGCTTATGACTGTCAGCAGACGCCCAAAGTCTATGTGCCCCGCATATACCGCCGACCAACCTCGCGGCCCCAGCACGAATGCGCGCTTGCCGCCCATATCGATCGCTACCGGACGACCATCGATCGCCGCGAGCAGGACCGGTCCAGAACTCGGCAGCGTCGGCAACCGTGTCGCGACCGTCGACATCGGCGGCTCGGCAAAAGCCGGTCCTGCGACTCCGATCAGCAGGCAGGCGGCCAGCAACAGCTTGAGCAGCGCGCGCATCAGGCGTCGCCCGCACGGCGAAGCGTTTCGCGTGCCGCGGCGACCGCGGGGGCATCGGCCATCGCGCCGTCGAACAGGAATGCGCCATGGCCGCGCGCGCGGGCCTCCGCCGCCGCCGCCAACAGGCGCCGAGCGCGCGCCACGTCGCCGCCTTGGTCGAACACCTCATTGGCGATCGCCACCTGGCGCGGATGGATACAGCTTTTGCCGGGATAGCCGAGGCTGCGCGCGAGCTCGGCCTCGGCGCGGAACCCCTCGTCATCGGCAAGATCGGGCCACGCCCCGTCAAAGGCGAGCCGCCCGTGCTCACCTGCCGCGAGCCGGATCGACCACAACGCGGCATGGACGTGGCGAAGGTCGTGCCGGTCCACGCCGAGCGACGCGAAAAGATCGTTGAGCCCGACCTGCAGCCCGATCACCCGCGGATGCGCGCCGGCGATTCCGGCGGCTTGGGAAATCCCGCGCGGGGTCTCGATATTGACCAGCAAACCGGCGGCGATGCCGGCCGATTCCATTTGCACGGCGACCATCCGCACCGCGGCCGGCGAGCCCGCCTTGGGGAGGTTGACGCAGTCGACGCGGAGGCCGGCCAGCGCGGCCAGGTCGTCCGCGAAAAACGGGCTTTCGAGCGCGTTGATCCGGACGATCATCCGCTTGGCCGATGAGAGGACAGCGTCCGACCGCAACCATTCGGCCAGCCGCGAGCGTGCCGCCGCCTTGTCGCCATCGGGCACGGCATCTTCGAGATCGAACGACAGCGCGTCGGCATCGCTCGCCAAGGCCTTGGCGAAGAATTCGGGTCGCGAGCACGGCACGAACAACTTGCTGCGCATCGCAGCTCCCTCCCATGTCGCCGCACCTTGCGCGATGCGGTCGATCGGTCTGTAGCGCGGGAAAAGCGCATAGTTGCTGCGTTCACAGCACAGGAAAACTGTCGTCTCACCGAGCCGAACCGTAGCCAGGCTTGGGTCGGAGAACCACAGAAAATCTTGGGTGTGAACGCAGCAGTCTGCCGCTTTTGCGTGCCTCGGCCTCGCTTTAGGCTGCTGAAAAAATACGCCGGGGAGGATTTCCAATGAACAATCATGCGCGTCTGACGCTTGCCGCCGCTCTGCTGTCGAGCGTCGCTTTGCCGGCCTTTGCCCAGGCCGGTCCCGATCCCGCCGCCGCGACCGAACCGCAGACCGCGAGTGCGGCTGCGCCCCTCGACGGCCAGACCAGCTCCAGCAACCAGCAGGACAGCGCGGAGGACCGCGGCGAGATCGTCGTCACCGGCAGCCGCTCGCCCAAGGCGGTCGACAAGATCGCCGGTGCGGTCACCGTCATCACCTCGGCCGAAGTGAAACGGTCGCTGACGATCACCGAGGACGCCACCGCCATCCTGGCCCGCTCGGTGCCCGGCTATTCCGAATCGAACCAGACGATGAACACGCTGGGCGAGACGATGCGCGGCCGCACCGCGCTCTACATGTTCGACGGCATTCCGCAGTCGACGCCGCTGCGCGACGGCAGCCGCAACGCGACCTTCACCGACATGGCGACGATCGAGCGGATCGAAGTGATCGGCGGCGCCTCGGCGGCCGAAGGGATCGGCGCCGCCGGCGGCATCATCAACTATATCTCCAAGCGCGCGACCGAACCCGGCACGCATTTCGGCGTCTCCGGCCGCTTCGGCACCCAGTTCGACGACGACAGCTCGGTGTGGAAGGTCGGCGCGACGATCGCGCACAAATCCGACGCCATCGATATCTTCGCCGCCGCTTCCTATCTCAGCCGCGGCATCACCTATGACGCCAAAGGCCGCCGTATTGGCCTCAGCGCGTCGAGCTCGCTGGCCGATTCGAAGCAGATCGATTTCTTCCTCAAGGTCGGCAAGGATTTCGGCGCCAACGATTCGCAGCGGCTCGAGGCCGAGGCGAGCTATTTCAAGCTCACCGCCAATGGCGATTATCATTATGTCGCCGGCGTCCGCCCCCCGGCGGGCAAGGACCAGACCACGGGCATTCCCGACACGGCCGAGCCGGGTCCGCCGGTCGATCCGCTCACCGGCCAATTGCTGTTCAAGCCCGACTTCAACCGCTTCCAGCAATATGCGGTCAATTACACCAACAAGGATCTGGTCGGCGGCAGCCTGGTCGCGACCGCTTATTATGCCAAGCAGGAGATGCGTTTCCCCGGCGACAACGCGATCGACAAGCAGGATCCGAAGATCGATCCGACTGGCAAGCTTTACGATCAGTCCGAGATTCTCTCGAAGAAATACGGCCTGCGCACCTCGTACACGCACCCCGATTTCCTGCTGAAGGGGCTCGAACTGCGGTTCGGCGTCGACCTGGTCCACGACCAGACCCAGCAATATCTCGCGGTGACCAACCGCGTCTGGGTGCCGCCGATGAACTACACCAGCTTCGGCCCCTATGTTCAGCTCGAATATGAGATCGGCCCGATCACGCTGAGCGGCGGTATGCGCCATGAGGACGGCCGGGTGAAGGTCGACGACTATACCACCACCGCCTATCGCAACAGCGTGTTCGTGAAGGGCGGCACGCTCAAGTACAAGAACGATCTGTTCAACGCCGGCGCGATCGGCCGGCTGGGCAGCGGCTTCTCGGTCTATGCCACTTATGGCGAGGGCTTCACCTTGCCCAATTTCGGCATTCCGCTGCGCAACGTGAACGTCCCGGGCAAGTCGGTCGAAGGGTTGCTCGACCTCGAGGCGGTGATCTTCAAGAACAAGGAAGTGGGCTTCAACTGGCGCGGCAAGCAGGGCAGTTTCGGCCTGTCCTATTACCAGTCCAAGTCGGCCCTTGGCTCCAGCCTGTCGGTCGATCCGGTGACCAAGGATTATGTCCTCAACCGCAAGCCGATCAAGATCTACGGCATCGACGTCACCGCCGAGTTCCGGCCGACCTCGACCCTGCGGTTGAATGCCTTGTTCAGCCACGTCATCGGCAAGACCACCAAGGCCAATGGCATCACCTCGCCGCTTGACGTCCAATTGGGCATCATCAACATCGCCCCCGACAAGCTCAACGGCCAGATTTCGTGGCAATTCAACCCACAAGGATCGGTCTCGTTCGGCGCCAGTCACCTCTTCAGCCGCGATCTCAACACGATCAACGAGCATACCAAGGGCTATACTTTGTTCGACGCCACGGCCAATTATCGCGTCGATCAGGTCGGCACCTTCTCGCTCGGCGTCGAGAATCTGTTCAACAAATTCTATTTCCTGAGCTCGTCGCAGATCGATATCTATCAGAATTATTTCGCGGGCCGCGGACGGACGGTGTCGTTGACGTTCAGCCGCAATTTCTGAGGCGAGAAGGGCCGTGGGCGATCGCTCCAAACCGTCGGTGCTGATCGCCGGCTCCGCCAATGCCGATTTCGTCGTCCGAGCCGCCCGCATTCCCGCGGCCGGCGAGACAATGCTCGGCGGCGACCTCGCGATCTTCCCCGGCGGCAAGGGCGCCAATCAGGCGGTCGCCGCTGCCCGCGCCGGCGGCGTCGGCACGAGGATGGTGGCGGCGCTCGGCGATGACGATCTCGCGCGGTTGATCGCGAGTTCGTTGACCAGCGCTGGCGTCGAGCTCGACGTCCGGCGCTCGTCGCGATCGACCGGGGCGGCCCTGATCACCGTGTCCGACGAGGGCGAGAATGCGATCACCGTCGCGCCCGGCGCCAATATGGATCTCGGCCCGGACGATCTGCCCGATCTCGACGGTGTCGCGTGGCTGGTGATGCAGCTCGAAACGCCGCTCGACACGGTTGCGGCTTTCGCTCGCGCCGCGCGCGATCGCGGGATCAAGGTACTCCTCAACGCGGCGCCGGCACGCGCCTTGCCCTCCGCCCTGCTCGCGGCAGTCGACTTGCTGGTCGTAAACGAGGACGAGCTTGGCGCGCTGGTCGGTGCCGAAGGATCGATCGCCGAGCGGCTAGCGCGCACCGGGGTCGCCACCACGGTGGTGACGCTGGGCGGCCGCGGCGCCTGCGCACGCATCGGCGAGCATTACGCGCTCCAGCCAGCCTTCGCCGTCACGCCGGTCGATACCACCGCTGCCGGCGACACCTTTTGCGGCGTGCTCGCCGCGGGCCTTGCGGACGGTCTCGACGTGCCGGCCGCTTTGGCCCGCGCCGCGGCGGCCGGCGCGCTCGCCACCACCAAAGCGGGCGCGCAATCGAGCATCCCGTCGCACGCCGAACTGGATGCGTTCATCGCCACTGCGCGTCAGCATGGTCAGGACGACCTCGCCGCTTATTGTGGCCTGGTCCCGGCAGCGAATTGAAGAAAGTCCCATGACCAACCCGATCCGCACGACCAGCGACGTCAAATTCTCGCACGCGCTCACCGGCCCCTATCTGCCGACGCCAGGCAAGGTGCCCGGCTGGCCGTTCCAGGAAATGGGCCGCTGGAAAATCGACGCCGATGGTGCCGCGGACGAATGGGTGCAGGGGCTGATCGAATGGCGCCGCGAGCATCTGATCCGGATCGGCTTCGACGACGAACTTTACCGCCGCCCCGAACTGCAATGGTCGCAGGCCAACTTCGTCCATCATCTGCTGATGGTCGAGGATCGTTATTTCTACGATGCAGACACTGGCCGCTATACGGTCGACCGCTATCTCGACGATCTCGAGGCGCGGCTCGGCACGATCGACAGCGTGCTCATCTGGTATATCTATCCCAATATCGGGATCGACGACCGCAGCCAGTTCGACCTGGTCGACGCGCACCCCGGCGGGATCGATGGACTGAAGCAAGCAGTCGCCGACTTCCACCGCCGCGGGGTCAAGGTGTTCCTGCCGACCATGCCGTGGGACAATGGTACGCGCCCGGGCGACGCGTCCGACTGGGATCGGATGGCGGCGATCGTCGCCGCGACCGGCGCCGACGGCATCAACGGCGACACCTATAGCGGCGTGCCGCTCGCCTTCCACAAAGCGTGCGAATCAGCCGGCGGCGCGGTGGTGCTGCAGCCCGAGACGACGGCGCAGGCGGGCGACCATATCCTCAGCTGGAACCTGCAGAGCTGGACCAAGCGCGTCCCCGACGAGAGCATCCCGACGGTGCTCAAGCTCAAATGGCTCGAGCCCAGGCACATCATCAATATCGAGAACCGCTGGAGCCGCACGCGGACCAACGACCTGCAGCACGCCTTTTTCAACGGCGTCGGTTACGTCGCCTGGGAGAATGTGTTCGGCTTCGTCAACCGCTTCACGCCGCGCGACGCCGAGACCTTGCGCCGCGTGGCGATGGTCCAGCGCTTCTTCGCGCCGCTGATCGTCAGCCCCGATTGGCGGCCCTATGAGCGGACATTGCAGGCCGGAATCTTCGCCAGCCGCTTTCCCGGCGACGGGCAGACCTTGTGGACGCTGATCAACCGCGCCGAATATGCCATTGATGGCGAGCAGCTTGCGGTGCCGCACAAGGCGGGCACGCGCTATTTCGATGTCTGGAACGGTGTCGCGCTTGATCCGCGGATCGATGGCGAGCGCGCGATCCTGACGCTCGACATCGCCGGACGCGGCTTCGGCGCGATCCTCTCGGTTGCCGAGGGCGAGACCGTCGCGGGCCTCGACGCCTTCCTGGTCGAGATGCGCGACCGCGCCGCCACCCCGCTCGCCTCGATTTCGGCGAGCTGGAGTTCGGCCAAGCAGGAGCTCGTGCCGATCGCGCCGACCGCTCGTCACGCCGACGCTCCCGACGGCATGGTGCCGATCCCCGCCGGCGAATTCGACTTCGCGGTGCACGGGATCGAGATCGAGGGTTACGCCGCCGACGGCGTCGACGTGCAATATCCCTGGGAAGACAGCCCGCGCCGCCATCATCGCCGCCGCATGGCGATCCATGCCTTCTGGATCGACCGCTTCCCGGTGACCAACGCCCAGTTCAAGACCTTCCTCGACGCCAGCGGCTATGCGCCTGCCGACGACCGCAATTTCTTGCGCCATTGGCAGGACGGCGCGCCGCCCACCGGATGGGAGAACAAGCCGGTCACCTGGGTCGCGATCGAGGATGCGCGTGCCTATGCCGACTGGGCGGGCAAGCGCCTGCCGCGCGAATGGGAATGGCAATATGCCGCGCAAGGGAGCGACGGCCGTTCCTATCCCTGGGGCAATGAATGGGACGAGGCGGCGGTACCCGCGCCCTCGCTCGACCGCGCGATGCCGGTGCCGGCCGATGTCGACGCACATCCCGCCGGCGCGAGCCCGTTCGGGGTGATGGATCTAGTCGGCAATGTCTGGCAGTGGACCGACGAATATCGCGACGATCGTGTCCGCGCCGGTGTCCTGCGCGGCGGCAGCGCCTATCAGCCGCAGACCTCGCATTGGTATTTCCCCCAGGCCTATCGGCTCGACGAGCACGGCAAGTTCCTGCTGATGGCGCCGACCAAGGATCGCTCGGCCGGGATCGGATTCCGTTGTGCCGCCGATCGCTGAACCGGCAATGCGCCTCGCCCCGCTCGGCGCGGTGACGCTGGGCGGGCTGCTGGGCGACGCGGTCGAGGCCAATCGCACCGGCAGGCTCTCGCACTTCATCACCGACGAACACAGTCCGGCGATCGCCTTGTTCGCCCCCGACATCGTGGCGCGCGACGAGGAAGGCGATTGGTATGGCGAGCATGCCGGCAAATGGCTGGTCGCGGCGACGCGCGCGGCGGTGCGCGCCGGCGACGACGCGCTGCTGGCGCGCGTGGTGCGCGTCGCCGATTATCTGATCGAGCAACAGGATGCCGATGGCTATCTCGGCAATTACGCGCCGGCGCGCCGCTTCATGGTGCCGCAGCCGCCCAAGCCGGTTACCTGGGATGGCGCGCCGGCGCTACGCACCTGGGATATCTGGACGCATTCCTATCTGATCCTGGGCCTGGTCGAGTTGTGGAAAGCGGCGGGCGAGGATCGCTATCTCGTCGCTGCCCGCCGTATCGGCGACCTGTGCTGGCGGACGCTGAGCGAGGACGGGATCGCGATCACCGATCTCGGCAACCATTTCGGCCTGTCGGCCACGGTGCTGCTCGATCCCGCGGTCGACCTCTATCTGGCGACCGGCGAGCAACGCTATCTCGACCTGGCGCGCCTCGTGCTCGACCAGGCCGAGCGCGAGCCGCGCAACCGCCTGCTGAGCATGGCGCTGGCCGGCGCCGACCCGTCGGAGATCGCCACCGGCAAGGCCTATCAATTGCTGTGGAACCTGGTCGGTCTCGCCAAGCTCCATCGCGCGACCGGTGAGGAGCGCTACCTCACTGCCGTCCGTAATATCTGGCACGCGGTGCGCGCGCATCACCTGACCTTGGGCGGCGGACCCTGGGGCGGCGTCGCGCACCGGTCGCGCGAGGTGTTCAACCCCGCCGGCGTGTTCAGCCCGGAAGCCTATGTCGAGACCTGCTCGACCATGGCCTGGATCCAGCTCAATCGCGAGTTGCTGGTGATCCTGGGCGATGCCGCCTTCGCGCAGGAGATCGAGCGCAGCGCCTATAACGACCTGCTCGGCGCCCAGGCGCCCGACGGCGAGGATTGGTGCTATTATTCCTTCCCCAACGGTCGGCGCACCCACACTACCTATTGGCGCTGCTGCAAGTCGAGTGGCGCGATGGCGCTCGAGGAGCTGGCGGCGATCGCCTATGGCGTGACCGCCGACGGGGGGCTGGCGGTCAATCTGCTCGGTGCGTCCGTCGCCGACATCGCGTTGCCGAACGTAGGTAAGATCCGGCTTCGCCAGGAAACGCCTTACCCGTTCGAGGGACCGATCAGGATCGAGGTGACGCCGGCATCGCTGGCGTATTTCGCGATCCACGTCCGTATCCCCGATTGGGCCGAGCACGCCACGTTGCGCGTTGGCGACGACAGCATCGCCGCGACGCCCGGCAGCTATGCGCGGATTGAGCGGTATTGGGCACCCGGCGACATGATCATGCTCGACCTGCTTATGCCGCCCAAGCTGCATCGCGCGGTCCAGCGTAACGTTCAGGAATCGCTGGCGCCGGGCGGCGAGCCGGTGGCGCAGGAAGTGATGCGCTACGATTTCGTCGCGATCACGCGCGGGCCGCTCGCTTATGCGACCGGATTGATCGACGGTTTCAAGCGCAGCGAGACGGTGCGGTTCGTTGGCGCGCCGGTCGCGGTCGCGGATGGCGATACCGTCCGCCTCGAGCCCGAAGGCCGCGCCCCGATCGTGTTCGAGCCCTGGTACCGCGCGGGTGGACGGCACGACGGCGCGTGGCGACTGACCTGGCTCGGCCTGGCCGACGATGCGGAGGCCGGCGCGTGACCGGAGACGCCTTTCCTGCACAGAGCCGGCGCGCGATGATCGCCGGCGGCGCGGCGTTGCTCGCGACCGGCGCGGCGCGGTCGGCCGGCGATCCGTTGGTGACCTGCCGCGCTGGACGTTTCCTGGGTCGACGGCAGGATGGCGTCGCCTCGTTCCGAGGCATCCGGTACGGCCAGGCTCGGCGCTTCGCGGCGCCCGTCGCGGCACCGCTGGTGCGCGAGACAATCCCCGCGACCAAATCCGGCCCGGCTTGTCCGCAGCGCGGCAAGCGCCGGCCGCAAGCCGAGGATTGCCTGTTCCTCAACCTGTGGACGCCCGCGCCAGACGCTCGCGTGCGGCTGCCGGTATTCGTGTGGATCCATGGCGGCGGCTATGCCTATGGCAGCGCCAACGACCCGATCACCGATGGCGGCGGACTCGCCGCGGCGGGCGATGTCGTCGTGGTGACGGTCAACCACCGGCTCAACGCGCTCGGCTATCTCTATCTCGCGCGGCTCGATGCGGCATTTCCCGACAGCGGCAATGCCGGTCAACTCGACCTCGTGCTCGCGCTGCACTGGGTGCGCGATAATATCGCCGCGTTCGGGGGCGACCCGACGCGTGTGACCCTGATCGGCCAGTCGGGCGGCGGCGCCAAGATCGCGACCCTGATGGCGATGCCGGTCGCACGCGGCCTGTTCCGCCGCGCGATCACGATGAGCGGGCAACAAGTGACGGTGTCGGGTCCGGTCCACGCAACGCGTCGCGCCCGCGCCTATCTGGCCCGCTTGGGCATCAAGGAAACGGAATCCCGGCGCCTGCTCGATCAGCCGGTCGAGACGCTGATCGAGGCGCTCGATGCCGACGATCCGGTCGAGCGCAGCGCGATCTATTTCGGCCCGGTCCTCGATGGCCGATCGCTGACGCGCCATCCCTTCTGGCCCGATGCGCACGCCGCTGGCCTCGGCGTCGATGTGATGCTCGGCGGCACGCGCGACGAGACCCGCGATTTCTCCGATCCCGCCTCACCCGAAATGCGCGGGCTGAGCTGGGATGCCCTGCCCGACCGCATCGCCGCCGAGCTGCCGGTCGACTTGCTGCCTGAAGCGGTGGTTGGCGCCTATCGCACGCACATGCCGGCTGCCTCTCCGGCGGATATCTTCTACGCCGCGACGACCGACGGCCGCAGCTGGCGGCCGCAGATCATCGAGGCCGAGGCACGCGCCCGCGCCGGCCGCCCGGCCTTCGTCTACCAGGTCGATTTCCAGTCCCCGACCAACCCGGATCGCGGCGCGTTCCACGGCGTGGATATCGGACTCGTCTTCGGCACGTTCGATGCGCCTTTTGCCTGGACCGGCAATGGCCCGGAAACACACAAATTGTCGCGCTTGATGCAGCGGCGTTTCGTCGCCTTCGCCCGCACCGGCCGCCCCGATCTGCCCGGATCGCCCGCCTGGCCCGCTTATGACGAAAACCGCCGGGCGACGATGATCTTCGATGTCGCCAGCCGTGTCGAGAACGACCCGCGCCGCTGGCAGCGCGAATTGTTCGCCCCCGCCCCTTATACCCAGCCGGGAACCTGACCTTGACGAACGCCTCCTCTTCTTCCCCGTCCGCGTTCGACAATCCCGCGCGCACCGGCCCCCGCGGGCCGCTCTCGGGTATCGGCGTACTCGACCTCAGCGCCTATATCGCCGGGCCCTATGGCTGCTCGCTGCTCGCCGATCAGGGCGCCGACGTGATCAAGATCGAACCCCCGGCGGGCGATAATCTGCGCAACTACCCCTCCACGCTCGAGGGCGAGAACCGCGCTTTTCTCGGCGTCAACCGCAGCAAGCGCGGCATCATGCTCGACCTCAAGGACGAAGCCGACCGCGCGCGGCTGCTGGCGCTGGTCGCGCAGGCGGACGTGCTGGTCCACAATTTCCGCCCCGGCGTGACCGAGCGGCTCGGGATCGGGCATGCCCAGCTCGAGGAGATCAATCCGCGGCTGATCTATTGCGCGGTCACTGGTTATGGCGAGGAAGGACCGCTGCGCGGCAAGGCCGGGTACGATCAGGTGCTCCAGGCGATGACCGGGATGTGCGTGCTGCAGGGCAAGCCGCCGGTGCCCGAACTGACTTATGGCTCGCCGGTCGATTATTATGCCGCTGCCCTGGTCGCGGCCGGCGTCTCCTCGGCGCTGTTCGAGCGCGAGCGCAGCGGCAAAGGGCAATATGTCGGCGTCTCACTTCTCCGCAGCGCGCTGACGATGCAGTCGGCCCGCATGATCCAGGCCGAGGGCGAGGCGCACGACATCTCGCGCGACATGCGATCGGGCGGGATCACCGGTCTCCATCCGACCGGCGACGGCTATCTCTATCTGTCGGCCAACACGCCGCATTTCTGGAACGCCTTGTGCGAGCGGACCGGGCTCGAGGCGCTGGCGCGCGATCCGCGCTATGACAGCGTCCGCAAGCGCGCCGAACATGCCGCCGAGCTCGTCCCGCTGCTGCACGCCGCGCTCGCCAGGCGCACCGCGCTCGAATGGGAGGAAGTGTTCGGCGAAGCGGTGCCCTGTTCCGCCGTGCACCATATCGAGGAAATGTTCGACCATCCGCAGGTGCGCGCCGAGGGGATGGTGACGAGCATCGCGCACCCCGTGCTCGGCCGCTATCGCGGCGTCGTGCGCGCCATCAAATTCGCGCGCACGCCGGGTCCCGAACCGTTCGCGGCACCGATGCTCGGGCAGCACGATGATGATGTACCGGCGGTGCCGTCAGGCGACGAGTCCCCGCCTGGCCTGGCCTGATCGCCGACTGGGCAACGCCCGCTTCATAGATAAGCGAGAAGCGCGGTGGCGAGAGCTGAGGTCGCTTCGCGCCAGCGTCACGGTCGGAACCGCAATCGCGTCCGCTGGTTGTACTAGCCAATCAGAACAGGAGCGGAATGATGCTTGGAACGATCATTATAATCATCCTGGTACTCGCCTTGGTCGGCACCCTCCCGACCTGGGGTCATAGCCGCAATTGGGGATATGCGCCTTCGGGCGGATTAGGACTTGTCGTCGTCATCCTGATCATCCTCCTGTTGCTTGGCAGACTCTGAGCATCGCCGATCGGCCAATGTCCGGAAAATAGATCCATAGTGTTGGAACCGGGCAACGGCCCCGCCGGTTATCGTGTGGCAGTAAAGGAGAGGCGTAATGGCAGACGATGATAAAACGACCGTGATCGAGAGAGGCGGTAGTGGAGGAGCGATTGCCCTTCTCGCCGTAGTTCTCGCGGTAATCGCCGTGGTCTTGTTCCTGATGTTTGGCCAGAACATGCTCAGCAACACGAAAAAGGTCGATGCCGACATCAAGATCGACACGCCGGCGAAACCGTAACCTATTCTGGGGACCGGCTTTTCCAATGCCGCCGGTCCCGTCAATCGGGACTCACTTCAGACCGGACCGACCTTCATTGCTGACGTCATTGAGGAAAACGCTTCATCCAGCGCAATGATGCCGCGCTGAGATGATGCGGCCATACCGCTTTGGGATGAGCTCCTGCGGAAGCAGGAGCCCAGGGTAGCGAAGCACCAGATTACCCCGTGTTCCCGATTTTCGCAGGAACGCAGGGTAATCGAGTACTTCATTGGGCCCTAGCGTTAGAACGCGGTGATGCCGTTGGGCGTGCCCAGGCCGGTCGGCCCGTCATAGCCGGCGCGAGCGGTGCAGAAATAGGTGCCCCCGCAGCTGCCGTTGCTGCCCGACGTCACATCGTACAGCGCGCCCGTATTGGCATAAGGATTGCTACCATAGGTCACCCCGCCACCATTGGCGCCATAGACGCCGCCGATCAACGGTGCCGCCACGCTGGTACCGCCAAAGACCAGCCAAGTCGGCTTACCACCATTGCCCGGTCCGTAGACGGCGACGCCAGTGGCCGGATCTGCCACCGCCGCGACATCGGCTTCCATGCGCATGGAGCAGCCACCGTCGAGCTGCCAGTTGGGCTTGGCATAGATGGTGCTGCACCCGCTGCCCGCACCGGCCCACACCGTCTCACCCCAGCCGCGCGCGCTGGTGTTGCGCTTCAGCGTCGTGCCACCGACCGCGATGACGTGCGGCGAGGATGCCGGGAACTGTACGCCATACCCGCTATCGCCGGAACTGACGGTGACCGCCACGCCGGCATGGTCGTATGCCGATTCATAGGCCTGCGATCCGCTTTCGCCACCGCCATAACTGTTGCTGATAACGTGCGCCCCAAGCGACGCCGCGGTGTTCTCCGCCGCCGCCAGATTGCTGAAGCTCGCCGAATTTGCCTGGACCAGGATGATCTTGCATCCCGGGCACATCGCGCTGACCATATCGAGATCGAGCGCGGTTTCCTGTGCCCAGCCGTTATTCTGGCGCGGATAATTGCCCTTCACGCCGGACTGGTTGTACTTGGTGAAGCAGCCGTTCGCGGTGGTGCAGGCGGGAAGCCCATAGGTTGCGCGATAGGTCGCCAGATCGCTCTCCGCATTGGCATAACCATAAGCATCGACGATCGCGACCGTCGTCGTGCTGCTGCCCTGCGCGGAGACGTTATAGGCGGCCCGCAAGTCGGCCGGACCGAAGCCCGACGGAACGACATTGGGCGCCGCATCGCGTTCGATCGGCTTGCCCTTGTCGTCGGTGACGATGCGCGCGTGGCAACGTGCCGTTCCCGGACCCGCGGCCCCCGGGCAAACCGCGGCGTGATAGACGTTACCGGACTTCAACAGCCCCTGGGCGGATTGCGCCTGGAGACTCATCGGAATCCCCGTCAGGAGGGCGAAGGCCGCGATCGAAGCAGCAAGACGTGCCATGTCTGTCCCCTTTGTCGACATCAGGTCGAAACATGCGAGCCTCTCACGCCGGTGCCGCCGCCGTAAATATATCGATGGATATAGTCCGAGGGACGACACGGGCGAATATCGTGCGCGCAATCCGGACTGGCTCAATTCGCTGCCGCCGGAAAGCCGGTGTCCCTCAGTTCATCCGTGCGAGCAAATCGTCTACACCGCAACTGGCGAAGCTCGCGAAATTGTCGGCGATTCCGAACGGTAGCAGCAACGTGCGATCATGGGCGATCGCGCCGCAGCCATAGACGACATTGGGGACATAACCGCTGCGTTCCTCGGGGCTGGGCCGCAGGATCGGTTCGGGCGTGCGCGCAAGCAATCGGGTCGGGTCGGCCTTGTCGAGCAGGCAGGCGCCCATGCAATAATTGCGCATCATGCCGACGCCGTGCGTGATGACCAGCCAGCCCTCGTCGATCTCGATCGGCGAGCCGCAATTGCCCATCTGGATGAATTCCCACGGATAGCGCGGCCCGATGAGCTTGGTGCCGCCATTCCAGGTGGTGATGTCGTCCGATACGATCAGCCACAGATTCTCATTGTCCTGGCGGCCGATCATGTTGAAGCGGCCATCGACACGGCGCGGGAACAGCGCCATGCCCTTGCTTTGCGGCACGGATCCCTTGAGCACCGTCATCTCGAACGTGTTGACGCCGGTGCCGCGGAACAGTTCGCACCGCGCATCGCGGCCATCGAACGCGGTATAGGTGCCGAGGAAGCTCGGCGTACCGTCCTCTTCAGTGAACCGCACCATGCGCAGATCCTCGATCCCCTGGCGCTGGCTGGCGGTGATCGGAAACAGGACGCTTTCCGACGGCTCCTGGCTCCCCTCGCAGATGATCCGCGTCGTGCCCGACGTGCCGCTCTCGTCCGGCCCTTCGATCCGCGGCGAGGTGACCCAGGGGCTCGGATCGTCGACATGGAAACCGGTGCTCGCGCTCCAATTGCCGGTGCGGAAGGTGACCGAGGAAACATGGCCTTCGCCGATGCCGCGCAGCGAGAGGATGAAGTTCAGGCCGTCGGCCGGCGCGTCGTCCTGGTTCATCCGCAACACGATACTGGGGTTGAACAAGGCAGCCGCCTCGAACGAATATTCGGCGCTGAGATAGGCACCGATCAGCAGCTGCTGCTCCGGGTTCGCCGTGACGTCTTCCGGCAAGCTGTCGCGCACAGCCTCGAACCGGCGCGTCAATATGGTCTCGACATTGCGATGCCGCTCGGACAGCGACGCGACCACCGTTTCGCAATCCTTGCGGCAGCTGGCCGTATCGAGCGACAGCACGCGCTCGATCACCGTGCGCATGCGGGGATGCGCGGCATCGCGGAACGGTTCGGGATAATCGACGCTGAACGGTTTGATCACCGTGCGCGACGGGTCGGGGTGCAAATGGAGGCCGGAGAAAGTGAACAGATCGTCGCTCATGCGGTCGGTCTCCGTGCGGGGACGACGGGCGGTCGCCGGGATGGGTGATAGGCCGAATCGAAACGATCGGCGTCCCTGAAACGCGGCATGGCGCGACAGGCTCCCTCGCCATCGACACGGTCCGACGAACGAGGCCTCGCGATGCCCGACCGCAAAAAGAAACCGTCGCCCCGGCGGAGGCCGGGGCCGTTGGCCGCATCAAAACATCGCGGCCCCGGCCTACGCCGGGGCGACGACATGGCGTCCTCCGATCCGCCCCTTCCGCTATTACCCGTTCAGCTCAGAAAGCGTAGCTGACCGACACCCTGTACGAGCGACCGAAGATCGGACGCACGTCGGGAAGCGCAGCGCCCGGGCCGGCAAGGAAGCGTGGATTGCCTTCGGTCAGGCCGTGCGAGTTGGTCAGGTTGTCGCCCGAAATCTGCAGCGTGTAGCCGTTCACCTTCGCGCGCAGCCCGGCGCTCAGCGTGGCGTAAGCCGGCAGCAACTGGGTATTGGCGAGATCGCTATAACGTTTCCCGATCGCTTCATACGTGCCGTAGAACGTGATGTCGGACTTGTCCGAGAAGCGCGCGGTATAAGTCGGCGTGAAGCGCACCTGATAGGACGGGATACGCTGCGCTTTCTTGCCGTCGAAGTCCGGGATGTTGGGCGTGTCGGTCTTGGCATCTTCGAGCACGGCATTGCCGATGAACCCGAAGCCGCTGGCGCTGTGATACGACGCGTCGAATTCGATACCCTTGGTCTTCGATCCGGCGATCTGCGGCGGCACGCCGACATCGTTATACACCGCGCCGACGACCTTGTCGTAGAAGCCGGTCACCGCCGCTTCGAACCCGCCGCCACGATATTTCACGCCGCCTTCGTACGACCGCACTTTCCAGTTCAGGTCGAGCCGCGGTCCGGTATTGCCGAGTTGCGAGCGGACATCGTCGAACGATGGCGAGTGATAGCCCTGCGAGACGCGAGCATAGACGTCGAAATTGCGGGTCGCGCGATAGTTGAGCCCGACCGTCCACGGCGTCGCCTCGCGGCTGATCTTCGCCGAATCGGGCAGGCCGTTGCCCGTGATATGGAAGTCGATATCGGTCCATTGATGGCGGATGCCGGCATCGAGGCGCAATGCGTCGGTGATGTTGAATGAATCCGACACATAGATCGCGTTCACCGTGGCGCGCCCGCGATCCGAAATGGCGAAGGCCGACAATGCGCCGTTGTTGAGGTCGACCAGGTCGCCCGAGCCGCCCACTTGCATCCAGCGATTGCCGCCCAGGCTCCAGGCGTCGTCCGAGGTGAAGTGCGAGAAATAATAGCCGAGGTTTAGCGTGTTCGGGCCGGTCTTGAAATTGACCACCGCCTCGTTCGAGACGTTCTGGAGTTTCTTGTCGACCCACCACGAACCGAATTGCTGCACATAGTCGGTCGGCGCGAGCGTCTGGCCGGTGTTGATCGTGTGGACGAGCGTTTGGCCGGGATTGCCAGCCGTCGCGAGCGCATTGGCCACGGTGATCGCGCCGGCGCCCTGCGGCACCAGGCCCGTCGTCCGCAGCGTGCCGCTGGTGAAGCCGAAACGGTCGGTGAAACTGATCCCGCCGCCGAAATCGTAATCGAGGCTGGCGCCGGTGACGACGCCCTTCCAGCCGCGGCCATCGGCCAGGTCGACGCGCTCGGTCGCCCCGCTGCCCGCCGAGCCCGGCGAGATGATCGTCGCGTAACGCGTATATTGGTTGAGCTGGTTGTACGTGCCGCGATCGATGCCGGGCACGTTCGCCGCGAACGGCAGGAACCATTCGCCGTGATCGTCGGTGTAGCGGGCGAAGATGTTGAACTTGCCGCGCGAGAACTTCTTGGTGATGTTCGCGGTGATCTGCTGGCCGCGCTCGGTGTTGAAGCCGGCACTGCGCACCGTGTCACCGCGCGACACGTACCCGCCGACCATATAATAGAGATCGTCGGCGAGCTTGCCGCTGAGCCAGCCGTCGACTCGCCAGGCGCTGTAGTCGGTGATCGAGGCGCCGATGCTGCCCTGCGTCTGATCATGACCTTCGCGCAGGCGGAGGTTGGTGGTGAGGCCGGGCTGGCCGTCCGAATAGAGCGACGCCGGGCCACCATTGACGCCTTCGATCCCCGCGACGGTTTCGTCGAGGCGGACAATGCCGGTCTGATCCATGAACGACAGGCTGCTCGATCCATAGACCGGCACGCCGTTGAACTGCATCGTGACGAACGGCGCGTCGCCGGTGCTCGGGATGCCGCGGACGAAGATGTTGGAGGTGCCGACGCCGCCAGAACTCTCGACCCACACGCCGGGGATCGACTTGAGCACGTCGCCCGAGCTCTTCGGCGCCTGGAGCTTGATATCGTCCGCCGACAGCGTCGTCACCGAATAGCCGGCTTCGAGCTTGTTGATGCCGTTACCCGCGGCGCGGCCGGTGACGATGATGTCGGGCTGATCGGCGGGCGGCGCGGTGTCCGCAGCCTGCGCGGGATCGGCGGCCGGCGACGCTGCGGGCGTCTCCTGCGCCGCGGCCGGATGGGCCAAGGCAATCGCCAGCGCGAACCCCGACACAGCAACGAAATTGCGATTGCGCGAAACCATCATGATCCTCTCCTGCCGCTGCCTTCCTGCTCGGGAAGTGCCTGAGGACGGGGTCTACACACGAATGAATTGCATTTCAATACACCGTTACATAAGCGTATTATTATAATAGTTCCTTATATATCAATGATATCGCCTAAGGAGATAGGTGGCGGATGTGGCAGAGATGTCACAGCGCCTGCAACGAAATTTCAGACCGCTATCAGGGCACAAAATACGTGCGGCGCGCTTTATCCCGTCATCGCGTAAAGCGCTTGTTGCATCGAGGATCGCGACCAGCCTATTTTGGACGCGCTGAGCGGGGGCGGTGCATCGTCGAGGATCGTCGGAAACCAGTTTCAATGGTTGTCCGGCGGCCCGCTGATTGAGGAGCCGAGCTTTGCGTCGACGTGCGATGGATCTGAACATGGGGGATATCGCCCGGCTCGCCAATGTGTCGAAGCCGACCGTGTCGCGCGTTCTCAACAACAGCCCGCTGGTCAATGAAGCGACGCGCGAACGCGTGCTGCGCGTCGCGCGCGAAAATGGCTATGCGATCAACCGCAACGCGCAGAAACTGCGTCAGGCGCGCAACGATACGGTCGCCGTCGTGCTCGATTTCGGCTCGCATCGCGCCGGGCGGATCGCCGATCCGTTCATCTTCGAATTGCTCGCCGGCGTGTCCGAAGCCTTATCGGTGCGCAACCAGGATTTGTTGCTTTCGCCCTCCAACCTCACCGACGTGCAGAGCCATCTCGACCTGATCAGCTCGCGCGTCGCCGACGGGTTCATCTTCCTCGGCCAAGGCGTGCGCGGCCCGATGCTGCGCGATCTCGCGCGCGCCGGCGCGCCGTTCGTGGTCTGGGGCGGCGTGGATCCTGCCGAACCCTATTGCTCGGTCGGCAGCGACAATCGTTTGGGCGGGCAATTGGCCGGCGACCTGTTCGTCAAGCGCGGCGCGAAACGCTGGCTGTTCGTCGGCAATGTCGCGCATGCCGAGATCCGGATGCGGTTCGACGGCCTGCGCGCGGTCGCCGCCAAGCATCCCGAAGTGACGGTCGAGCATCTCGAGGTCGAGCACATGGCCTATGCGCCCGCTTACCAGCAGACCTTGGCATGGCTGCGCGGCAATCCGCCGCCCGATGCGGTCTTCGCTTTCTCGGATACGGCCGCGATCGCGATCGTCGCCGCGTTCCGCGAGCTGGGGCTGGAGGCACCGGCCGATTATTCACTGTGCGGGTACAACAACATCCCGCCCGCCGCCGATTTCACTCCGGCGCTCACCACGATCGAACAGGAAACCCATCTGGCCGGCGCGATCCTGGTCGAAAAGCTGATGCAGATTCTCGACGGCGGGAAGCCCAAATCAAGCGTGCTCCCGACCCGGCTGATCGTTCGTCAGACCTGAGAAGCAGCCGGCGTCAGCCGCAGCACCTGGTCGAGATCGACCGCCGCGGTGGAGGCGAACACCAAGTCGGCTTCGGCCAGGATGGCAGCGTCGCCGATCCCGATCGCGACCATGTCCGCCGCCTTGATCGCGGTCACCCCGGCCACGGCATCTTCGAACCCGACGCACGCGGCGGGCACAATGCCCAACCCTGCCGCGCAGGCCAGGAAGATATCCGGCGCAGGCTTGGACCGCGCGACCTTGGCGGCGTCCGCGACGAAATCGATCGAGCCCAACAGCCCAGCCCGCTCCAGCACCATCGTCGCGTTTCGACTGGCCGAGGCGACCCCCAACGACAGTCCGGCGGCGCGGGCCGCCGCCAGTAAAGCGGTGGCGCCCGGCAAGATGTCGGCATCGCTCATCGTCGCCAGCGCGTCGAGATAATAGCCGTTCTTGCGCGCCGCGAGCTCCTCGCGCGCCGCGAGGTTGAGCGACACATTGCCCAGCGCCAGGATATGCTCGAGCGACCCCATGCGGTCGACGCCCTTGAGCGCCTCATTGTCATGCTCGTCGAACGCGATGCCGAGTTCATCGGCGATCCGTTTCCAGGCGACGAAATGCAGCCGGGCGCTGTCGACCAGCACGCCGTCGAGGTCGAAGATCGCCGCGCGGAACGCCATGGTCAGGCAGCCAGCTCGTCACCGGCGACGCGGATCGCGACCGTGCGATCGCCGCGCACCGACACGCTGGCGGTTCGGCCCGACACCGCGACATCGACTGGCGCACCGCGGAAGGTAACGGTGAAGCGATAGTCGGGCAGCCCCGGTATCTCGACGGGATCGAAGCACAATGTGTCACCGTCGACGCGCATGCCGGCAAAACCCATCGCCAGGGTCGTCCAGCTCCCCGCCAGTGCCGCCATATGCAGGCCGTGATCGGTATTGCCGAACAGATCGTTGAGGTCGGTCAGCGCGGCGACCCGCCAGTAATGCGCGGCCCGTGCGCCATCTACGGCATGCGCCGCCGCGGTCGCGAATGCACTCGCCGACAGGGTCGAATCGTGGACGGTCGTGGCTTCGTACGTATCGAGCATCCGCCGCCGCATCGCCGGATCGAACGCGTCGGGCATCAGCGCCAAAGCGAGCACCGCATCCGCCTGTTTCGAGACGCAACGACGATAGATGGCGAGCGGATGGACGTGCAGCAGCAGCGGATAGGCGGCCGGCGGCGTCGCCTCGAACGGCCACGGGTCGAGCTGGAAATAGGCATCGTCCTGGGCATAGACCTGCCGCTCGTCGTCATATGCCAGCAGCATCGCATCAGCGGCGCGAACCATGCGGGCGGCTTCCGCGTCGTCGATCAGCGACGCCGCCAGGCCTTCGCGCGCGGCGAACCGCAAATGCCTCGCGGCCATCATGTTGGTGTAGAGGTTGTTGTTGACGATCGCCGAATATTCGTCGGGCCCGGTCACGCGATTGATGACGAAAGCGCCGCCGCGCGCCGCGTCGTGATAGCCGATCGCCAGCCAGATGCGCGCCGTCTCGACCAGCATCGCCGCGCCGCCGGCGGCGAGCAGCGAGCGGTCGCCGCTCGCCGCCAGATAAGTCTCCAGCGCATAAGCGATATCGGCATTGATGTGATATTGGGCGGATCCGGCAGGAAAATAGGACGAACATTCGTGCCCGCCGATCGTCCGCCACGGATAGAGCGCCCCCGCTTCGTGCCCCATCGCCCGCGCATTGTCGCGCGCGGCGGCAAGCTTGGAAATCCGCCACGCCAGCATCGCCCGGGCAATCGCCGGATGGGTGAAGGCGAACACCGGCATGACGTAGAGATCGGCGTCCCAGAAGACATGGCCTTCATAGCCCTCTCCGGTCTGCCCCTTGGCGCCGATCGAGGTCTTGCCGTCGCGCCCGACCGCCATCGCCAATTCGGCCAAAGCGAAGCGGATGGCGAGTTCGGCATGGGGCTGGCCCGGCATGGCGATATTGCTCGCCGCCCAGAAATCCGCGAACCAGGCGACCTGATCGGCCAGCAAAGCGTCATATCCTCGCTCGGCCGCGGCGCGCAGTATCCCGATGAGCGCATCAACACCCTGCCCGTCAGTGCCGGCGTGGTAGCCCGAGGCGAAGTCGATCTGCACTTGGCCGCCGACGGTCCGACGCCCGATTTCGCGCATCGCGCACGCCACCACGAAGCCGCTCGTGCGCAACCGATCGCTGCGCATGGCGGCCCCGGGCTCGTCATGAACCTGCGGGTCGACCCAGGGGCTGGTGGCCATGACCGGGGCGACGCGCGGATCGTAAACGCCATGGTTGACGACATCGGCGGCCCGATCGCCGCGTCCCGGCGGCGGTGTCATCGTCGGCGACACGTTCACATCGGCGCCGTCTGCGAAGCTGACTCGCGTCAGCACCAACGCGGTCTCCGTCATCGAGACGAATTGCTCGAACACGATCCCGGCCGGTCCAGCGAAAGTCTCGGTGCGCACGCCCCGGGCGAGATCGAGTTCGACGCTGGGTGGCGCTTCGATGGGCACGTCACCGACCAGGATCGCCGGCCGGGTGGCATCGGCGACCGCCAGGCGGAGATCGCTTTCGCGGGCATAGCCATGCGCCGCCTCATGATAGGCGATCGGCACGCGTTCATAGACGCCGTTCAGATAGACTTTGGGCGCTTCCGCCGCCTCGCCCGGGCCGCGAATGCCGATGAAACCGTTGCCGATCGAAAACAGCGCAGGAACATGGTCCGACCGGGCGGAATCCCCGTCCGCCGCAAGGCGCCAGGCGTCGCGCGCAAATCGCACGTCAGCAAAAGACGCTTCGGGTAATGACCGCCCCACGCAATTCCTCTCTGATGCGGCGATCAAACGCCCGATTGCCAATGATATGCATTTCATAATAGGAGATGGTCAAGACAATAAGCCGGGCATCCCGGCAGGGGAGGCGCATGAACAGGACCCGGATGATCGTCGCACTGGCATTGACCTATGCCGTGTTCGCGGTGCTGCTCAACAGCGTCGGCACCGTTATCCTGCAGTCGATCGAATCGTTCCACGTGACCAAGGTCGCGGCGAGCTCGCTCGAGGGGTTCAAGGATCTGTCGATCGCGGCGACCAGCTTCCTACTGGCGGCGCAGCTGCCGCGCTTCGGGCTGCGGCGCGCGATGATCGTCGCGCTCGCATTGGTGGCGGTCGCCTGCCTGGCGATGCCTTTATTCCCGGGTTTCTGGACTACACGCCTGCTGTTCCTCGCCGTCGGCGTCGCGTTCGGGGTGACCAAGGTATCGGTCTACAGTTTCGTCGGCCTGTTGACCGACGACAGCGCGCGGCATGCGTCGTTGCTCAACGTGATCGAGGGCGTGTTCATGCTCGGCGTGCTCAGCGGCTATTGGATCTTTGCCGCCTTCATCGATCCCGCCGATCCGGGCAGCCGGCAATGGCTGAACGTCTACTATGTGCTGGCCGCGGTCAGCCTCGTCGCCTTGGTCCTGCTCGCGGTCACGCCCTATGACGAAAGCGCGGTCGACGAACCCGCAGCCGTACCGCAGGGCCCGGGACAGAAATTCGCCGAGATGGTCGCGCTCGCCTGGCGGCCGCTGAGCCTCAGCTTCATCGCCGCGATCTTCTGCTACGTCCTGGTCGAACAGGGGATCGGATCGTGGCTGCCGACGTTCAACCGCGAATTGCTCGGGTTGTCCGCGCCGATGAGCGTGCAGGCCGCATCGATCTTCGCGGTGTGCCTGGCCGCGGGCCGACTGGGCGCTGGCGTGATCGTGCGGCGCACCGGCTGGTTTCCGCTCGTCCTGGGGTGTCTCGTCGGCATGGCGGTGCTGATCGTCGCCGTGCTGCCGCTCGCCGCCGCGCACCATGGTCAGGTGACGAGCTGGGCGGGCGCGCCGATCGCTGCCTTCCTGTTCCCGGCGATCGGGCTGATGATGGCGCCGATCTATCCGGCGCTCAATTCGGCGATCCTGTCGTCGATGGCGCCCCGGGAGCAGCCGGCGATGGTCGGGTTGATCGTGGTGTTCTCGGCGCTCGGTGGGACGACCGGTTCGTTCGTCGTGGGTCATATCTTCGCGATGTTCCAGGGAACGATCGCCTTCTACGTCCTGCTCATCCCGATCGCCGCGCTGGCGGTGGCCTCGACGATGGTCCGGCGGAAAACGGTACGATAGGCAGTCAACGTTTCGTCACGATCGGCCGCTCTCGTGGATTTCACCGCCGGCGGAACGTCATTTATATGACTGTATCCAATATCCAATAGAAACGGATACGGCCGCGCCGTGTCCGAAGACACGACGCGGCCGATGCCCCACCGGTTAGAAGTTGAAGCGCAGTCCGGCGTTGATCGTGAAGCTGCGCAGCCGCGAGTCGTCGTCGATATTGCCGACCACGAAGCCCGAGACCCGACTGTCATGGGCATTGACAAGCAGCCCCGCCGAGTAGCGCATCGCGCTTTTCCAGGTGTTGGTCTGGAGCGAGAAGGTCGTGACCGGCGCTCCGAACCCAAAGCTCGAACTGTCGTTGCGCGACCAATTTTCCATCCGCGCCGCGCTGATGAAGGGCTCGAACGTCGCCGTCGCTTCCGATCCGCCGCGATAGGACAGGCGCAAGCCGGCCTGGCCGATCTTGGTGGTATCGCTGCCCGGCGTCCACACGCTGAAGGCGTCGATGGCGAGCGGATCAATCTTGGTGTCGGCATAATTGAACGAAGCGAACGGCGTCGCGGCGAAGCCGGTCTTGCCGCCGACCCGGTACGATATCCGGGCTGAGCCCGCCGTCGCGTCGCCGCGCATCCGCTGCGTGCCGACCGTGCCGAACAGCGACGGCATGGCGACCGTATAATGGCGCCATTCCTTACGGATATTGCCCTCGAGCTCGAAGGCGCCGTTGCCGACCACCAAATAGCCGCCGACGAACGGCGTCTCGACCTTGATCCGTTCGCCACCCGCGAGCGGAGCCGAGGCGCCGTACCAGCCGCCCATCACGCCGGCATTGACCTTCCAGCCGCCGCCGATACCGCCGAACGAGACGTCGGCGCCGATCTGTGCGGCATGCTGGCTGGTGCGGAACTGCGTGGTCGAGGTGTAGCTCAGACCACCGCCCGTCAGCGAGGAACTGATCGTCTGTTTGCTATGCCCACCGCTGCCGCGCATCCACAGGCTGAACCGCGTGCCGCCGACATCGGTCCGGTTGGTCACGAACGGGCTGATCGGATCGTCGAGCAGGCCCGACGCCGATTCCGCCATGTAGCTGAGCTTGCCAAGCCCGGCGGCAGTCGGATTGACCGCCTGGATCAGGCCGAACTGATGGGCGTTCGATGGGTTCTGCCCGAAGCTGTCGAGGATGAAGCCAGTGGTCGGAAACACGGTGCTGGAGGTAAAGGCACTAGCGGGTGCTGCCCCGGCGACCGTCACCACCGGCAGGAAGCCGCCGGGGACGAACGACCGCGTACCGACCAGGTTCATCGTGACATTGGTGTTGCCCGTGGCCGAGCCGCCGATGTTCAGGCGATCGGCCGTGGCGGTATTGGTGCTGTAGTCGGCCCAGAACTGGCCCCCGCCCGAATAATTGCCGCCGACAGTGACAACGTTGCTGGTGAGGTTGTTACGAGCGTTGATGATCCCGGTATTGGCCATCGAACCCGCGGTCGTGAAGGTGCCCGCGCCGGCAAAAGTGACGCGGCTGGCATTGTTGGTATTGCCGAGGATCGTCAGCGAGCTGCCGGCGCCCAGATTGACGTTGCCGCCATTGACCAGATTGCCCGAGATGCTCGACGCGCCGGTCAGATTGGCGATGCCGGTCGGGCTGTTGATCCAGTTCGACGTCGCGACGGTCGACCCCAGCATCTTGATCGCGCCGTTGATCGTCCCGCTGTTGAACAGGGTCGACGGCGTGTTGTTGACGCTGATCAACACCGCATTGGTGCCGCCGGTGATCGTGCCAGTGTTGGAGATGTTGGCGCTTCCGGTGCCGGTCGCCACCAGCCTGACCCCGTCGATCGTACCCGTGACGAGGCCGGCATTATTGACCACCAGCGGGCCGTCGACCGTGCTGAGATCGATGCCGTAATCGGGGTCGATCTTGCCCGTGCCGGTGACGTTGACGGTGATGCCGCCCTTGGTCGACGTGCCGTAGACGCCGGCATAGCCGGGCGTGCCCGCGGTGATCTCGCCCGCGACCGTGATCGTCGTCATGCCAGTCGACAGGCCGCTATCGGTATAGATGCCGCTGCCGTTGGTCGCGGTGATCTTGGTGCCCGCCGCCTGCGATACATCGATCGTTCCGGCGTTCGCCGCGGGATTGAAGTTGACAGCCTGGATCCCGTTGCCGTTGGTCGCGGTGACGTTGCCCAGCGCGTTGACCGAAATACCGCCGGTGCCGTTGGTCTGGGCAATGATACCGGTGGTGCCGGAGACATTGCCGGCGGTCACGCTGACAGTGCCCGCAGCGCCGGCACTGATCTGTTCGGCGAGGATCGCCGCGGCGCCGGTCGAGGACACGTTGCCCGCATTCACTACCACGTTGCCGCCGTCGGTCAGCCCGACAATGCCATAGCCGGTGGTCGCGGTGACCGGGCCGATCGTGGTGACCGTGACGTTGCCGGTGCCGTAATTCTCGGCATCGACGCCGAACTTCCCGCCGACCGCGCCGTTGGCGGTGACGTCGACATTGCCGGTCGACGTGCCGATCAGCCCCGCGACGATGCCGGCATTGCCGCCATAGATGTCGCCATTGGCCACGACCGTGACGTTGCCGGTGAACGAGCTCCCGAACGCGTCGATGCCGTTCTGATCGGTTGACGTGACCGCAGCGGTGGTGACGCTGATGTCGCCGCCGGCATTGGTGTCGCGCACCAGGATACCCGATCCGCCGGTGGCACCGCTCGCGCCCGAAATATCGACCGTGACCGTTCCAGATCCGTTGTTCTGGATCGACGCGCCGTTACCGTTCAGCCCGAAGAAGCCGCCGGTCCCGGTGACGCTGATATTACCCGCGCCCCCGGTTCCACCCACCAGGGTCAGGCCGTTGGTCGCCCCGGTCACCGTATCGGCGACAGCCACCGTCACCGCGTCGTTGCCAGTCGCCGTAATACCATCCGCCGCCGTGCCGGTCACCGTACCGTTGGTCGTGACGCCGACCGTACCAGTGCCGAAGTTGGTCGCGACGATGCCGGTCGTGCCCGAGACGTTGCCGCCGGTCACATCGACATTGCCCGCGCCACCCGCCAGGACCTGCTGCGCGATGATCGCGGTATTGCCGGTCGAGGTGACGTCGCCCGCATTGACCGTGACGTTGCCGCCCGTGGCCAGCGCGTAGATGCCGTTACCCGTCGTCACGTTGACCGGGCCGACCGTCGTCACCGTCGTATTGCCGGTGCCGAAATTCTCGGCGTCGATGCCGAACCGCGCGGTAATCGCGCCATTCGCGGTCACGTCGATATTGCCGGTCGCCGCTGCCGGGAAGATCGCGCCGACGATGCCGGCATTGCCCGCCTGGACGTCGCCGTTCGCCACGATCGTGAGGTTGCCCGCGGTCGACACGCTCTGAACGTCGATGCCATTCTTGCCGACCGCCAGTGCGGTCACCGCGCCGGTCGTGACGCTGATGTCGCCGCCCGCGGCCGTGTCGCGAACGATGATCCCGTTACCCGCCGTCGAGCCGCTCGCGCCGGAGATATCGACCGTGGTTGTACCCGATCCGTTGTTGAGGATGTTGGCACCGTCTCCGGTACCGCCGAAGAAGCCGCCGGCACCGGTGACGAGAATGTTGCCCGCGCCGCCAGTGCCGCCGATCAGGGTCAGGCCGTTGGTCGCACCGGTAACCGTATCGGCGACGGTCACCGTCACCGCGTCGTTGCCGGTTGCACGGATGCCCTCGGCAAACGTGCCGGTCACCGTGCCGTTGGTGGTGACGCTGAGCGTACCGGTGCCCAAATTGTTGGCGAAGATGCCGGTCGTGCCCGAGACGTTGCCTGCGGTCACATCGACACTGCCCGCGCCGGTCGCATCAGCCTGCTGCGCGACGATCGCGGTGTTGCCSGTCGAGGTGACATCGCCCGCGGTGACCGTGACGTTGCCGCCGGAGGTCTGKGCGTAGATGCCRTTGCCGGTGGTAACGTTGACCGGGCCGACGGTCGTGACCGTGGTATTGCCGGTGCCGAAATTCTCGGCGTCGATGCCGAACCGCGCGGTAATCGCGCCATTCGCGGTCACGTCGATATTGCCGGTCGCCGCCGCCGGGAAGATCGCGGCCACCATGCCGGCATTGCCCGCCTGGATATCGCCATTGGCCACCTCAGTGACGTTGGCGGTGTTCGACACGCTCTGCACGTCGATCGCGTTCTTGCCGACCGCCAGTGCCGTCACCGCGCCGGTGGTGACGCTGATGTCGCCACCGACCGCGGTATCGCGAACGATGATGCCGTTACCCGCGGTCGAGCCGCTCGCACCCGAGATATTGAAGGTGACCGTGCCCGAACCGTTGTTGAGGATATTGGCGCCGTCGCCGGTGCCGCCGAAGAAGCCACCGGCGCCCGTCACGCTGATATTGCCCGCGCCGCCGGTGCCGCCGATCAGAGTCAGGCCGTTGGTCGCGCCCGTCACCGCGTCGGCGACGGTCACCGTCACCGCATCGTTGCCGGTCGCCTTGATGCCCTCGGCAAACGTGCCCGTCACCGTGCCGTTGGCCGTCACGCTGAGCGTGCCGGTGCCGATGTTGTTGGCGAAGATGCCGGTCGTGCCCGAGACGTTGCCTGCGGTCACATCGACACTGCCCGCGCCGGTCGCATCAGCCTGCTGCGCGACGATCGCGGTGTTGCCGGTCGAGGTGACATCGCCCGCGGTGACCGTGACGT